>JAXDKH010000073.1:0-10219 GCA_034667185.1 Chloroflexia bacterium | reverse complement strand
CACCTGATTCCTCGCTGCGCTCGGAATGACAAAAGGGGTCTTGGTTCTGTGCTTCGTAACCTACGCGTATGATGTTACGTTGCGGGCTGTTGTAAGGTTCATGCGTACAACTGCAGGTGGGAAGGTCACTGGCATCTGACACTTGTAGCCGTGACGTTTGTCAACAATAGAGCTATCCGGTAAAATAGCTTGTAGCGCTTACATTTAGCTTACATTTAATAGTATCCGGGGAGGCACCCATTTGGCAGGCAACGATATTACACCCAACGCGCGTGATGTGGAGCGTCTGATAGACTGGATGCGCAGGTCAGGTCGCCCGCAGACCATCAGTTCGCTGGTCCGCCGCTACCTGGAGATGGTGCGCGAGGAGCGTGGCATCAGGGACGCGGGGAAGTAACACGTAACGCATTACGGCCTAAGAGCTAAGAGTTGAGGAGCAGCAGGCAGTATGGAAACAGAGACGCAGATAGCGTTCGAGGGGACAAAGGAAGAGAAGGAGATCGCGGCCCGCGCGTTTGACGTGATGAAGCGCAAGGGCATGCTCTTCGGTGCCAACGCGCCCATCAAGATGAGCGCGGACGCCATCGTGAAGGCGCTCACCAAGGAAGGTGGGGCGATGTCGGGCGGCAACGCCACCCAATTGACGCGCAAGCTGGTCTCCGCTCTTGAGAAGAACCCCGAGGTATTTGGCCGCGAGGCGAACGGCGACTTCGTCACCACCAAGTCGGGCCACGCACCCCACAGCCAGAACGGCGACCGCAACACCCATACGTTCAAACAGCGTCTCAATACCGAGGCGACCACGCTGGATGCCGGGGCTTCCCGCGAGTACGTCGAGGGCCTGATGAACAGGGCCGCCGAGCGCGAAGCCTTCATCGACACCCTGGCCGACCTACCCGCGCCGCCCGCCCCGCGCAACACGCCCCACCTGCCGCCCCAGCCCCACAAGCCCGTGGAGTTCCAGACTCTCATCCCGTCGCACCTGATCCCGCAGCCGGTGGTGCCGGAGCCTGAAGAGGAGCCTGCACAGCCTGCACCGCAACGTGCCGCGGAACCCGCAACACCGGCACCCGTTGCTCCCGCTACCACGCAGACTCCGGCAGCCGCTGCCGCTGCGAGCGCTCCGGCGGTGCCCGCACCTACCCAGCCGCAAACCGCTACGCCTGCTACTCAGCCCACGGCAGCGGCCGGCGCGCCAGCTACGGAAACTCCCCCGAGGAGGCCCGAAGAGACAGCCGCACCGAGACCCGCTGCAACGCCAGTAGCACCTGCAACGCCACCTGCTGCTCAAGTCACTGCATCTGCCCAGCCCGCTACTCAGCCACGCCCGCAGACCCCACCTGCACGCACAGAGCAGCCCGCCGAGACGAGGCCCGCTGCGGCTGCATCTGCTCAGCCTGCCGTAGATACCGCCCCTGTCAGGCCCAAGCCAGCCCCGGTTGCCCCTGCTGCTCCTGCCGCGCCCGTGATTACAGGCCCGGTGGAGGTCACGGTGCAGACGGCAGGCGGCCCGGCCACCATCGACCTCACCAGGTCCGTGGACGAGCTTCTGGAGAACGAGGCTGTGGTCGCCGCGCTCGAAGGGGCGATTGGCTCGATGCTGGAGAGCGACACGCGTATCGTGCGCTTCGGCTCCGAGATATTCGTGGAGGAGGCTACCGAGCGCTTCAGCAAGGGCGACTTCCGCCGCATACGCGAGTACCTTGAGGAGCCGGAGACGGGTGGTGTGGCCTCGGACCGTGACATCATGACGGACGTGCTGGGCCGCAGGGCCGAGCACCCCGACTACGACCGCGCCCGCTTCTCCCTCAACACAAAGCTGCTGCGCGAGAAGAAGGACTTCGAGTTCGTGGGCGTGGACAGCGACAGGCTCTGGATCATCACCAACTCTTCACCCGTGTCCCACCCGGTCCGCAAGCCTGCGGAAATCGGCCAGGACTACCGCTACCTTGAAGACCCGGCTATCCAGTCGGTCGAGGACGAGGACACCGCCGAGGCGCCGACTTACGAGCACTCGCTGACCTACTATGAGTACGAGAACGGGGTGCTGCCCTACGATCGCCGCTTCAAGCGGATATTCCCAGGGGCCATCTTCGAAGACCAGCGTGCGTCCCTCATCAGGTTCGAGATACCGCAACTGTATGGCGCCTTAATCGCGGAGCTTCGCTACCCCACCCCCAACCGTGGCGGCTTCATCATGGGCCTGAACGAACTGTTCACCGGGCATCTAGTGCCGGGAGCCAGGTTCCAGATCGTGCCGACCGACCGCGGAGAGGACGTGTTCGAGGTCCGCTACACCACCGTGAAGGAGCGCGAAGAGAACCTGCTACAACTCGACGAGAGGCGCGGCCGCTACGTCTTCCGCCCGGTATCGTATTCGGTGGAGACCAACCCGGCCATGCTGCTGACCGAGACCAAGTTCGGCAAGCTGCACAACCAGAAAAAGCTGGACGAAGGCGAACGCAAGAAGCCGGACATCATCATCATCAACGCTTTTGAGGCCGTAGGTGAGGAACTGGACGGCAAGCCGTGGGCGCTGTTCGACGATATCTACCCCGTGGTGAATGTCGAGCGCCCCATCTCCAAGAGCTGGCTCAGGACGCTACTCTCAGGAGCTTACCCCTACTTCTACGCCGACGAGAACAATGAAGGCGCGTACTTCTACGACGCATCTAAGAAACCATCGTAAGTCAGAAACGCAGTTCAGAAACGTGAAACGTGAAACGTGACGTGGCCTGTGGCATTCGGTTCTGAGAAGTAAACAGTATCGCACAGCGACAGAAAGCGACCCTGTTTGAAGATCAGCACCGGGCCACCCACACCGCATCACGTTTCACGTTTCACGTTTCTGGACCACGCTTCTGAAACCAAACTAGAAAAACAGGAATAGAAAATGGCAACATTCAATGAGAAACTAGAGGCGGTGGGCAAGGACAAAGTGCCCTCTCACGCCGCACTGACTTTCCTTAGCGACCTGGACAGCACCGAGCGAGCCGACTTCCGCGAGAACTGGCCCGCGCTGCCCATCGAAAGAAGAAGATATATCATGCACGAACTGGTACAAATGGCCGAAGACAACATAGACCTCGATTTCCGCCACGTCTTCTTGGTGGGCCTGGAGGACGCAAGCCCGGAGGTACGCACCACGGCAGTCGAAGGGCTGTACGAGGACGAGAGCAAGCTGCTACTGGGCAGGCTGCTCGATATGCTCCGGCGCGACCCGGACCAGGGCGTGCGTGAAGCCGTAGCCAAGGCGCTGGGCCGCTTCACCTACATCGCGCATTGCAGTGAGAAGCTGGGTACGAACGGCGACAGGCTGCGCCAGGTGCTCCTCGACGCCGCGAACGACGAGAAGGAAGACAGCGACGTACGCCGCCGCAGCATCGAATCGCTCGGCTACTTCCACGGCGACAAGGAAGTGGAGAGCCTGATTTCCGAGGCTTACGAGAGCGGCGGTTCGCAGGCGGAAAGCGCGGTCTTTGCGATGGGCCGCAGCCTGGACGAGCGGTGGCAGCAGGTGGTGCTGGACGAGTTGGAAAGCACCCGCCCCGCCATGCGCTACGAGGCAGCCCGCGCCGCCGGTGAGATGATCCTGGCCGACGCCCTCCACTCCCTGACCCGCCTGGTGGACGACCGGGACACCGAGGTGCGGCTGGCAGCCATCTGGTCGCTGGGGCAGATAGGCGGGAAAGCAGCCAGGGAAGCCCTGCTCAAAGCGCTGAACAGCAAGGAGCCCGCCGTCCGCGAAGCCGCCCAGGAAGCCATAGACGAAATCGCCTTCACCTCCAACCCGCTGGATGTGAGAGGGTAGACGATGGACGACGGGCGATAGACGATGGCAAAGTGTCTGCCGTCCATCGTCCATCGTCCAATTCATTGACACAATTATCAAGGTTTTAAGGTATAATCACAGCATATACGAGCCAGCATCATTGAAACCGGCCATAAGATATCAATGGAGATTAAGAAAATGTCACACAATGTAGGCGTATTCGTGGATGTGTCGAACCTGTTTTACTCGGCCAAGTCCGCAGGAGTGGAAGTAAATTATTGCAGATTGTTGGAGCACGCCGTAGCGGGCCGCGACCTCATAAGGGCCTCCGCGTACACGGGCGTGGATCCCGAAAACCCCAACCAGCGTAAATTCATAGATTTCCTGCGCGCCAATGGCTACAAGGTCATCTGCAAGGACATCCACAAGTACGAAGGCGGGCGCATCAAGGCTAATCTCGATATAGAGATGGCCGTTGACATCATGCTCCTGTCCGAGAACCTGGACGTGGTAGTGCTGGTGAGCGGCGACGGCGACTTTGTGCGCCTCATAGACGCCGTGCAGACCAAGGGCGTGCGCTGCGAGGTGATAGGCTTCGGCATCAGCACCTCCAACGAGCTGATCGACGTAGCGGACCAGTTCACCGAGATCGGCAGCCTCCCCGGCATCTTCCGCAACGCCCCGTCCGGCCCCGGCGTTCACATCAAGAGCGTACAGGGTGCCGGTTCCGACTCCCGTAGCATCTATGCCTACAGCGCCTACAGTATCAGCACCAACACCGGCTATGGCACACCACAGCCCGAGAGAGTATCGGGCGAGAGGGAGCGCGAGCGTCTGCGGGCTGGTGGTGAGCGCCCTCAGCAGCCCTACTGGGAGCAGCGCGAGGGCCGTCCTCAGCAGCTAGAAAGCCAGGGCAGCTACGACTACGCCACCCACGACGAGTTCTCGCTCCCTGACGCCGATGCCTGCGCCGACGTGCACTCCACCCCCCTGCCTCGACCGCACCAGGACCAGCTATCTAACGGCTCCGGCAGGCGTGAGTAGCAGCGGCACGCAGGCGGCGTCCGCACAGCACGTGGGCTACACAGACCAGGCAGCCGGCAAAGAGTTCTCCCTGATTTCCCCTTCGCGTCCAGCTGATTGGGACCGGGGCATGAGCCTGGCCGGGGCAAGCCTGCTCCAATCGTGGCGCTGGGGCGAGTTCAAGAAGCAAGCCGGGTGGTCTCCCCTGAGGCTGGCGTTACTCCGCAGGGCCCCCACAGAGAGCGCATCCCCTTCCCCTATTCAATCAGCGCAGCTATTGTTCAGGGCGGTCCCGCGCGTGCCGCTGCCAATGTCGGTCGCTTATATACCCCGCGGCCCTGTCGCTATGCCCGGCGCTAGCGTGGATGAGGCGGCAGAACAGGCCTTCTGGTCCGGCGTGCACAGGGCCGCCAAAAAGCGCGGGGCTATCTTCCTCAAGGTCGAGCCGAACATAGAACTGGGTGAGCACCAGACTAAAGCAGCCGTTGACCGCAAGATGCAGGCGCTTGGCTTCCAGCCCGCCGGACGGTTGCAACCCGCCCGCAGCATGGTGCTGGACCTTGATAAGAGCGAGGACGACCTGCTCAAGGCGATGAAGCCCAAGACGCGCTACAACCTGCGGCTGGCAGGACGGCGGGGAGTGGTCGTGCGGCGGGCCGGAACCCTGGACGACCTTCGTGCGTTTTACAACTTGCTGGAGGTTACAGGCGAGCGCGACGAATTCGGCATCCACTCCTTCCCATACTACGAGCAGATGTGGAAGGTGTTCGGGCCTCATGCTGACAACAGCGCACTGGTGCTGCTGGCCGAGCACCCGGACGAGCAAGAGCGTGCGGAGGGACCAATAGCGGGCCTGCTGGCGCTCAAGTTCGGGCGCGAGGCGATCTACATGTACGGGGCCTCGGCCAATCGCGGGCGGGAGCACATGCCCACTTACCTGCTCCAGTGGGAAGCGATACGCTGGGCGCGGGAGCAAGGCTGCACTCTGTACGACTTCTGGGGTATCCCCGACGCGCCCGCCGAAGACGACACTGAAGCCACAGGTGGCAGCGACTCGGTTTCCCCAGTGAATACACGTTCCGGTCTGCGTGGTGTATACTGGTTCAAGAAAGGCTTTGGTGGCAGAGAAATAGAGTACCCCGGCGCGTATGACTACGTGTATAACCGTATAGGGTACGCCCTCTGGATGCGCTGGCGCGGAGCCAACCTCGGCTAGGTCCATAAGTACGCAACGACGTAAAGCGTACACCCGTCAAACTTTCTACGGACAAGGGCTTGATGAGAAAAATCATTGTAATACTGGCGCTGGCACTCTTGGGCGCGACATTGCTGGGCAACCTGCCTTCAAACCAGCGCGTGGGCAGCGTTACCACGGCAGCCGGGGACGAGGGCGGCAAGATAGCCTACACCAAAGACGGGGCTATCTGGCTCTACACCGGCGGCAGGGAGGTCCAGCTTACCAAGGGCCCCGCCGACGAGCAGGACAAGCGCGACGCTATGCCCGCCTTCTCCCCCGATGGCTCGGAGATCGCCTACGTGCGCTTCGATGAGGGCTTCTCGGACCTGTACACGCTCAACGTTGACGACCCAAGCCATCCCACGGCGCTCACCAACTACAGGCCCACGGGTGTGGAGACAGGCGACCTGGGTACCCCCGGCCAACTCGGCTACGCTGAGCAGGCCTTGTGGGCGCTCTACCCCGCATGGTCGCCCGATGGCAGCACGATAGCCTGGACCCACGACAGGGGTATCGAGTACCCCGGCCTCTTCCTGATAGACCCCGACGGCGAGAACCCCCGCAGGATCAGCTTCCTGGACCACAGCACGCAGGCGATAGAGCGCGTTAGCTGGTCGCCCAACGGCACGCAGATAGCGGCCAGTAACTACGTGGGCACGCCGGGCGAAACAGGGCAAATCTGGGTGCTCACGCTGGAAACGGGCAAGTGGCTCGATTACACCAGCGCCAAGGACGGCGCATACGACCCCGCGTGGTCGCCCGACGGCAAGTGGATAGCCTTTGTGCAGCGCGAAGGCACCGCCCACAACATCTACGTGATGCGAGCCGACCCCGCCGACTGGGAGGGCGACGGCACCAAGCCGATCCTCTACAAGCTTACCACCGACGGCGCGTCACGCTCCCCCGCATGGTCGCCGGACGGCACGAAGCTGGCCTACATCGGCCTCGAAGACGCCACTTTCGACATCTACGCCGCCGACTTCAGCGTGACGGGCACTATCCCTTCGCTGGACAACATCCAGCGCCTCACCGACAACGCCAACGTGGAAGCGCCCTGGGGGCTTAGCTGGGGGCGGTAACTGAAACGTGATGCGGTAAGGGTTATTTAGTGTGCGAGAAGGCGGCTCATGTGGTTATGGCCCGCCTTTCCTTGAGTATGCGGCTATCACTTGTCAGGCGTAACTACCAAAGGGGAACAAATCATTGGATACCATACCGGAGAACAGCATCTCCCTGGAGGGTGCGCCTGCCATTCCAGGCCTTAGCTTTCGCCACTTCCACGGGGAGGAAGACTACTATCCAATCCTGGATGTCAACACCCGCAGCAAGATAGCCGACGGCCTGGGCCACGACCTGCACACTATCGACACCCTCAAGTATGTCTATGGCCCCAGCCCCACCCACGACCCCACTAAGGACGTGCTCCTCTCGGAGATTGACGGCAAGTTAGTCGCCTTTACCCGTGTCTTCTGGGAGCGCCTGCATGAGGACGGCTCTCGCGTTTATTCGCACTTCGGATTCGTCGTGCCAGAGTGGCGCGGCAAAGGCATTGGCACGACGCAGTTACGCTGGGCTGAAGCTCGCGCCCGCGAGATCGAAGCCGCTCGTGAAGAAGCCGGTGGTGCCGCGCCCTCGGTGCTTAATACCTATGCTGAGACCGGAATGCAAGCCACCACTGACTTGCTCATCTCTCAGGAGTATAAGCCTGTACGCTACCATTTCTTTATGATGACAGACGACCTCGACCACATCCCGGACGTGCCCATGCCGGATGGCCTGGAGATACGCCCCGTCGTTCCCGAGCACTACCGCGCCATCTGGGAGGCCAGCGCAGAGGCCTTCCGCGACCACTGGGGTGCAAGCGAAGTCGATGAAGCCGGCTTCGAGCGCTTTCTGGCCGACCCCAGGAACGAGCCACGCCTGTGGGTAGTCGTCTGGGACGGCGACCAGGTAGCAGGGTCAATCCTCAACTTCGTCAACTATGACTACAACGAACGCACCGGCACCCAGCTAGGCTACACCGAGGACATCAGCGTGCGACGGCCCTGGCGCAGGAGAGGGCTTGCCAGGGCGATGCTTGCCCGCAGCATGCAGTTGCACAAGGATAATGGCATGACGCAGACCGGCCTGGGAGTGGACACCGAGAACCCCAGCGGTGCCCTGCACCTCTACGAAAGCATGGGCTACAAAGTCGTCACCCAATCTACTACCTACCAGAAGCCCCTGTAGGCGCGGCACTACATCTACAACACAAACGAAAGGGCATCACAACTTCGGCTGTGATGCCCTTTAACTATGCGGTCCCAGTAACACTCACCGCATCACGTTTCACGTTTCAGAACCGTTTCAGTCCTTAGTCGGCTCGGAAATGTCCTGCAACACTTCCCCTGTCTCGGTGTCTTCGCTGCTATCCTTCACCGCGATGTCGCCAATGGACACAACGCCAAGCAGCTTGCCGTCCTCTTTGCCTCCCTCGGTGACCATGAGGCGGCGAATCTGGTGCTCAGCCATGAGGCGGCGGACCTCATCAACGTCGGCATCGGGGGAGATGGTGACCACGTTGGGAGAGAGGAAGTCCTGCACTGAGGCTTCGTAAGGACCAAGCCCGGCGGCGGTCACGCGGATGGTGATGTCCCTGTCGGTGATAACGCCCCGCAGCTCGCCGTCGCGCACCACCGGGATGATGCCCACGTCCAGGTCTCGCATCATGCCTGCCACGTCACCGATGCTTGTGCCAAAGCTCACCGAATCGGGGTCTTTGGTCATAATGTCGCTAATCTTCATGATAACTCCTTTGGGTATGGGGCGCGCCGGGCACGCCCAGGCGTACGCTTGTATATAACGCCGAACTACCGGCGCTACCCGGTTAGGTGCACGACCCGTGCCAGCAACCGGGCGCAGAATTAGAAACCCTGTTGTAGGGGCAGGCACGGGGGCCTGTCCCTACAACCTATAAACCGCGGCAGAGGAGGAATGACTACCCACCCAGGAAGAAGTTAGCTACCAGCGTCCCCAGCAACAGCACGAACATAGCAATGGTGCTTACCAGGGCTTGCTGCCTGTAACCGCCACTCGCGACCGTTGCAGCCGGTCCCGCTTTGGCGTCGGCTCGCTCAGCGCGAACGGCGCTACGCATGGCCGCATGGTAGTACATATATGCCCCAGCCAGCACCAGGCACAACTCCACGAATGCGCTCAACCATGGCACCATCCAGAGCCCCAGCCCCAAGAGAGGCAGGTTGCCCGCGTTGCCCGGCAAGATAGGCATATCAGGGCGGTGCACCAGCAGGTCGAGCACCCAATGTGAAAAGACTATAAAGCCAATAACCAGGCCGTTGCGCCTGCCCCACGCCACCGCCGCCACAATCAAGGCCAGCAGGCTGATTGCCAATGCTCCCACCAACGAGTGCGAGTAAGGGGCATTTATGAGAAGCTCGCCGTAGCCAAGACCGCCCCCAGTAGCCGAGCTAAAGCCCTCAAGGCCCGCGGCATACGTCCCCAGGAACACGATATCGAGAAGGCTGGTAGCCAGCATAAGCGACCAGAGCGGCACCTGAGGCTCCCTCGCCTTCACCATCGCTGCCAGCCCGAAATGTCCCGCTAACATCTCTCTCCCTTCGGAAGTTATGAGTTATGAGTAAGTAAATACCGCTCGGCACTCGGAACTCATCTAGTCTCGTCGTAGCGTCTTGCTGCGCTCGGCTATGCTAACGTACCGGGGCGTCTTGTCGTTGGGCTTCGGCCAGCGCAACCGCGAATCGAGGTAGCCCAGCACCACTATAAACAGCAGCATGGAAATAATACTTACCAAGTCAGCACCTCACTGGGAAATTGGAAATTGGAATTTCGAATTGCGAATTTAGAAAAGCTCCTATAAAATTCGAAATTCGAAATTCCAATTTCCAATTTCCCCTCACGTCCATTCTTCGATAGGGGCGATTACGATGCGGCCACGTTTCATCTCGAAGCGTTTGACTACTGCCTTGATGGCAGGGATTAACAGTTCGCCCGTTATGTCGGTGACGCCGGGGCCGCGCACCACGTATACGTCGTTGGCGGTGAGGGTCAGCACGTCCTCGATCTTGCCTATATAGCGGCGGGTGGTGTCGTACACGTCGAGGCCCACTATCTGGTAGAGGTAGTACGAGCCTTTAGGTAGCTTCTTGGCCTTCTCGATAGGCACCAGT
>JAXDKH010000072.1:0-3445 GCA_034667185.1 Chloroflexia bacterium | reverse complement strand
CTCCTCAACGTTGTGGATGATGCAGGCAAAAGGAATGTTGGTCCGTAGATTGCAACGGTCAAGCACGGGCCACTGATCCTTCGCTACGCTCAGGATGACACGGTGGGGCCTGGTACGACAACACCCGAGATCGCATCCACGAACCAACAAGAGCAAACCGCATTACGTTTCACGTTTCTGAACCAGACTATGCACGCTCACAAGAGTTACACGGCTGAGGCCGAAGACCAGGGGCAGGTGGAGATGCCTGACATATCAGGCAATTCGGATATGGGTGGCAAGGTCACGCGTGCCCTGCCCACGCCCAACAGGAGCCTGGTGGCTTTGCCCCCTGCGCAGGCGTTTTCGGCCCGCAAGCAGCACGTCGCCCTGGTGGTCGCCCGCCTTGTGATGGACGGCTTTTTGCTGGCCTCGGCGTTCGCGCTGGCCTACTGGTTGCGCTACGAAATCGAGCTTGGTCGCAACGTCGTTGCAGACAGCTCGTACCAGCCATTCTCCTTCTTCTATCCCTACGTAGCGGCCTTCATCGCGATGGGCCTGCTGTCTTTCCACTTCCGTGGCATGTACGCTCTGCCCCGCGGCGCTTCCTGGTTCGACTTCATACGCGTGGTAATCAGTGCGTCACTCGTCACCGTGGCCGCCCTCACGCTGGGTGCCTTGTTCTTCAACACAGTGCTCCCCAGCCGCGGGCTTTTCCTGTTGCTATGGGCCTGCACGCTCGCCATTTTCGCGGTTGAGCGGTTCGCGTTCCGCAGGTTGCGCGTGGCGCTGTGGCGTCGTGGTATCAACATCCGCAAGGCGGTGGTGGTCGGCACGGGGTTGGCGGGACAGCGCATCATGAAGGACATCGTGGAGCGCTCCGACCTGGGGTACAACCTCACCGGCTACGTGTCGGACGTGAAGGAGAGCCCCGGCGGGAACAACTGGCGGGTGCCCTTCAAGGTGCGCAACGGTCCCGGACCCCAGTGGCTCGGCACGGTGAAGGACATCGAGCGCATCATCTGCGGGCGCGACGTGCACGAGGTCATCGTGGCCCTGCCCGCCACCCACCACGCTCAAATCCTCAACATTATAGATAGCTGCCGCCTGTGCGGTGTGGATTTCAAGCTGGTGCCAGACCTGTTTGAGATGCGCTTCAATGAGGTGCGTATCGACGCGCTGAACGGCGTGCCCCTCATCGGCGTGAAGGACGTGGCGCTACAGGGTTTCAACCTGTTCATCAAGCGCCTGCTCGATATAACGCTGGCAATAGGCTCGCTTGCAGTGGCGGCCATCCCGATGCTCATAATCGCGGCTGCGGTGAAGCTGAACTCCCCCGGCCCGGTGCTGTTCAAGCAGAAGCGCGTCGGCAAGGGCGGGGAGGAGTTCACCTGCTACAAGTTCCGCTCGATGTACGAGGACGCGGAGCAGCGCCTGGCCGAGATAGCCCACCTCAATGAGGCCGATGGCCCCATCTTCAAGGTGAAGAACGACCCACGCCTCACGCCCGTGGGTAAATTCCTGCGCCGCACATCATTAGACGAATTGCCCCAGCTATTCAACATCCTCAAGGGCGAGATGAGCTGGGTGGGCCCCCGCCCGCCGTTGCGCCGCGAGGTGGAGCAGTACAACGACTGGCATCTCAAGCGCCTCGACGTGACCCCCGGCCTCACGGGCCTCTGGCAGGTAAGCGGTCGCTCCGACCTCTCCTTCGAGGAGATGGTCAAGCTGGACATCTACTACTCCGAAAACTGGTCGCTCGCCATGGACGCGACGATCATCCTCAAGACGATCCCGGCAGTGGTAAAGCGGCAGGGAGCGTACTAAAGGGACGATGGACGATAGACGACGGACGATGGAAAGAGGATCCTACCATCGTCCGTCGTCTATCGTCCATCGTCCGTCAAGGACCCTATTGACCGAAATCCTCCAGGACGTATCGCCCTTGACTCTTGCTTGGGCGACCGACCAGAACTTTATCGAGTTGCACAAGCAGATGGGCTGCCTGCCCGGTGCTGAGGTGCACGACGAGGCGGACCTGATGTGGTTCGCCACGCAGATCAAGATGGGCGGCTTTAACGGGGTGGTGCGGGCCAGCCTGAGGCCGGAGGACGTGGGACGGAAGGTGGCGGAGGTCACCGAGATGTTCCGCCGGCGCAGCACCTCGTGGAGTTGGGGGGTTGGCCCCACCAGCCAGCCCACAGACCTGGGCCGCCTCCTGGAAGAGCACGGCATGAAGGTAGGCGGGAGCGAACTGGCCATGTCCGCCGACTTGCACGCTCTCAATGGCGACGTGCCTCGCCCAGAAGGTCTGAGCATCGTCAGAGTACGAGATGACGCTACGCTGGACGCTTACATGCACGCGATGGCAACCGGCTTCGGCCCACCCGAAGACTTCAGCCGCCAGTGGCGCACAGTGTTCGAGTGCCTGGGCCTGGGGGAAGAGGTCCCTTTCCAGCACTACCTGGGCCTGCTCAACGGCGAGCCTGTGGCAAGCTCCTCGGTCTTCTACGGCGCTGGAGTGGCCGGTATCTACATGGTAGCCACCGTGCCGAGCGCCAGGGGCCGAGGCATCGGCTCGTACATAACCCTCGCTCCCCTGCTTGACGCCCGCGACTTGGGCTACCGCGTCGCCATCCTCCAGGCCACCGAGATGGGCAGCAACATCTACCGCAGGCTAGGCTTCCAGAGCTACGGTACCTTCGCGTTCTACGTACTCAAGTAATTACGAATTACGAATTACGTGTGGCTCTTGTAATTCGTAATTCGTAATTCGTAATTACTCATGCCTTGGTGTCACCGGCTCAGGGTTGATGTAAATTACCCCATCTTCCACCTTGATGTCGTACTTGCCGGTGTTGCCGGTGGCCGGGAGAGATACCGCGTGGCCGGTGGTTACGTCGAACTGTGAGCCGTGCAGGGGGCATTCGGCAACCCAGCCGCGCATGTCTTCGTAGAAGTCGCCATCGGTGAGGGAGGCCTCCGCGTGGGTGCAGGTGTCTCCTATCGCGTAGAACTCGCCATCGGCGTTGAATATGGCTATGTCCTCGCCTTGATATGCAAATAAGTGGCTCGTGCCGGGCGGCAGCGTGTCGGCCTCGATTACGCGGATCCAGGTAACTTTCTCTATATCGCTCGTCATCCTATCTCCCTTACTCTTATATAGTGCTACATCTATGATACATCAGGCACATTTCAGGCCGCCATTGTTGTGTATGAGCACCCAGGCTAGTGCGGAACAGGCAATGTCACAATCACAGTCACCATCGTCCCGCCTGTCATCCTGAACGCAGTGAAGGATCAGTAGCCCATGCTTG
Source organism: Chloroflexia bacterium (assembly GCA_034667185.1). Classification (GTDB taxonomy): domain Bacteria; phylum Chloroflexota; class Chloroflexia; order QHBQ01; family JADMIH01; genus JADMIH01. Next base: position 149 of record JAXDKH010000072.1, on the reverse strand, counting down.
ACCCTTGGTATACAGGCATCAATGTTCCTCTTGCCAACATCATCCTGTACGTTGGGGACTCTAGCATGTCACCTGATCCTTCGCTACGCTCAGGATGACAGGGGGAGGCTCAGTATGACAGTAGGGAGTTCGGTCCTGGTCTCGCAGAG
>JAXDKH010000071.1:0-3597 GCA_034667185.1 Chloroflexia bacterium | reverse complement strand
AGCAATACTTCCTCTGTAAAGTCCTTTGAGCTGACCACCACCGGACGCTTACCGCCAGTGGAACCTGTGGTGCCTTCAGTGGCCGTGGTGCCCATTGTAGCGGTTGCCTGCGTGGTGTCGCCTGTGGTAGCGGTTGGGCCGGACGTGCTGCCGGTGCCCGTCGTGGGCGTGGGGGTGGTACCGCCGCACGCCGATAGCAGCGCGCTGCTCGTGATGAGCAGGGCCGCAGCCAATAACTTGCCTCTCATTATTACCTTCCTCCTGTGGACCTATTGGAACAGTGTGCCGTGCCGGTGTGGGTAGGCGCTCTCTGGATATCAGTGCCTATACTACGCAACTCAGACGCGGACAGATGTTCGATTTATCGTATGCATCGTGATTATAATTGGGGGCAGTAGTAGGGTCAACCCGTCTGTAGATGTATGTTAAGTAGCTTAGATTATTGGCAGCCGCTTTTGGGCGCTCCTGCACTACTCTGTTAATGCCATATTCTTGCTCTCAGCACCCTGGCGGGTGGAAACCCACGCCCCGCCCGATGATTTATAGTAGGCACAACAGACAATTATTAATATATCTATTGACAAATATGTTATAATTGCTTAGACTTTAGTACTCTGATAGCGTACCTCTACGAGCCTCTTGACAGGTGAGCACGATAGAGACGAGTTGCGCTTTTCAGCAAGGGAAGGAAGGACCCCATGAGGCTAACGGAACAGGAAATCCAGGAATTGTTACCTGATTTTTCCGTGCTAGGACCAGCGTTTCGCGAAGTAGAGAAGCGGCCCATTCGCTACCGGCGGCTGGAGGTTGTTGATTACACGCCCACCAACCCGAAGTCGGAAGCCCAGCTGGCTGCGCCCGGCACCATCACGGTATTCCTCTCGCGGCGGGGAAACCCTATACTTGGTGAAATACGCGAGGCCATAAGTGGGAAGGATGGCAGTGACGAACATCTGGCTGTGCGTATCGCGGAGCTGTTCAAGGAGCGCACACCTATCCCCCTGGCGGAAGCAGTGAAGGTGCTTCAGGAGCAACCTGTGTTCGGCGAAATCCGTTACGGCACTGCTGTGCTCGCCAGCAATCTATTCGTTCCGAACGACTTGGATGTAGGTGTTGTCGTCTTCCCGTATAATGGCGGCCGTCTAATCAGCAAGGGTTTCACCTTTGTTGAGCACTATCTGGAAAAAGAAGATGTGTCTATTGATGTACTTGTCATGCGGTACGCCCCTCCCTTATCAAGGGCCGAGGCAGCAGCTCTCCGACAGGTACCGGCAAATCAGCGCGAGTTGAATGTCGGCAGCCTCGGCGTGGCGGCCAACACGGTCGAGATAGTCCTTATGGTCATCCTCTATATGTTGTTGATGCGCCCCAGCGATTTAGTTGAACAACACATTTCGGAGAACGTAATCAAAGAGATCGGGCCTGCGGCTACTGCGAGGGAACTTCTCCAGGTGCGTCGGAACATGATCATTAGTTAACCAGCTTGTATGCGTGTCGCATTCAACGGCAAACAGAGTAACGCCCGGGGGTGTCTGGCGCGGTATTTCGCGGTGTGGTTGGTTAGCGATAGCACCTATATAGTTGGGGCCGCTGACATGTTGTAATTGGGCCACTTGAACAATATAGCTGCTTAAGACGTTCGATGCCTGATGTAGTACATGCCCTCTGCGAGGTTATGGTTGTGGCCGCACTAACGGTGTGGCTTCTTTTCACTTTAATAGGACAATTCCGAATAGATAAGATCCAGCGCATGAGAAGATTGGATCTGTTACATCTTATTCCTCAGTACAACTTCTTTGCGCCTACTCCCGGAACAAAAGATTTCCATCTACTCTACCGGGACCAGTTGGATAACGAAACATTCACTGACTGGGCCGAGGTCGTGGATATTGGACCCCGACGTTGGTGGCATGCCATTTGGAACCCCAAGCGCCGCATTAAGAAGGCCACGTTCGACTTAACGACGACGCTGGCAAAGGAACTTCAGCAATATGGCCCGATCCTGGTCAAGATATCTATTCCATATCTCCTTACGTTGAGCTTTGTATCGCAACTGAGTCACTATAAATCCGCTATCGCAACTCAGTTCTTGTTGATGGTGTCTGACGGCAGCGTGTCTCTAAAGGAACCCGTGATGCTCTTTCTGTCTGACCTGCACAATCTATAATCCAGCTTCTAATGTATGATACAACTCACCGAAGCAAGTGCTGTAATTCATATAGTTGAAAGTATTGCCTCAATCAGTGTCTGTATCTCCTGCATCGAATTGCTCAGTTACCCGCAGCAGTTGAACGACAATGGAGTAATGAGTTGGCGAGTATTTCAACTACGTCACAGATGGTTTGTTCGTGGGCTGCTGGCCAATGTGCTTGACCGCATCTTCTCATACCCGGCTTTCTTAGCTATCATTGTCATCCGTTTGGCCGCTGCCTCCCTGCTGTTGGTGGTTGCTCCTAACGATACCCAACGTGCAGTTCTGGTGGGTATCGTAGCCGTTATGTCACTTTGCCTGCCACTTAGATCGCCTTACGGAATGGACGGGGCTGATCAGATGACGGTGACCACGTTTGGCGGCCTGGCCTTGGTCCATCTGTGTTCTGGACCAACTGTTGATAAGGCAGGTCTGTGGTTCTTGACCTTACAAGTGTGTCTATCTTACCTTACAGCCGGCGTTGTGAAAGCAACGTCACCAGTCTGGCGAGATGGGTCGGGCTTAACAGGTGTATTCAGCACCAGGGCTTACGGGAATGCCTGGTTGGCGCTGCGCTTGACAGAGCACCCGGCCCTTGGGAGGTTACTCTCGTGGTCTGTGATCGTTGCAGAGTGCCTATTTTCTCTGGTCTTAGTTCTTCCGATGCCGTTCGCGCTTGCCTTTCTGATTTGGGGTGTTATGTTCCACTTTCTGGGAGCTGTCATCATGGGGCTTAACACCTTCTTTTGGTCTTTTGTTGCCTTATATCCAGCAATAATATATTGTGTCACCCAGTATGGTTGATGTAATAGCCCTTCATTGCCTATCTCCTCACCAGCAACCGGGCTGCCTTTTACCACTGTTCGTATAGCTTGGAATAGGATATAGCTGCTGGTGCGCTCATGAAGCAGGGAGATTCAGGTGCTCCTCAGCCGCCAGGAGTCGTTGCGCACTATGCTTCCCGGGCACGAAAAAGGAGCAGGGACAAAGCCTAGTCCTCTAGTCTGCCAGTGTCTGGGTTTGCCTGGCTGATGCTGCGTCCCGTACGCACAGGGCCCAACATTCCACCCGAGTGAGTTTTACATAAACGAGACGCCCAGCGTCACCGCCTTGTGTAATGCGCGGTGCTGAAGGACTTTGGCGTTGCCCTCGGTAATGTTCATTGCCTGTGCGGTCTCTTTGAGCGAGCAGCCTTGCAGGAAGCGCAGTTCCAGCACGCGGCGGTAGTTGGGGGAGAGCTTCGCCAGAATCTCGGCAACGCGGGCGGTGGCAGGGCTTACTTCCTCTTCCTCGGTCGCGCCGGGGCGGAGGGGGTCGGCGGCGAGGTGGAGAGGGGCGGCCTCTTCCATCTGCTCCAGGCTGGAGTCGGGGTTCTTGTAGTAGAAGCGCCAGTGGTCGGTGATGGT
>JAXDKH010000070.1:0-15223 GCA_034667185.1 Chloroflexia bacterium | reverse complement strand
GCTTCAACAAGGCCCAGCAGGACGCCATCCTCCCTCACGTCGAAGAGGGCACGGTCACACTCATTGGCGCGACTACCGAGAACCCCTCCTTCGAGGTAAACTCGGCTCTCCTATCGCGTTCCCGCGTAATCGTGCTGCACGCCCTTGACGCCGACGACCTAGACAAGTTGATAGACCGGGCTATAACCGGCGAGCGAGGACTGGCCCACCTGAGCGTCGAGCTAGAGGCAGACGCTCGGCAGCACCTGCTGAACATCTCCGACGGCGACGCGCGCTCGATGCTGAACACGCTGGAGCTTGCATCGGTATCCACCGAGCCTGACGCGGAGGGCAAGCGCCACGTGATCCTCGCGGCGGTGGAGGACGCGGCGCAGCGACGTTGGCTGCAATACGACAGGGCGGGCGAAGGGCACTACGACGCCATTTCCGCGCTGCACAAGTCGGTGCGCGATTCGGACCCCGATGGCGCGCTCTACTGGCTGGCTCGCATGCTCGAAGCCGGGGAAGACCCCTTGTTCGTGGCGCGCCGGGTGATACGCATGGCCTCCGAGGACGTGGGGCTGGCCGACCCGAACGCGCTGGGCCTGGCGATGGCGGCGCAACAGGCGGTGCACTTCCTGGGCATGCCGGAGGCCAACCTGGCGCTGTCGCAGGCCGTGGTCTACGTGGCGCTGGCCCCCAAGAGCAATGCCCTGTATTCCGCCTACAAGCTGGTGCAGGACGACGTGATGCGCACCCGCAACGAGTCGGTGCCGATGCACCTGCGCAACGCTCCCACAGGGCTGATGAAGGCGGTCGGCTACGGGCAGGGCTATAAGTACGCCCACGACTACGAAGGCGGGCAGGTCGAGCAGAGCCACCTGCCGGACTCGCTGAAGGGCAGGCGCTACTATCGCCCTACCGAGCGTGGCTATGAGGCCCGGTTGCGGCAGCGCATGCAGGAGTGGGCCGAGCAACGCAAGCAGAACGCGCTCAACGAGGGGCGAGAGGGCTAGCCGTGGACGTAAACTGGCTGCTTGCAGCCGGCGCACTCATGCTACTCGTGGGGCTCGGCGCGCTGGCTATCGAGGCGCTACGGCGTCGCAGCAACCCCTTCCCTCGCATCCTCCACGACCTCACGACCAGGCTGCTCCCGACTGGCGTACCTCTCCTCGGCCAGACCTCCGCGCAAGCACAGGGCGCTACCCCATACAGCGGGCGGCTGCTGTCGAGAGTCGGGGGCCCACGCATAGTGCCGGTGGTGTTCGCCAGCGGATTGGTCGCGGCCTGTGCGACGGCGGCCCTCTACGTCGCCACCACGCTGGGCACGCCGCAGGTGCCGGGGGGCTCAGCGGTGATTGCGTACTCCGAGTTCCAGGGTGCCCCACGTGAGGGCAGCCCGGCGGAGGCGTTCGCCACGCAGTTGCAGCAGGTCGCCACTACCGCCGGATTGGAGCCTTTCGTGCTGCGCAAGGCTTCCCGTGTAGTCACCGGTGAAGACGAAGCAGAGGCCGAGCGAGCCCGTCTCGGGGCCGACGCGCTCTGGTGGGGCGAGGTCGGACATGATGGGGCGATAACCGCCAGCCTTGTGCTAAACGCCCAGTTTCGCCCCTGGCAAGCCCCATGGTCGCAGCTTCAGCCCAACGACCTCGCTCAGCTAGTGCTACCTACTCAGGCGCAGATCTATCTACCGGCGGGGCAAGGTATCGACCCACTGGTGCCCTTTACGCTGGCAATCGCGCACCTGAAGCTGGGGCACTACACCGATGCTGCCCGTGCCGCCTACGGGGCAAAAGCCACGCTGGGGCAGATCGAAGAACGCTATCACACAGGAAAATCTGCCTCCGCTATCCAGTTGGCTGCACTGCTTGAATCTGCTTCGGACCTGGCGCGCAAGGAGTACACGCAGGCCGTTATACCCCTCGATGCGTTGGACACTACCGGGCTGTTGCCAATCGAGGGGCTGGTGAACCGGGCGGCGGTGCGGCTAAGTACGGGCGACCTGGCGGGGGCAAAGTCCGACGCCGGCCGGGTGCTCGGCACGCGCGATGCCAACAACGAGGCCCAGGCGCTTGCCTATCTGGCACGCGGAAGGGCGGAGATGCGCAATAACGAGCTTGCCGCTGCCCTTGCCGACCTTGAGGAAAGTGCGCGGCTGGACCCCGGCAACCCCGCCACGAGACTGGAACGCGCGGAGGTACACTATCGACAGTCGCAACCCGACGCGGCACGGACGCAGTTGCAAAGTCTGCTCGCCACCGCCCCGAACGCTGCACCGCCCTACCGACTCATGGGCCTGACCATGCTCATGCTGGGGCAACCCACCGAGGCCATGTCTTCTCTGGATCACGCCGAGGGGCTGTACAACGGCTGGCTGGAGGCGGTGCGCAAGGAAGAGGCGAGCGCGCACGCGGTGGGTGACAGCGAGCGCGGGCAGTGGGCCACCAATGAGATCGTGGCGCTTAACAAGGAACTCGCGGGCATATACCTGTACCAGGGCATGACCTGGGCGGACCTGGCGCGGCAGGACCCGCCTGAAAGCTTCTTCGGGGGCATCTGGCGGCGCATCCGAGGTGAGCCTACCAAGTTCGAGCGCGCCGTCGAAAGGATGCGTGCCGCCCAGCGCCTTGACCCCCAGCGGCCCGACGTACCCCTGCAACTCGGCAACGTCTACACTCAGATGGGCGATAGCGGGTCGGCTGCCGAGGCCCTGCAGGAGGCGCAAAGGCTCGACCCCTCGGCGACTGAGCCGTACATGGCGCTGGCCGACCTTCAGCGCGCCCAGAACAACCCCAAGGAAGCAGTCTCCACCCTGCAACAACTATTGGCAAGGAATCCAGCTTATTTCCCGGCCTATGACGAGATATACAGCATCTACGTCCAGGCAGGTGACCAGGCTGCCGCAAGCGCTACGCTCAATGCTGCCTTGCAGGTGCCACCCCACACCACGAGCGGCTACCTGTGGCGGGGAAAGTTCTTGCAGCGGCTCGGTGACAACATGGCGGCTATCCAGGCCACTCGTATGGCCGCCTCTGACCCCCAGCTCTGGGAGGCCCACCTGCTGCTGGCGCAACTGCTGTCAGCTAGTGGACAGGCACCGGAGGCGCTAAGCGAGTACACACAGGCGTTGGCCGTGCAGCCCAACAACCCCGACGCGCTGCTTGGTGCCGCGCAACTCCACGCGCTGGCGGGCGAAGCGGAGGACGCCCAGAAGCTGTTCGAGCGATTGGTCAGCATCTGGCCTGCGAACACAGACGGGCATCTCGCCTTCTCGCAGTTGCTCACCACACGCGGCCAGCACGACCGGGCTTTGTCTGAGGCGCAACGGGCCGTTGAGCTTGCTCCCGAGCGCGCCGATACGCATTTCTTCCTGGGGCAGGCCTATGAATACAAGCAACAGTGGTCGGCGGCTGCTGAGCAATACAAAGCAGCGGCAGAGCGCGACCCACAGCGCTTTGATGCGTTTATAAGATGGGCGCACTGCCTGTTCCTGGACGACCGTTACGCCGAGAGCGCCGAAGTCAGCCGCAAGGCCATCGCTATGAGAGCCACCGATGCGCAGGGCTTCCACTGGCTCGCGGAGGCGCAACTGGCGATGGGTGATGCCACCGCGGCACTGGAAGCGCTGGCGCCAGGGCTACAGATAGCGCCGCAGGACCCACGACTGCTCGCGCTCGCCGCCAGGGCCTACACGAGCACGGACGATGAGGCCAGGGCTCAAAGCTTTGCGATCCAGGCCACGAACGTGGACCCGCACGGTATACTTGGACCGCTTGCACTTGGCGAATTGTACCTGCAGGAAGGACGCCCCGAGAGCGCGCTGCAAGCGTACAATGGGGGACTGTCAGTCGCGCCCACTTCGCCTGACCTCCTGGTGGGAAGGGGGCGGGCGTATTCGGCGACGGGCGATCATACGAAGGCAATCCAGTCCTACAACGAGGCGCTGAAGGCTGATGCAAACTACGCGCCCGCGCACCTGTACGCCGGTGAGACTTACGTATCGCTCGACAGGTGGGACGAAGCGTTCGAGCAGTTCCGGGCGGCGGTGCAGGTGCGCCCCAACTGGCCGGAGGCTCTGAACGCGCTGGGCAAGGCTTACCTGCAAAGGAAGGACCTTACGAACGCGCAAGCCGCCTTCACCAGGGCCACGCAGCAGGCCCCCGCGCTCGTCGACGCCTGGTTCGGCTTGGGTCTCGCCAGCCGTGACAAGGGGCAGGACGCAGAAGCGGTTGCCGCCCTCTCGAAAGTGGTGGACCTGGACGCCCGATACGGGGATGCGTGGCTTTACCTGGGTCTCACCTACGAGCAGATGGGTCAACGCCAACAGGCCGCGGAGGCTTTCACGCACGCCACCGAGACCGCTAAAGACCCCGGCGTCGTAGAGCAAGCGCAGCAGGGGCTTTCGAGGGTAAAATAGTAGTGCCGCCTTGCAGCGCCTTCATCTAACATTGGGAGACAATTACCCGGTTTGGCAACCCTCACCACAGAACATAAGGTCGCCGTTCAAGAGACCGCCACGCCCACAACCCGCACCGCCACCCGGCGCGAAACGTGGGCCGATGTCGCGTCCGTGTCGCTGGCATGCCTGGCGTTCTTCTTCATCAGCATCTACCAGCTAGACCTTCCCGGCCTCTACAACGATGAGGCCTTTGACGTAACCCCCGCCATGCAGGTGGTGCTGGGCCACCCCGTAGAGCTTCAGCGCGGGGTAGGCATAAGCGTCTTCGGGGCGATGCTGCCTCTCATGTCGAGCAGCGACTACCAGGGCATAACCAGCACCTACCTCGCGATACCGTTCTTCGCGGTAGGAGGCGTAAACGTCTTCTCCCTGCGGCTGATGACCATCACGGTAGGGCTTGTCGCTATCGTGCTGGCGTACTTCCTTGCGCGAGCCTGGTTCGGCAGGCCTGTAGCGCGGCTGACTGTGCTGATGATGGGCGTGTCACCCTCCTGGATTTTCTGGAGCCGGTTGGGCGTGTACGTGGTCAACGAGGTGGTGCCCATCACGACGGGTGCCTTGCTCGCATTCACCCAGTGGGTGCGCAAACGCCCGCTTGGCAGCCGCAATGCCCCGCTATACACAGGCATGTTCCTGCTGGGGCTAGGGCTGACGACAAAGCTTCTGTTCCTGTGGGTGATTATCGCCGTCACGGTTTGCGGGGCCATCCTCTACGGGGCGCGGGTGTGGGAGAACCGGCGGTCGCTGTTGAGCCCCCCGGCACGCTGGCTGAGGATTGCTGCATTCTCGTTGGCCGCCTTTTGCCTGGGTGCGCTCCCCTTCCTGCTCTACAACCTCATGACCAGGGGCACGTGGCTGCTCATCCGCGGCTCGCTCTCCGATTTGAGCACCACCAGCCACGGCGTGGACAACACAGCCTACCTGCGCAACCTCTGGTCGGAGACTGACAGCCTCAAGGTGGTGCTGGACGGCGGCTACTTCTGGTTCCAGGGGCTCGAAGCCAGGACCTTCACCAACCCCTTTACCCCTGCGGTGTTCGCGATTTCCGCGTTGGGTTTGATGGCGCTGGCATTACGCCCGTGGCACCGCGCCACAAATCAGGTGAGCAACGTGGAACGTTTCGGCTGGCTGGCTGCGGGGCTTGGGCTGATCTTGGCTACTAACCTTGCATTTGGCCTCCTGGCTGCGAGCCTAGCCTCTCCGGCCATCATCCTTACGATTGCACTCGGTCTGCTTGGAGTCGCCACAATCACTGTGTCGGCATTGCGGAGTGGAGACACTGCTCGCGCCAATTGGGTGTTGCTCGGCATCGCCACCTTGAGTGGCACTGTGTGGTGGTTTGGCGGCTCGGGAAGACCAGAAGGGACAGCGCCGGGTGGTCCGCTGGGACTGTGGCCGGTGGACGCGGCGGGGTTGTTATTCTGGGCGGCAGGGTTCGCGCTATGCGTGGTGCTTGGGTCCGACAAGCACGTGGGACGCACCACACGGGTCACTCTCGCTGCCATCGCGCTTATCGGCGTGATCGTCGCCCAGAGTGCAGTGACCATATCGGGGCTGTGGGCCACACACCTCATTGTGGTGCTCCCACTTCCTTATATAGTGATCGCAGCTTTCCTGGTGCTCGGTGGCAGGCGGCTCTCGGAGCGCGTCCTGCCGATGATACCCGGCGTCAGGAAGGTGGCCCGTCTGCTCCCTGCTGTCCTCGTTGTGGGCGCAATCGTCGTGGCCGACCTGGTGGTGGACTACTCCTACCACCGGGACCTCTCCGCGGGAGGCGGGCGTTCTACCTTCTCGGACGCCGTCTACAGCTTATCTAGCTACTTGGAGAACCTGGAGCCTGACCCCAAGGTTGTGGCTATGGACTGGGGCTTCAAGCGGCCCATCCAGTTGCTCACGAGCGAGCGCGTGAACCCCGTTGAGGCGTATGGATACTCGGCGGAGCCTACACCGGAGTTCTACGCCGGGCTGCGCGAACTGCTACAAGACCCCAATACCATCTACCTCTTCCATGACCCTACCGAGACCGCATATCCGCGCTACGAGGCTTTCGTGCAAGAAGCGGAAGCGGCAGGCAAGACGGTCACGCTGGAGAAGACCTTCAGCACCCGCGACGGGGCCGTAGTGCACCGGCTCTACACAGCGAAGTAGCACCGTAATTGCCGCCTGTTACTGGACAAAGGTGCTATTGACTAAGCATGGCCTTTGTGATAATGTTATGCCAGAGGCGAACATTCGTCTCGGTTTCGTATTCTCAAGATTTAGCTAAGGAGCAAACATATCAGCAGGGATTTTCGTATTAACGAGCGCATCAGGGCACGCGAGGTGCGTTTGATCGGGGAGGACGGAGAGAACGCCCTCATGTTCGTGCGTGACGCATTGGTCCTCGCTCGCCAGCGGGGTATGGACCTGGTGGAGGTGGCCCCTAACGAGGTCCCGCCGGTCGTGAAGATGATGGACTACGGGCGGTTCCGGTACGAGCAAACCAAGAAGGAACGCGACGCCCGCAAGACCCAGAAGCAGGTCGTAATCAAAGAAGTCCGTCTCAGCCCCAAGATTGACGACCACGACATCGACACGAAGGCTCGCATGGCGAAGCGCTTCCTCGAAGACGGAGACAAGGTAAAGCTTACAGTGCGCTTCCGTGGCCGCGAGCTTGCCCACCCGGAGATCGGCCGCGACGTGCTGGAGCAGGTCCGCCAAATGCTCGGTGAAAATGTAGTGATTGAGCTTGCCCCCAAGATGGACGGCAAGGCGATGACGATGATAGTTTCCGCCAAGCCCGGCAAGCCCGCGCCCAAGCCGCGCCCCTCTGCACCTCCCGCACAGGCACAAGGCCCCGCCCCGTCCGGCCCAGCACCTACACCTTCCGGTCCTGCACCCGTACCTGTAGCTCCCGCCCCGAACGGCCCTGCCCCTGCGGCCCCCGCTGAGCAGCCCGTACCGGTAGGCGCGAACAGCACCACTTAGACTTCAGTCACAATTAGATACTTTCCAGAGGAGCATCTATGGGTGCTCCTTCTTTGTTGTATATCCTCCGGCCCCAAAGTCCCGGTTGCCCATACTCCGAAATGCCGACGCGCAGCAGAGTTGATGGGTATACAATAACGGCATAATACAGACCGGACCCATATAGCCAAACCAGCGTAAACAAAGCTCGACAAACAAAGCCCTGGCGTCTACATTAGAACCGGCACACAAAACGGAGCAAAGAAATGGAATACCTTCTGATTCTTGGGGCGCTGGTCGTCGCGGACCTGCTGGCTCTCCGCTACGGAGCAGACAGCCGGGACCTGGTCAATAGAGACCCCGTGACGCTGGGCTTACCCCGCTAATAACCCTCACAATCGCTACCCGGACTTCCGTACGGAGTGTCCGGGTAGTTTGCGTTTCCGGCAGGCCCAACACAGGCTCTAGGTCGCCAGACCGGAGCGAGATAGGACCAAAGTACGAGGCGAAACCACCCTAAATTGCGCATCCACAATTTGCCATGCATCTGCTAGACTGCAATCAAGCAGAGTTCAAGATATAAGCTTGATGAAAGGAGGCCGCAAATGTTCGAGATAGTGCTAATTGTAATCGCGCTGGTCGCGTTCGACCTGTTCACGGCCTCCATGCGCAGCACACGGCCGCACTAGGCTGAATTGACAACAGGTGCAATGGTGAAGGGGTACCCGCTCGTGTGGGTACCCCTTCGCTGTGCCTGCCACATCTCACCTATTTACTGATTGTGCCTACACCCCTAGCTTGCCTGCTTGTGCTAATATAATGTACCAACAATTCTATGGAGCTTGGCGTGAGTAGTCCCACAGCACAACCTCAATCGTTGAAAATGACAGCCGTATTGGCAGAATTCACCGCAATGCGAGCTGAAATCCAGTACAGAAGCGACTTCCAGCAAAGGATCCTCCAGATACACATTGCTTTCTTTTCAGTTTTGATTCCGGCCCTCGTGGCCTCGGTCTCCGCAGCAGCCGCGCAAGTACCTGCCTTGTCTGTTCTCAAGACTATAGCCCCATGGATTGTCCTGATAGTACCTGTGGAGTCGGCACTATTTGGCTTATGGTATGTCGATCATGGAATAACCATTGGCAGGCTAGGTGAATATATCCGCACAAAAATAGAGACCAGAGTTGCAGGCTTGCTAGGGAGTGCTGAGTATTTCAATTGGGAGAGCTACAACAAAGTGTCGGTGGATCGCTACGCCAAGCCACGGTTCCGTATACTACTCTTGATTACCTTCTCCGTTCCTGCGGTCTTGTGTATATGTCTCGGCTGCTATTACCTCTTCTTGCTCGAACCGCCGCCCTATGAGGGGGTTTCCTGGTATCTGGCGTTCCTGATCCTTTCGATTGGATTTGCACTATTTATCTTCTATCTCATTTTCTTGAGCTATATGCAACGAGCCTTTGCAGTTGAAGGTAGACTCCGAGCAGGTGTGCAAGATCGCGATGTATGAATCGTCCTGCCTCAGGCTCAAGTTATTCAACGTGAAAGACTAGTACGAACACTGCCTTAGGCAGGTCAGGAAGCAGCCACAATGATCTTTTAAGGAACAAGAGCCAGGTCTGTCCGTAAGACCATAGCTCGTGTTCTTGCTCCTATTTAATGGTAGTCAAGTCACTACACCACAATGTTCACTAGCCTACCAGGTACGTAGCGCACATGGCGGGGCGTACCACCGTCCAGGAACTGCTGCACCTTGGGGCTTGCCAGGGCCAGCGTCGTCGCCTCATCCTCTGAGACGTCGGCGGGCACCTCTATCTTGTCGCGCAGCTTACCGTTCACCTGTATAACCAGCGTGATTACCTCGGCTGCCGCCAATTCTTCGTTGAACTCCGGCCATGGCTGCATGTGGACGCTGCCCTGCCCTCCGGAGCGGTGCCACAGTTCCTCCGTGATGTGTGGGGACATCGGAGCCATCAACAGCAGCAGGTTGGTAGCCGCGATGGAGTAGGCTGCCGTCTCGGGGCCGTGAGCCTCCCGGTAGCTCTGCATGGCGTTTGACAGTTCCATGATCGCGCTTACCGACGTGTTGAAGTGGAACCGTTCCAGGTCGTTGGTGACCTTGCGGATCGTCAGGTGCACCTTGCGCAGCAGGTCGCGGTCTGACGGCGAGTAGTCGCCCAGGTCACGTTCCGCGCCGGTCTCGTCCACGACCATAACGTTACCCTCGAACAGCCGCCACACGCGGTTCAGGAAGCGGAACATGCCGTCGGCACCCTGATCGCTCCACTCGGCGTCTTCGTCGGGCGGGCCGATAAACAGGCTAAACAGGCGGGCGGTGTCCGCGCCCTTGGTCTCGACCATGAAGTCCACGGGCACCACGTTGCCCTTGCTCTTGGACATCTTGGCCCCATCCTTGGTGATCATGCCCTGCGTGAACAGCCGCCGGAATGGCTCCTGCACGTTCACCAGGCCCGCATCGGCCACTACCTTGGTCAAGAAGCGCGAGTACATCAGGTGCAAGATCGCGTGCTCCACCCCGCCCGTATACTGGTCTACCGGCATCCAGTAGTTCGCCAGGTCGGGCGAGAAGGGGATCTCCTCGTTGTGCGGGTCGCAGTAGCGCAGGAAGTACCAGGACGAGTCCACAAACGTGTCCATCGTGTCGGTCTCACGCTTGGCGGGGCCACCGCAGTTGGGGCAGGTCGTGTTGACGAAGCTCTCCAGGCGGGCCAGAGGCGACTCGCCACCGGGTTTGAACTCCACGTCCAACGGCAGCACCACGGGCAGCATCTCCTCGGGCACCGGCACCTCGCCACAGTTGGCGCAGTAGACGATCGGGATGGGAGCACCCCAGTAGCGCTGCCGTGAGATCAGCCAGTCGCGCAGGCGGTAGGTTGTGGTCGCACGTCCCTTGCCCTCGGCCTCCAGCAACTGTATGATAGCCTGCTTGGCGTCCTGAGGGGCCATGCCGTCCAGCGGCCCAGAGTTCACCATGGTCCCTTCATAGCTGGTATACACAGGCACATCGTGTCCCTGCTTGTAAACGGGCGCGATAGATGGGTCAGTGTTGTTGGGACCCGCGCTTGCTACTCTGCTGGCGGGTGGCTCAACCACGGTGATGATGGGCAGGCCGTACTTCAAGGCGAAGTCGTAATCGCGCTCGTCGCCGCCGGGCACCGCCTGTATCGCGCCGGTACCGTATGTTACCAGCACGTAATCGGCAATCCACACCGGAATGCGCGTCCCGGTCATCGGGTTGATAGCGTACGCGCCCGTATGTACGCCTGTCTTCTCCTTCTCGGTGGACAGGCGCTCGATATCAGACTGTCGCCGTGCCTGGTCGACGTAAGCGCGCACCGCTTCCCGCTGTTCGGGAGTGGTGATCTCGTCGACCAACGGGTGTTCGGGCGCCAGCACCAGGAACGTCGCGCCGAACAGCGTGTCGGGGCGGGTGGTGAACGTGCGGATTACTGCATCATGTCCCTCCACCGGGAACTGTATCTCGGCGCCCGTGGAGCGTCCTATCCAGTTGCGCTGCATGGTGCGCACGCGGTCGGGCCACTCGTCCAGCGCGTCTAGGTCATCCAGCAGGCGGTCGGCGTACTCTGTAATACGCCAGAACCACTGCACCAGGTCCTTCTTGATCACCTCCGCCCCGCACCGCTCGCAGTGGCCGTCCACCACCTGCTCGTTTGCCAGCACTGTCTTATCGTTGGGACACCACCAGACTGCTGCCTTCTTGCGGTATGCCAGCCCTCGCCTGTACATCAGCAGGAACATCCACTGCGTCCACTTGTAGTAATCGGGCGACATGGAGGCCACTTCGCGGTCCCAATCGTAGACCAGCCCCATCTTGTACAGCTGGTCCTTCATACGGGCAATGTTGTCGGGCGTGCGCTGCGCAGGATGCACGCCGTCCTTGATAGCTGCGTTCTCGGCGGGCAGCCCGAACGAGTCCCAGCCCATTGGGTTCATCACGTTGTAGCCCCGCATGGCCTGGAAGCGGACCACTACGTCGCCAATGGTGTAATTGCGCATATGGCCCATGTGCAAATCACCCGAGGGGTACGGGAACATCACCAGCGCGTAGAACTTCGGCTTGTCCTCGCGCGCCTGCACGAAGTACATCCTTTCGTCCTGCCACATCTTCTGCCACTTCGGCTCAATCGCCTGCGGCCTGTATCTCTCTTCCCTCTCCACGAACCTAACCTCCTCGAGGATTTGGAAATTAGAATTTCGAATTGCGAATTTGATGGATACCTACTAAATCCGAAATCCGAAATCCCAATTTCCAAATTCAAAAAGCCCTCCGTCCGCTAGGGACGAAAGGCTTACCTTCCGCGTTACCACCCTGATTGGCACCCGGCGCGATTGTGCGACGGCTACCCACTCAAATGCGCTTTATCGGGCGCAACCCGGCACGCGCTGAGGGCACTTCATTGCCGTTCACGGTGCTGCTCCGCGGCGAGTTCGGCGTGTACCTTCCGGCGTCCAACGCAGGCTTGCACCTACTCCTGCTCGCTGTATATGGACCCGCCTACTACTCCGCATCAAAGCAATTGATTATTGCAGGCTTATTATAGCGACCCGCCCACACATTTGTCAATCGTACCGCAGCCGGACATGGTCTAAGCCCTGCGTCGGTTGCCTGGGCATCTGCCTGTTTGAAAGCAACCATGTTCTTGGTGTACTCTGCGTTCATGTCTGCTGATAACGTCACACAATCTGCTACACCCGGAGAGATGCTTGGCCGCATTGGCAGGCGCGACCTCCTTGTGCTTGTGTTGTTACTGTTGATCGCCCTGGCCATGCGGCTAATCAACCTCGAAAACTTCCCCGACAACTTCAACCCCGATGAGGCCGACAACTTCCAGGATGCGATGCAAACGCTCTACGGCGCACCCAGGGTGAACGGCTTCTTTGGCTTCGATTGGAAGCCGCAACCGGCCTTCAGCGTCTACATGATGAGTGGGTTCGTGTCGGTGTTGGGGGCCACAGTTACAGCCATGCGTCTGCCAAGCGCCCTCTTCAGTTGCCTGGCCCTGGTGCCGTTTTACCTGCTGCTACGACGCCAGTTTTCCATCACAGCCGCCGCGCTGGCGACATTACTCCTCGCCACCAGCCTGTGGTACCTCAACTTCTCCCGAAGCGCGTGGGAAAACGTGCACGTGGCCTTCTACATGCTGGCCGCTATGCTCTTCCTTCTCCTGGCGCTGGACCGGGTAGCAGAAGGTAGGAGGCAGTGGCGCGCCTGGCTCTTCTTTGCGACATCCGGTTTCTTCTGTGCGCTGGGGCTATACGGCTACTTCGCGGGCCGGGCAATCGTACTTGCGATGTCGGCGTACTTACCTGTTGCTGCCTGGTTCTATCGCAGGCAATGGAAGGCCGTAGTAGCCGGATTCGCTCTGACTGGTGCCGTCGCAGTGCTGCTCTTCTTGCCTCAGTTGTTATTCATCATAGAGAACTGGAACGTCTTCAACTACCGTAGCAGTACGATATTCATACCCAACACGTCGCAGTTTTCGTCGGACCCACTTGGCACGCTATGGGAGCAGGTGAGCCGGAACGGCATAGGCCCGTGGACCGGCAGCGTGAACATGACAGGTCGCTACACGCCCTTTGGTGAGCCGCAACTTGATGTAGTGACGGGGTTGCTGGTGCTGTCAGGCATCGTGCTAAGCCTCGCATGGTCGCGAATGCGGAGGCGGCCTGAAACGTGGTTCTGGTGGATCATGCTGCTGGTGTCGTGGACGCTCACTGAAGTGCTGACGACGCGCACACCCGACGGCGCACGAGGCGTTGGTTGGCTCCCCGTCCTGTTCTTCTTCGCCGCGTGCGCGGTTGAAGGGCTCGTGTTGCTCACGGGTCGCTTACCTATAGAACTTCAGAGGCGAGTGGCGGTCGGGGCACTGGTGGTGGGAGTCTCTCTCGTGGCCCTCGGTAACGTCACGCATTACGTTGAGTGGCAAAACTCGCCCGACGCCCATTTCTACCGCCAGCCGTGGATTGAGACCGACCGCTTCGCCTATTTCGCCGCCGAAGTGAAGCAGCGCGTGCAAGCAAACGCCACTCACCTCACCTGGGGCGAATGGCAGGAGATCAAGCCTCTGAGCGCGAGCAACCCCGGCTTCGGCAAGCCTCCTAGCATGAGGACCGAGCTACACCGCTGGGACCTGGGAGAGGAGGTGGGCGAACCGCTGGGCATCGCCTACTTGAACGGCAAAATATACATGGCTGACTACAAAGCACGATCACTGGGCGTGCTGGACACGGCAAGCGGCGTTTACACCAGTCTTAAGGCGACGACCTCTTCTGGAGCTATTGGCTACGCACACCCTGGAGACGTGGCTGTCGGGCCGGACAACCTTCTTTACCTGCTCAACAACGGGCCGGGTGACGAGGCGTTGCTTGTCATGCGTGAGGATGGGAGGGTGGTGCGACAAGTGGCGTTGGGCGGCAAGAGCGAAATCGCCACGGGCATCAACGTGGCAGAGGACGGCTCGATTTGGGTGGCGGATAAGAAAGGCGGCCGCCTGCTCAAGTATGGACATGCTGGCGGCGAACCTGTCGCTTCGTGGCAGCCTCCCGGAGGCTTCAACAACGTCTCAGGCCTGCTGGTGGACCGTTCCGGTGATGTATTTGCCGCCGACACAGACAACCACATCGTCCGCCAGTTCGGGCCGGATGGCCGCTTCGTGCGCAGCATAGATGTCGAGTGTCCACCCATGTACCTGGCGAACACGGGAGATTGGGTTGAGGTTAGTTGCAGCAGGCAAGTGATGTCCATCAACAAGGCGGAGGGGTACGCCGTGCGGTCTCGGGTTGGAGGTGGCGCGCCGCTACTGAGCAGTCCCACGGGGTTGGCGTATGGGCCTGATGGGACGTTGTATGTGCGGGATGGGAAGCAGATTATTGCTTATCGTCTCGACCGCTGAGCCAGGTATCAGAAGCGGCGTCAGAGGTGCAGCAAAAAGCCCGACCTACCAGAAGTCGGGCTAACTTTGTACCTAGAGTATGGGTGGAGATGAAGGGACTCGAACCCTTGACCCCAACACTGCCAGTGTTGTGCTCTCCCAGCTGAGCTACATCCCCAGTTTCGCTCTCGCGACCACCCTACCCCTGCTATGGGAGCGGACGTGACCAATTATACCCGAACCTCCCGGCTCCGTCAAGCCGAGCACACTGCGGCCCCAGGGCTTTGCCAACGTAGGAGAGCAGCACCAAAGGAGGACCTTGTCATTCTGAACGCAGTGAAGAATCTCGTCCTATAGCACATGGTAATCCTTTTCTTCGCGCCGGTATCACATAACAAAAGTGTAATATCCTGGTGAAGGACGAGATTCTTCACTGCGTTCAGAATGACAAGGTCCTGCTTTAGTCTCAATGTTCGACCTCGACAATACCCTGCATTGCGGCCGCTGCTACCAGCAATGAAAAGTGCCTCACACATATGAGGCACTTAGGAGTTCTGTTTCGCGAAACAGGAGGACGGCTAGCTCCAGTTGACGCTGCTTGCTTTGTTCCAATTGACGCTGGCCCAGTTCACGCTATCGGCCTTGTTCCAGTTGACGCTGGACCAATTAACGCTGCCCGCATGGGTCCAGTTCACACTTGACCAGTTGACGCTTGTGGCTTTCCAGTTGACACTGGACGGAGCCCAGTTGACGCTGAATGCCGCTACCGCTGACAAGGCGGCTACAGCAACCGCAAGTCGCACTTTGCGCCACATTCGGTTGGACATCAATTCCCTCCTGCTTGTCATGTTGCTCCTGGTCTCTCCCTAGCCTTGCAAGCAAAAATGTCCCCGCTCAGAAAATAGCAGCACCGGCTTGTATAGTG
>JAXDKH010000069.1:0-24281 GCA_034667185.1 Chloroflexia bacterium | reverse complement strand
CCACTAGCCACTAGCCACTAGCCACTCAAAGGTACTTCTGCACCATCATCTTCCACCAGGGCCAGTCGTGCCAGGCACCGCCCCATATGTCTAGGGTGTGAGGCACGCCCTTGTCCCACAGAATGCGCGATAGGTATTCGGTCGAACCCAGGCAAATATCCTCCGAGCCCACCGCCAGGATGATGTCCTGCTGGCGCATGCGCGAAAGATACCAATCGTCGTTAAGGTTCGGCAAGTATTCGGCGGGTGAGTTGAAATAGACCTCCGAGTCGTAGTCCGAGTGCACCAGGAACTGTAAAGAGAATGCCCCGCTCATCGCCAGCACGCGCTTGACGACATCAGGGTGCCTGAAGGCGAAATTTGCCGCGTGATACGCGCCGAACGAGGCCCCGGTCACATTCAGGTCGTGGTTCACGCGGTCGTTACGCGCTCGGAAGAAAGGTATCACCTCGTGTATGAGGTAGTCTTCGTACTGGTTGTGCCGGCGGGCACGGTCACGAGTGGAGATGGAGCGGTTATACCACGACTCAAGATCGATAGCATCTACACAGACGAGCTGAACGTGCCCATTCTCAAGGCGATCACGCAGCGTTTGGACCAGGGAGAAGTCTTCGTTCTGGTAGAAGCGCCCGAACGACGTGGGGAACGCAATTACGGGGCGGCCACCCCAACCGTACATCAATAGCTCCATGTCCCTGCCGAGCCGGGAGCTATACCATTTATGGTATTCGCGATTCATAGGTGTGGTCCACCTGCAAAGTTTGTGAAATAGCTGTTCAGGAGGCGTAGGGGCGACAGTAATGGAGGCAATTGTAGCACGTACCGTTCCCCGGCGCAACCGAAAGGGGACGATGGGCGACGGACGATGGACTATAGGAGACGAAACCGCCAAGACGCCAAGAACGCGCCAAGGAAATTTTTGGTTACTAACCACTAACCACTAACCACTCCGACCACCATCCATCGTCCATCATCTTCTCTGTTCAGGTTGGCACGATAATTGCCTTACGATGCCTTGCCTGGTCCTGCAGCGCCGCAGCAGAGTCTTAGTTGGCAGGGAGTTTCCATGCTCAATAACCTTCCACTGGTAGTATTTTCGCACCTCCGGTGGGACTTCGTTTACCAGAGGCCCCAGCACCTACTTTCGCGCTTCGCCAGGGACCGACAGGTATTCTTTATCGAAGAGCCCGTACAGGACTTCGAGAACGCACCCCACCTTGAACTTAGTCAGCCCGCGGCTAATGTGGTGGTTGCTCGCCCTCATACCCCGCGTCATGATTGGAGTTTCACAAGCGAGCAGATCGCCTACATCCAGCCCCTGGTCGCAGACTTCATCGAGCAACAGGAACTTACGGATTACGTTGTGTGGCTCTACACGCCGATGGCCCTGCCGCTGGCGCAGACGTTACAGCCACGGGCCGTCGTGTTCGATGTGATGGACGAGCTATCTGCCTTCGTCGGCGCGCCACAGGAGATGAAAGACCTGGAGGCGACCACCCTCGCCTGGGCGGACGTTGTTTTCACAGGTGGGCCGAGCCTCTACCGGGCCAAACTGGGACGGCACGACAACCTCCACTGCTTCCCAAGCAGCGTGGATGCCGCCCATTTTGCCCAGGCCCGCAGCATGGTTGAAGCACAGAACCAGGCCAACCTGCCACACCCGCGCCTCGGCTTCTACGGCGTAATTGACGAGCGCATGGACCTCCCGCTGCTCGACTTCCTGGCTAGCTCGCATCCTGAGTGGCAGATTGTCATGGTCGGGCCGGTGGTGAAGATCGACTGGAACTGGCTACCGAAGAGGCCCAATCTGCACTTCCTGGGGCAGCGCCAATACTCCCAGCTACCTGAATACCTCGCGGGGTGGGACGTTTGCCTGCTCCCCTTCGCCCTTAACGAGTCGACGCGCTTCATCAGCCCGACCAAGACGCTTGAGTACATGGCGGCGGAACTGCCCATTGTGAGCACCCCAATCACGGACGTCGCAGAGCCTTACGGGCACATTGTTTACATCGGTGGCACTAAAGAGGAGTTTGTAGCGGCGTGCGAGCAGGCCATGTCCGCAAGTACTGAGGAGCGTGCGCGCAGGGTACAGCAGATGAGAGAGATCTTGGCGCACACTTCCTGGGATAACACAGTCGCCGCAATGTCGCGGCTCATTGACGAGGCTGTCAAGCAGAAGAACCCGCTATCTAGCGGAGAACCTACCGGCGGCAGCCTCCCTTCCAGCATAGTTTCCGTGGCAACGTAACCAGCATAAAGCGAAGTTCTACGGGCGCATATAGGGGGGACAATTCATGAGAGGAAACAGCGCGAAATGGACACGAACACTAATTCCGCACGTGGCAAAGTAGATACAGTTATCATCGGCGCCGGCCCGACCGGCTTGAGCGCGGCGTACCACCTCGGCAAAGGCAGCTTGCTCATAGAACAGAACGAGACCGTAGGCGGTTGGTGTCGCTCGATAGAGGAAGGTGGGTTCACCTTCGACATGGCCGGGCACATCATGTTCTCCAAGGAAGAGTACGTCCACGAGATGTACAAGATGTTGCTCGGCGACAACGTACACTGGCAGGATCGCGAAGCCTGGGTCTACAGCAAGAACGTCTACACCCGTTACCCCTTCCAGGGTGCGCTCTACGGCCTCCCCCCTGAGGTCATCAAGGAATGCATAATGGGGGCAATCGAGGCCCGCTACGGCACCCAGGAGGCCCCCAAGGACAAGGTAACGGCTGTAAAGATACAGTCCAACGGCCACAACGGCAACGGTCACAGCAACGGAAGCCTCAAGACCCTGGCGCATGACGGCAAGGACCACATCGTCGTAGACGACTGTTGCGCTGACGGCGTTGGAGAAACGTTGTCGGGACAGGCAGGTGCCGCTTGCGCTGTGGCACCTGCCAGCAGCGAACCGCGTAGCTTTGAGGAGTTCATCTACAAGGTATGGGGCAAAGGCATCGCCAAGCACTTTGCCATACCTTACAACCAGAAGCTCTGGGCCGTGCCGCTATCCGAAATGGAGACCTCCTGGCTAGGCGGTCGCGTACCCCTACCGGACCTTGAAGAAATCATCGACGGTGCCCTTTCGCCGGTGCCCAAGCCGATGGGCCCCAACGCCCGCTTTGGTTACCCCCTGCGGGGTGGCTTCCAGGCGCTCATGGACGGCTTCTTGCCTCACCTTCAGGGTGACGTGATGCTGAAGACCCGCATCGAGCGGATTTCTCCGGAGCGAAGGACCGTCCTCACATCGGATGGCAAAGAGCTTGAGTACGACCATCTTATTAGCACTATGCCGCTGCCCCACCTCGTAAAGATGATGGGCAGAGAGGCTCCGCAGGAGGTGCTGGATGCGGCTGCGGGACTGCGGCACGTTTCGGTGCGCTGCGTCAACCTGGGAATCGGTCGCGAAAACCTGACAGAGAAGCACTGGATATACTACCCGGAGGACACGGTCTTCCACCGCATCTTCGTGCAGGGTAACGCCAGCCCGCACTGCAACCCGCCGGGCGGCTTCGGGCTCACGTGCGAAATCACCTACTCGCCCCATAAGCCGCTGCCCGTGGACGGACAAGAGCTTATCGATCTTTGCATACGCGACTGCCGCAGGGTGGGCATCTTCAACGAAGACGACCCCGTGCTGGTAGCCAACCAGGTCGATATGCCTTACGCCTACGTGGTGTACGATCATGGCCGCAAGCGCAACGTGGACACCATACGCGAGTGGCTGAAATCGAAGAACATCCTGCTGGCGGGCCGGTATAGCGAGTGGGAATACTACAACTCCGACCATGCCTTCGTAGCGGGCAAGAACGCCGCGGACCAGGTCAATGAGTTGAAGCAGGGAGCGTCTCTCCTGAACGCGCATTACTCTGGCGCGAGCTCGCTGTCTGTAGCCCCTTAGAACTTTGTTCGTGATGAGCTTAACGGGGCCGCTGCTAAGGAAGGCGGGCGGTCCCGTCATGCCGCTACGTTCGCGGCGGGTGGCCTGAAAACTCGGAAGACTTGGAGCACCAACTTGAAAATAAAGGGTCTCATCCTAGACGTGGACGGCACATTGGTTGACAGCAATGATGCCCACATTCGTGCGTGGCTGGGTGCATTGTCCCGTAACGGCTACAACTGCACCTATGAAGAAATCCGTCGCCTGATAGGTATGGGCAGCGACAACCTGTTGCCCACTGCGGTAGGAGTAGAGAAAGACAGTCCTGAGGGTAAGCGGCTGAGTGACGCGTGGAGAGAGATCTTTGAGCGCGACTTCCTGCCTGAGCTGAAGGCATTCCCGCGCACCAGGGACTTGCTCTTGACGCTTAAGAAGCGCGGCTTGAAACTGGTCGCGGCCAGCTCTGCCGAAGAGGACATGCTCGGCAAGCTGCTGAAGATAGCGGGCGCTGACGACCTGCTTGAAGAAAGCACCTCGGCCGATGACGCGGAAAACTCAAAGCCGGCTCCCGACATAGTGGAGGCCGCCCTGAAGAACATTGGCCTGGGTCGGGACGAGGTCCTGATGCTGGGTGATACACCCTACGACATTGAGGCGTCCGGCAAACTCGGCATTGGTACGATTGCCCTCAGGTGCGGGGGTTGGGACGACGAAGGACTTAAAGGGGCTGTTAGCGTTTACGATGACCCCGCCGACCTGCTGGCTCACCTGGACGAGTCGCCCATCTTCCGTCCATAATGGCTGCGGTGACCGACAACAGGCTAATCCCATACATCTATAATACTTCCACCGGAGTGCCGGCGTGAAACCGCGACTTTGCCTCTTTACCGACAGCATTGAGCCTTCCGGCGTGGGCGAGCACATGCTCTCCCTGGCCGAGGAGCTTCGAGCCGAGTACGACATATTCTTCCTGGGGTGGTCTTCCACTCCGCTATATCACCGTGCCTCCCAACGGGGCTTTCAGGTTCACGAGCTATCGATAGACTGGCACGTGAACAAAGACCTACTGCAGCGACTGCGGCCCCATATAATGCACGTACACGCAGGCGCAACGTGGGAGGGACATGGCGGCGTGTGGGCTGCACGGAATGCGGGCGTGGGCGTCGTGCTCCGCACGGAGCACCTGCCTTACCTCATTACCGAAAAGTGGCAGCAGGACCAGTACACCGGCTTCCTGGACCTCGTGGATACGGTCATATGTGTATCCGACGGCGTCAGGCGGTCCTTTGCCGAAGCCGGCATCCCAGCGCACAAGCTACGAGTGGTGCTGAACGGCGTGCAGGCGCAAGCGGCAACCGACGCACCCGACTTATTCAGCCGGCAATTGCGTGCGGAACTTGACGTGCCTGTTGAAAGCAAGCTGGTGCTGACGGTCGGGCGTCTGACGGAGCAGAAGGGCTACGGCCATCTGCTTCAAGCTGCCTGCCAGGTTGCTGCACGTGTGCCTGACGCTCACTTCTTGCTGGCAGGTGAGGGGCCGCTTCAAGCTGGCCTGGAAGCGACTGCTGAAGCTTGCGGCGCGGCGCAAAACGTGCACTTCCTCGGGTCGCGGCCCGACGTAAAAGACCTGATGCGAGCCTGCGACCTTTTTGTGCTGCCGTCGCTTTTTGAAGGACTGCCTCTGGTGGTGCTTGAGGCCATGTCAGCAGGAAGGGCAGTCGTGGCAACCAACGTATGCGGCACCAACGAGGCCGTTGTGGACCGGAGTACTGGGCTCCTCGTCCCGCCGGGTGACCCTCGTGCTCTCAGCGAGGCCATCATCTACGCGCTCACAAACGAGAGCCTATCGCGACAGTGGGGAGAGGCCGGAAGAGAGCGTGTCCTGTGCCACTTCGCGGTACGCCAGATGTCAAACGCGGTCGCGTCCATCTACCGTTCGCACGTAGCCCCTGGTGCCACGGCAGCGCACTCACACGAGAGCCATGGTGTGACTTCGCAGGCGCACAGCTACCAAATTCAAGGCCAAACAGGAGCTTTAAATGGCTGAAGTACGAGTTGGGTTTATTGGTGCCGGGGGCATCGCCGGACGCCATGTCGGCGTCCTGCAGCAGTTCCAGGATGTGCGGATCGTCGCGGTGTCTGATCCCGCTGAGGGCCGGGCTGGAGAGACGGCATCTCGTGTTGGTGCAACGTCGTACGCCGACTACCGGCAGATGCTGGACCGCGAGAAACTGGATGCGCTCTACATCTGCGTGCCCCCATTCGCGCACGGGGAGCCGGAGCTTGCCGCCGCCGAGCGCAACCTGCCCTTCTTCGTTGAGAAGCCGCTGGCGACCAGCAGGGCGGTCGCGGACCGCATCTGGCAGGCCGTCCAGGAACGTGGCCTTGTTACGGCTGTAGGCTACCACTGGCGCTACCTTACCACCACCGAACAGGCCCAGGAGCTTCTGAAAACGAACCCGGCTCGGCTGGCGCTCGGCTACTGGCTGGATAAGACGCCCCCGCCCTACTGGTGGCAAAAGGAAGAACTGTCCGGCGGGCAGATGTTAGAACAGACCACGCACATTTTTGACATAGCACGTGTGCTCGTGGGGGAGGTGGACGAGGTATACGCTGTAGGCTCAAGAAGCCAACGGGCGGCCTTCCCTGACCTGGACGTGTGCGACGTGTCGGCGGCCACCTTGAAGTTCAGCAGCGGCGCGGTAGGTAACATGGCCTCCACGTGCTTGCTCAACTGGCCACACCGCATCGGGCTGCACCTCTTCTCCGACTCGATGGTCATAGAACTGAGCGAGCACGACCTCATGATCGACGTAGGGCAGGGCCGCCCAATCAGCTATCCGCAGAGCGACCCCTTCGTACTGGAGGACCGCGACTTTATTGATGCCGTCCAGGGCAAGGCGAACAATATTCGCTGCCCCTTCTCCGAGGCCCTCAAGACGCATCACGTGACCACAGCGGCTGCGAGCTCCGTGTCTGAGGGCAGACCCTTGAAGCCAAACGAGCAGTAGGCTGCCGGTTGTGAACGGAATGGCATCGACGTCGAGTGCGACCCGGCCGTACAAGGTCCTCTTCGTGTTCGGCTGGCTGGTCGTAGGCGGCGAGGAGACCGAGTTGCGCCTGCTTGCCAAGCACATCGACCGCACGAAGTTCAGTCTTGAGGTTGTGGCCTGCTTCTGGAAGCACGGTATGCCAACCCAGGCGCGGGATCAACTTCATGCGCTTGGCATTCCCATAGACGAGACGCCATACCACCTCTCATTTGACGACACCGTCACTTATCTTGCCGCCAAAGTACCCCAGTACGACCTTGTGGTGGCTTGCCAGGGCGTCCCTGATGTCTACCCTGCCCTTCAGCGAATAGAGTCTAATCGCAGACCGCCGCTTATCGAGCACGGAGGTCTCGTGCAGGAGGCGTTGGCCGGACCCAAGCACCTGACCAGCCGCTACATCGGTGTTTGTAAGTCGATACGGAACGCTGCTTCTCTCAAGATGCCAGGTCGGGAGCACTGCGCGGTTGAAATCCCCTCGATGGTGGACCTGGACGAGTTCGACCTTTCGCACCGGGCTGCAGTGCGCGCCGAGTTAGAGGTTCCGGAAGGGGTACCGCTGGTGGGCTGGGTCGGCAGGCTCGACCGCAAGAAGCGCGTGGAAGACTTCATTCGTGCTGCCTCCCTAGTTCGGCAAAGATTGCCTCAGACCCGCTTCGTCATAGTCGGCGGGCCTGATGCCTTCATGCCGGAGTATGCACAGGATCTTACTGCGCTCACCTCAAAGCTCGGTCTCGATGACTCGCTCGCTTTCCTTGGCGACCGGAGTGATGTACCGCGGCTGCTGTCCGGCCTTGACGTGTTCGTGTGGCTCTCGCGGGACGAAGGGATGCCCCACGTTATTTCTGAGGCGGGCGCGGCAGGGCTGCCCGTCGTCGCTACGAGGGACAATGGCTCGGAGGAGCAAATCACCGACGGCGAAAGCGGACTGTTCGTGCCTCACGAGTCGCCCGCAGAAGTGGCCGCCGCTATTACCCGCCTCTTGCTGGACCCGCCACTGGTACTCCGACTGGGCCGCGCCCTCCGCCGCAAAGTTGAGAGCGAGTACAGCACCGACGCCCTAGTTTCCAGGTGGCAAGCCCTCTTTGAAGAAGTTATCGGCGAGACGAGCCGACCGTACCGGCTCCCGGAGGAAAGTAACGCCTTTTAGCGTCCCCTTCCAGCCTTTGGTGGATGTGGAAAACTCCACAACTGCCCCATTGACAGCCCCGCAGACATCCCCTATACTGAGCGCGTTGGAGATGTGTTGAGCGTCTTCGACGACAGAGAAACTCCGAAGGAACTGCAAAGTTCGTTCGGGGTTTTTCTTTTGCCCCAAGAGCGCAGTTCCTGCCCTGCGCCGAATGCCACCCGCGAAGATTAAGGTTCCATTAGACTTTGTGCGACTCACGAGGCTCTACAGGACCCGTGTGCTATAATGTAAGCGAATCCCTATGCACCGGACATATGTAAATTATGCGCGTTCTAGTTGTTGATGACGACCAAAGAATAAGAGACAACCTCAAGCGTCACCTGTCGTACGACGGCTACCAGGTGGATACGGCGGGCGATGCTAACGAGGCGTTCCGCCAGATCGCCGAAAGCCCACCGGACCTTGTGGTGCTCGATGTGATGCTGCCGGGCATCAGCGGCCTGGAGATTTGCCGCCGCATCCGCCAGGTTGACGACATGCCCATCTTGATGCTCACCGCCAAGGATACGCTGGAGGACAAGGTGGGTGGGCTTGACAGCGGGGCCGACGATTATCTTGTCAAGCCTTTCCAGCCGGAGGAGATGCTGGCACGGGTGCGCGCCCTCCTCCGGCGCAGACAGCCACAGCAACAGTTGCTCCGCTTCGGCACGGTCACGCTCGACCCCGCGGCGAGGCAAGCCTGGGTAGGCGACAGGCTCATGGACCTATCCAGCAAGGAATTTGACCTGCTGGAACTTTTGATGCGCCATCCACGCCAGGTCCTCACCCGCGAGACCTTCTACGACCGGGTGTGGGGCTATGACTTCAGCGGCGAGAGCAATATCCTCGAAGTCTACGTGCGGTATCTGCGCTCGAAACTTGAGGCCGCCGGGTCGCCCAAGTACATCCAGACAGTGCGCGGCGTGGGCTACGTGCTCCGGGAGGAGGCGGCTTGATGTTTATGGGTACTCGAGGAGTAGCGGGTTAGGCTGCTATGTCGTTGCGGATCCGGCTGGTCCTACTCTCGACGGTTGTGACGGCGGTGCTGTTCGGCGTGTTTGGCACTGTCGTATTCACGTTGCTCAGGCAGTCGCTATACCAGCCCATTGACGACTTGTTGGAGGCCGAGGCCTCATCCACGCGCTACCAGATCATCCTGGAGCAGCCGCCGGACCTCTCGGAGATCGGCAACCCCGATCCCCTGAGTGGCGTGTTTTACACGTTCTACACGGCGAACGGCGAACTCTGGCAAAACTCCGGGCGTCCTATCCCCGTCAGTGACCGGCTGGTGAGCGCTGCCCTGGAGGGTGAGACTGTATGGGATTACGTGGTGTCGGGAGATGGGCACAGACTCCGCGTGCTATTGACGCCACTCTACTACCGCGTCAACGGCCAGATCGCGGGCGTACTGCAAGTATCGACGCCCGTTGACATCATCGACCGGCGCTTAAGCGACCTGACGTGGCTACTCGCCGGGGCCTCGGGTGTCCTTCTGGTTGTGGCCGCCTTGGGCTCCTACCTTCTGACCGGGCGCGCTCTGAACGCCGTGGACCGCGTCACTCGCCAGGTGCAGCAGATCGAGTTCTCGCGGGACCTTGCACAAAGGCTGCCGCAACCCGGCACCGAGGACGAGATTGGCCACCTCGTGAGCACGTTCAACCAGCTAATTGAGCGACTCCAATCGGCCCTGGAAACCCAACGGCGTTTTGTTGCCGACTCCTCCCACGAGCTACGCACTCCCCTTACCGTCATCAAAAGTAACATTCACCTGTTGCGACGGTCGGCGGACCCGGCAGAGCAAGCCGAGTTGCTTGAGGCGACTGAAGCCGAAATCTCGCGCCTCAACCGCATGGTGAACAATCTGCTCTACATGGCGCAGATGGAGGCGGGGTTGGACCTGAAGCCGGTGCTACGCCCGGTCGAACTCGACAGCTTGTTGTTAGAGGTGTTTGCGCGCGCACGCTCCATGGCCTCGATGAAGAATCAAAAGGTGCTGCTGGCGCACGAGGACATCGGCATTACGATGGGCGACCGCGATCAACTGCAGCACCTGCTGCTCAATCTCGTGGACAACGCCATAAAGTACACACCCGAGGGTGGCACCGTCAGCCTTGGACTATGGCCTGAGGGCGATTGGTTGAGACTTGAGGTGACCGACAGTGGGCCCGGTATACCTGAGGCCGAACTGCCGCACATCTTCGAGCGTTTCTACCGGACTCAAGAAGCCCGAAAGAGCGCCCACCACGGCTCGGGGCTGGGGCTGGCAATAGCCCGTTCCATCACGGAGGGGCACGGCGGCAGGATTGAGGTCTTCAGCCGCGTGGGCGAGGGTACGACGTTCCGCCTCTGGCTCAGGAAGCCCCCCACTCAGCCTGCGGTCGAGAGGCAGCCGAGCACCGGCACCCTGCTCACACGCACGGTGGACGCGCGCGCCGGCAGCTAGCCTCCATCCCAGAGCGGTCCCAACGCAACACTTTACCCCAGTTAAGAGGAGCCTACATGCCTGACTATCTCAACCTGCGTGTCGAAGTCGATGAGGACAGGGGGATCGCCCTCATTACCATCAACCGCCCCGACAAGCTCAACGCGCTCAACCACCTCTTGCTCAACGAGTTGGACGCGGCCCTGGACGAAGTGGCGGAACATAGCCGCGTGTGGGCGTTAGTCATAACCGGCGCGGGCACAAAGGCCTTCGTTGCGGGGGCGGACATCAATGAGATTGCGACCCTCGAAACGCAGGAGGATGGGCTGGAGTTCTCGCGCTTCGGGCAGCATGTTTTCACGAAGATCGAGAGCCTGACTATTCCTGTGGTGATGGCGGTGAATGGGTACGCTCTGGGCGGCGGCCTCGAGCTGGCGATGTGCGGGGATATCCGGCTGGCTTCCGACACAGCCCAGTTCGGGCAGCCGGAGGTGAACCTGGGTGTCATCCCTGGTTACGGTGGCACGCAGCGCCTTGCCAGGATAATCGGCAGGGACCGCGCCAAGATGCTGATCTTTACGGGGGAGCGCATCAACGCCGAGGAGGCGTTCCGCCTGGGCCTGGTAGACCGGGTTCTGCCTGCCGCCGCGCTGGTTGACGAAGCCCTCGAACTGGCGGCGACGCTCGCAAACAAAGCCCCGCGTGCAATTGCCCTCGCCAAACTTGCCATCAACTCCGGTATCTCCATGCCACTAGACGAAGCGCTTGAATTGGAAGCCCAACTCTTTGGGCAGGTGGTCGACACTGAGGACCGACAAGAGGGCGCAAGCGCGTTCAAAGAGAAGCGGCAGCCGCAGTGGACGGGCCGCTAGTAGCTACCAATTGGCTCACACGATTGCAGTAAGCCATTTCGAAAATAGGATCGCCGGATGTGAGCACATGAGGAGGACCTTGTCATTCTGAACGCAGTGAAGAATCTCGTCCCTCAGCACATGGCAGCCCCTTTCTTCTAGCTACAGAGTCCCAGAAGAAAACCGCAACATCCCGGTGCAGGACGAGATTCTTCACTGCGTTCAGAATGACAAGGTCCTCCTCATGTGCTCACATTCTACCCCCTCGTTTTTGACATAGCTTCTACTCCGAGGGCATCTCGAACAGTCCGGCGTAGAGGCGACGCATGTACGGAGGCAGCTTCCGCATGTCGCCCATCGTCCCGCTGGCGAAACCCGCAAACATCTCCCAGTCGTTGCGCGTGACGAGTAGGCCCTCCCAGGGTTGCTCAGGTATGCCGTGCACGTAGCCGAATGCCAGGCGAGCCAATTCCGAGTAACGCGGGTCGTTTTCGGCGCTCAGCCGCACAGTTGCCTCGATCATCTCGTCCTTCAGCTTTTCGCGGCGAAAGTGCCACCAGGCGTGCGCCAACTCGTGCACAGCAGCCTCCGGTTGTCCGGTGAACAGACGCACCTCCCGTGCCGAGGGCTGCCAATAGCCGCCTCCCCGCGTGCTCACCAGGTCGTCTACTCGCAGGCGCACGGTTGACTTCAACCAGTGACGGGCTTCGTCGGTGAAATGATGTTGAGTCATCACTTCCGCAACGAACTCCCATGCTTTCTCTTGAGGGACTGCGGGTGCTACCATGCCGCGTCTTCCGGCCAACCGAGTCGCGAGGCCGAGAAGCCACTTTACGAATGGACTAGGCATTTTGTTCACATTTATTTACCTCTTTCATGTATATCACAATGCTAGATATGTGGCTTCCCGCGCGACCGAAATGGGCTTGCTTCGTTATAACAACCAGGCAGTAAAACTGGCGGTGTGGCACAGAAACTGCTAGATAGGTAGGGGTAACGAGGGGTACAAGGAATACTTTACGGCTTCATGCCGGCGTATGCAACCAAGGACGTTTGCAGCGTCTTCTCTACGGGCGCAAGCCACACACCCCAACATCGTAGTAAATGGTAAGAACAAGGAGGAAGAACACTGCAATGAGTAAAAGATGGTTTAGCGCAGCCGCCACCCTGGGCGTCGCAAGTGTGATGTTCGGCGCAGCGGCAATGGCACAGACAGTCACCCCCAGCCCGACAACCGGCGTGGCGACGACGGCAACTGCAACGGCAGGGGCCGCAAGCACAGTAACAAGCACAGTCGTCACAACAGGCACGGCTGTAACCACCGGCACCGCCACTGTAGTTGCTACGTCCGTGGCTACGGGCACAACGACCACGGGCACCGCGGTCCCCACAGTGGGCGTACCTACGACCGTGTACGTACCGGGTGGCACAGGCAACTTCCCGTTTGCCCACCCTGCTTTCCAGCGCGTATGGGAGCGCACTGACGCCCCTGTCAAGAGCGGCCAGGTTAGCCGCACGTGGTTCTGGGGTCCCGGTCCCAACACCGTCGGCCTGATCGAGGCTTACAAGGAAGGCCCAGGCGGACGGCACCTGGTACAGTACTTCGACAAGAGCCGCATGGAAATCAACAATCCCTCGGCCAACCAGACCGACCCGTTCTTCGTAACCAACGGTCTGCTCACCGTGGACCTGATCTCAGGCTCGATCCAGGAGGGTGACACCACCTTCCGCGAGTTCCACCCGGCTTGTATCCCCATGTCGGGCGACTTCGGCGACACTCTAGCCCCTACCTACTTCGCATTCCAGAAGGTGTCGGTCAACGGTGACCGCGTGGACACACACCAGGCTACCAGCCGCGTAGGCCAGCCTGTGACTGCTACCATCGACCGCAGCGGTACCGTCGGCAACGACGCCTCGAAGTCGAACGTACAGGGCGTGCAGGTTGCTCAGTTCATCACCGAGACCAAGCACAACATCCCGCAGGTCTTCTGGAACTTCCTGAACGAGCAAGGCCCCGTACGCAACGCCCAGGGCCAGGTGGTGAACGAGCAGTTGATCCAGCCATGGTTCTTCGCATCGGGCTACCCGGTGTCCGAGGCCTACTGGGCCAAGGCTACCATCAGTGGCACCCAGCGCGACGTGCTGATCCAGGCGTTCGAGCGCCGGGCCCTGACCTTCGTGCCGAACAACCCTCCCGGCTTCCAGGTCGAGATGGCTAACATCGGCCAGCACTACTTCGATTGGCGCTATCGCAACTTCGGCTACTGCGCCGGTTCGACCGTAACGCCTCCGGGCCAGCCCACCGTGGCTCCCACCGGAACGGTCTTACCTGAGACCACCGGCACCCCTAAGGCCGGCGCGACCGGGACGACCACGGCCGTAGCCACCGGTACCGCCGGTGCGACAGGCACTGTGGTAGCGACCCGTACGGCCGGTGCGACCGGAACCGCTGGCGCGACGGGCACTGCTGTAGCTACTGGCACCGTTGGTGCCGGAAGCACGGCAACCGCCACCGCATCCCCAGCGGCCGCCGCGAGCGCAACGGCAACACCGTAACTTTTGCCTCGTAGAGAAAGAAGAAGCCCCTCGCGATGAGGGGCTTCTTCTTGTCCAAAACCGTATATGTCTAGAAGCCATCTCATAGCTACGGCAGGTCGAGATGCACACGAGAGACTTTGTCATTTCGAACGTAGTGAGAAATCTCGTCCATCACCGGGATGGATGTTATGGCTTTCTTACGGAGCAGGGTGGCTCTAGGAAAGGTGGCGCTTGCGTCCTTAGGATCGAGATTTCTCACTGCGTTCGAAATGACAAGGCTGGGGCTCTGTTGCTGGCATGCGAGGACGCTTTCTTGAGATGGCTTCTAGTTTTCTTCGTGCATTTCAGCAGACATGGCGCTAATGCGGTTTCGTGCCTCCCACAACTCCGGGAAGAACCGGTACCCCAGCGTCTTGCCCAGGTAGCCTGAGCCAGCCGAGCCTGCGGTGCCCATCGCGCGGTCGCCGATCGTGCGGTCAACCAGCTTGATGTGGTTGAATCGCCACTCTCCAAATCGTACGTCGTATTCGCTCAAGGCCTCCGCCAGCAGGAAAAGCTGCCCGTGCTGCTCCGGGTGCATGTAAATCTCCACCGCCGCATCTGTGGCGTCCGTCCCGAGAGGCTCAAGGAGGTCAACAAGTGCGTCGTGCAGACTTCGCGGCCAGCGGTTCCAGATGCCGGGCACGTGGATGTGACGTTCTATCAGCTTGATGAAGGTCGGTTCTCTCAGGCCGGACGCGATCTCAAGCTCTCGAAATTGCTCCGACTCGAAGCCGCTGGACGAGGACAGCACGTGCCGAAATCGCTGGAACTCAGGAGGCGGCATGGTCGCCAGCACCGTAACCTCCTGGCCAACCACCTGCATGATCTTGTTGATGCGCCCCAACAGGTGTAGGGCGAGGGCTATGTCGTGGCTCTCCAGGCGATCAATAACTGCGCGCAGGTCGTACAGAATCTGCTTAAACCAAAGCTCTTGCGATTGCTGCGTTATGATGAACAGCATCTCGTCGCGCGCCTCTTCAGGGCCAAGGGGAGTCTGCAGGCTCAATAGCTCAGGCACGCGCAGATAGCTGCCGTAGGTAAGAGGCAAGTCCGGTGCGGTTTCGTTGCGGTTGGTTGGCTCAGCGTCGAGCATTTCCGCTCCTTCTACTACTTTTTGAGTGGGAAGTCGCCTAGTAATGGCCCCCGGCGAGGCTGCTCGATTCTACTAGCTCCACCAGCACGCCATTGGCGGACTTAGGGTGGACAAATGCAACCATCGTGCCGTGGGCCCCGCGCCGTGGCTCGTGGTCAATCAACTCGACACCACGCTCCTTCAGGCGCAGGAGCATCCCCGGCAGGTCCTCGACCTCAAGGCAAATGTGGTGCACGCCGGGGCCGCGGTTGGTCAGGAACTTCTGAACCGGCCCTTCCTCGCCCACGGGCTCCAGCAACTCCAGGCGCGACTCTCCGAGAGGAAGAAACGACACGCGCACCGCATCGCTGGCGACCAAATCTCCGCCGGATTCTTCGAGGCCCAGGCCGTCGCGGAACACATTGAGGGCGGCGTCCAGGCTGGCGGTGGCGAGGCCGATGTGGTTGATTCTGAGTACGCGGGGCATGTTGCGGCGAAGACTCCTTTGTCAGTGTGAGGCGGATTCACTATAGCACTTGCACCAGAGCGCGTCAACAGAGGTCGGGGGCCAACGGCGGCACGATTGTTGCCCCGTAGAGACACGTTGTTTGCCGCACTGTTCCTTTCGGCTGAACGGGTGTGTCACGCGTCATGCTTGACAAAGCGTAACCCCTGTGATAACCATTCAGAGGATTCTACAAGGAGGTAGAATAATGATAAAACTGGTGGCCTTGTTCAAGCGCCCCCCCGATACTGACGAGTTCGACGCCCACTACAGCGGCGTGCATGCCCCCCTTGTGCAGAAGGTCCCTGGCCTTGAGCGCATGGAAGTGACCCGCAACCTGCAGGCCTTCCGTGGCGAGCCGGACTACTACCTGGTTGCCGAGATGTATTTCCGCGACCGCGAAGCGTTCGATGCCGCGATGTCCTCTGAGGAGAACCGGGCAGCGGGCAAGGACCTGATGAGCTTCGCACGCGAGTACGTCACCATGTTCTACGGTGAGGCGGAAGGCTAAAGTGGATACCTCCAATTACCCCGATTACCCGAACGTGAGAACGCCAGAAGAGCTTGGCTTTTCCCGCATTGTCTACACAAAGACGGAGGGTGTCGCGACCGTCACTATCAACCGCGAAGAGGTGCTGAACGCCACCGACTTCCACACCCTCAAGGAGATGAGCCGCGCCTTCGAGGACGCCTCGTATGACGACTCGGTAGGCGTTGTGGTGCTTACTGGCGCGGGCAAGCGGGCCTTCTGTACCGGGGCCGACCTGGACGAGCAGGAGCAGTTCCTACGCAAGCGCGCCGATTACTGGAAGTGGATGGGCGCGTTCATAGAGGCCCACGACCGCCTCCGCAATATCGGCAAGCCGACGATTGCCCGGCTCAACGGCATGGTGGTGGGTGGCGGCAACGAGTTCAACATCGCCTGTGACCTTGCCATCGCCGCCGAGCACGTCACAATCCGGCAGGTGGGCACCTCAAGAGGCTCGGTCCCTGCCGGTGGGGCGACCCAGTGGCTGCCGTTGATTATAGGCGACCGCCGCGCCAGGGAGATGCTATGGCTGTGCGAGCCGATTTCCGCGACCACGGCCCTCGATTGGGGCCTGGTCAACCAGGTGGTGCCTTTTGACGACCTGGACGCTGCCGTGGCCCGCATGGCGAAGAAGCTGCTCAACAAGATGCCCGAGGTAATCCGCTACGCCAAGCAGCAGACCAACTTCTGGCGCGATTTCTCCTGGAGCCTGACAGTCGGCCACGCGCGCGACTGGCTCGCAATCCACGCCGACGCCGAAGAGACCGCCGAGGGCCTGGACTCGTTCCACGGCAAGCGCGAGGTGGACTACGCGACGCTGCGCGGGCACCTGTCCGAAGGCTCGCGGCCATGCTCCAACTGCGCCTCTATGGTGCCGGCCCGCTACGATTTCTGCGGCGTGTGCGGGACGAAGCAGGGGGGCGGCGCGAATGGCTGAGAACGACTACGGCCTCATCAAACTGTCCCAGGACGGCCCGGTTACTATCATCCAGCTTAACCGCCCGGAAGTCCTGAACGCACTCAACCTGCAAGTCATGGACGAAGTAATCGCCGCGCTCGACCGGCTGGAGGCGGACGATGGGGTCAGGTGCGTGGTGCTCACCGGAAGCGAACGGGCTTTCGCGGCGGGGGCTGACATCAAGGAAATGGCGGGCGCTACCACGGTCGATATGATGATGCGAGACCAGTTCGCGAAGTGGGACCGCATACGCCGCTTCAAGAAGCCCATCATCGCGGCTGTCAGCGGCTACGCGCTCGGTGGGGGGAACGAACTAGCCATGCTCTGTGACATGATTGTAGCCTCTGAGACCGCGCAATTCGGCCAGCCTGAGATCAACATAGGCGTCATGCCCGGCGCGGGCGGCACGCAGCGTCTCACGCGGGCTGTGGGCAAGGCCATAGCGATGGACATAGTGCTCACGGGCCGCACGCTCACGGCACGTGAGGCCATGCAGTTTGGCCTGGTGAACCGCGTGGTGCCGGTGGAGGCGTACCTTAATGAGGCGGTCAAGCTCGCAAAGACGATAGCTGAGAAAAGCCCTATCGCTGTGCAAATGGCTAAGGACGCTGTGCTCAAGGCCTTCGACACCCCCATTCAGGAGGGGCTGCTGCACGAGCGCAAGAACTTCTACATGCTATTCAGCACGGAAGACCAGAAAGAGGGAATGGCGGCCTTCATCGAGAAGCGTAAGCCCGAGTTCAAGGGGAAATAGGCATGGAATACGAGACAATTTTCTACAACCTGGACGAAGGCGTGCTCACCATCACCCTCAACCGCCCAGACGTGCTGAACGCCTTCAACCGCCAGATGACTGACGAATTGCAGGACGCCTTCAAAAAGGCCGAGCGCGATTCCCAGGTACGTTGCATCGTGCTGACGGGCGCGGGGCGGGCCTTCTCGTCCGGGGAGGACCTGAAGTCGCGCTCGGCCAACGGTGAAACCGACTTCGGTTCAACGCTACGCCAGCGATACAACCCCCTTGTCTCAAAGATGCGCAACATCGATAAGCCCGTCCTTGGCTCTATCAACGGCGTGGCTGCAGGGGCAGGTTGCTCCATTGCTTTGGCCTGTGACCTGCGCATAGCGTCGGACAAGGCGCGCTTCATGGAGGTGTTCGTGCGGGTGGGGCTTGTACCCGACTCCGGCTCGTCGTTCTTCCTCCCACGCCTGGTGGGCCTGGGAAAGGCGCTCGAGATGGCCTTCCTGGGTGACGAAATGGGCGCGGACGAGGCACTACGCACCGGTCTGGTAAACCGAGTCGTGCCCGCCGAAGAGCTGGAAGGGGCGACGCGGGAACTTGCTTTGCGTCTCGCAAAGGCCCCGACAAAGGCCATAGGGCTGGCGAAGCGAGCCGTCAACCGCGCGCTCACGATGGACCTTGACCAGGTGCTCGAATACGAGGTCTACGGGCAGGAAGCCGCGGGCGCGTCCGACGACCACAAGGAAGGGCTGGCCGCTTTCCTCGAGAAGCGCACCCCTAACTTCACAGGCAGGTAAGCCAATATGTCAGGTAAGATCGCTGTGCTCGGTGCTGGCACGATGGGCGCGGGCATCGCCCAGTTGGCGGCGCAAAGCGGCTTCGAAGTCGTCCTCTACGATATCAAGGACGACTTCGTGCAGCGCGGCCTCAACAACATTCGTGGAGCGCTCCAGGGCCGCGTCGACAAGGGCAAGATGTCCCAGGACGAAATGCACGGCATTACGAGCCGGATAGCAACTACCACCAGCCTGGAAGAGACAGCCTCCGCGAACTTCATCATCGAAGCGGCCCCTGAAGACATCGAATTGAAGCGCGAAATATTCAGCACGCTGGGCCGCCACTCCCCCCGCGACACCATCCTTGCCAGTAACACCTCGTCCCTTTCAATTACCTCCATCGCAGCAGCCACCGAGCGCCCTGAGACTGTGGTCGGCATGCACTTCTTCAACCCCGCGCCTGTGATGCCGCTGGTAGAGGTGATCGGTGGTGCGCAGACCTCCCCTGAGGTGCGGCAGTCGGTAGCGCAGCTGGCGCGTGACCTGGGCAAGACCCCTGTGCTCGCTGCGGACAGTCCGGGTTTCATCGTCAACCGCGTGGCGAGACCGTTCTACGGTGAGGCCCTAAAGATGCTGGGGGAGGGGTTCGCGAGTGTCGAGCAGATAGACGCGGCTATGCGGGCCGCAGGGTTCAGGATGGGCCCCTTTGAGCTAATGGACCTGATCGGCATAGATATCAACTTCGCCGTTACCAAGTCCGTGTATGAGGCATTTTTTGGCGAGCCGCGGTACCGCCCGCACCCGATACAGCAGCGCATGGTGGAGGGGGGCACGTTGGGCCGCAAGACCGGCCGAGGCTTCTACGTGTACGAGAACGGGGAGAAGAGCAACGCCGTCCCCTTCCAACTGACGAATATTCCTCAAAAGCGGGCGGTCGGCTTTGTGCCAACGGACCTGGTGCGCGACTTTCTTACGAGCGGCGGGATCGTGATTGAAGATGAGGTGCAGGCAGAGGTAAGCGCACGCATACTGGCGATGATCATCAACGAGGCGTCGTTCGCTGTGGGCGAGGGCGTCGCCACAATCCGGGACATCGACACCGCCATGCGACTTGGCACCAACTACCCCAAAGGACCTTTGCGCTGGGCCGATGAGATTGGCCTCGACAAGGTCATGGCTGTACTCAACAACCTGCGGGACTCTCTTGGCGAGGAACGCTATCGGCCCTCCCCGCTCTTGTGGCAACTTGTTAAATCGGGCGTGGTGGGCGATGCTGTAGGCGAAGGGTTCCACACGCCGGGCGAGAAGGGTATGGTATAATTAAAGGTCCTGCGCCGAGTTGAGTCAGATTGAAATAGGCACGAATAGCGGGAACTGAACAATCAGTTTGGGTCTGAGAGGACAGATTTTTGGCTAGTGAGTTAAACACGCAAGAAGCTTACATAGTTGATGCCGTGAGAACGCCGGTTGGACGTTACGGTGGTGCACTGAAGGACGTGCGCCCGGATGACCTAGCCGCTATTGCTATCAAGGCCCTGGTAGAGAGAACCGGCATCGACGCGCGCCGCATCGAGGACGTCATTCTCGGTTGCGCCAACCAAGCGGGCGAAGACAACCGCAATGTAGGTCGCATGGCCGTGTTGCTGGCGGGCCTCCCCATCGAGGTGGGCGGTGCCACGGTAAACCGGCTGTGCGGCTCCAGCTTGCAGGCAGTGCTTGATGCCGCCAGGGCCATCAAAGCGGGCGACGGGGACGTTTTCATCGCCGGCGGCGTCGAGAGCATGACACGTGCGCCCCTGGTCATGGCGAAACCC
The DNA here is from genome assembly GCA_034667185.1 of Chloroflexia bacterium. GTDB lineage: Bacteria > Chloroflexota > Chloroflexia > QHBQ01 > JADMIH01 > JADMIH01. The sequence continues at coordinate 3,934 of JAXDKH010000069.1, read as the reverse complement.
TCAGAAGCCTGGCAGCGGGGCGAGCAGACCCTATACGACACAACCCTGGGCTGGCGCTTTACGAATCCAGCGCTTGCCGAGATGCACCACCCCTTCAGCATGGGCGAAACAGCCGAGAACGTAGCCGAACGGTGGGACGTGTCCCGCGAAGACCAGGACGCCTTTGCGTACGAGAGCCAGCGCAAAGCGGCTGCGGCCATCGAGGCAGGAAAGTTCAAGGACGAGATAGTTGCTGTGAACATCCCGCAACGCAAGGGCGACCCTCTACTTGTGGACACTGACGAACACCCACGGCCCGAAACTACGCTGGAGAAACTCGCGAAGCTGCCCGCGGCCTTCCGCAAGGGTGGCAGTGTAACGGCAGGCAACTCGTCGGGTATCAACGATGGCGCGTCGGCAATCTTGATCGTGAGCAAGAACGCTGCCGAAGAGATGAGCCTCAAGCCAATGGCGCGAATACTGGGCGGGGCCGTCGCGGGCGTCGATCCTTCCTGCATGGGCGTCGGGCCTATCCCCGCCACACGCAAGGCGCTGGAGCGTGCCGGCCTCACGGTGGACGACCTGGACCTGGTGGAGCTGAACGAGGCCTTTGCTTCACAATCGCTCGCGTGCATACGGGAGCTACGGCTCGATCCTGAGAAGGTCAACGTGAACGGAGGGGCAATCGCCCTCGGGCACGCGCTGGGGAATAGCGGCTCGCGCCTGGTCACTACCCTTGTTCACGAACTCAAGCGGCGGGGCGGCAGGTATGGACTGGCGACCATGTGCATCGGAGTCGGGCAGGGCATTGCCGCGGTAATTGAGGCGGTTTGAGAGCCTAAATTGGCACATCGATAAGCACAATCATCCATACTCAACGAGGAGTAAGTACACACTATGGCTGACACACAGGTAAAGACAGAGGAGCAGGCCCAGGGCGTGCTTGAACGGACCGACTGGAAGTTGCTCATCAACGGGCGGCAGGTTGACGCTGCTTCTGGGGCGACCTTTGACGTCACCAATCCCGCCACTAACGAGCAATTTGCCACGGTCGCTAAGGCCGGACGCGAAGACGTTGATGTTGCGGTGCAGGCCGCCAGGGAAGCGTTCGAGCAAGGCAAGTGGGTGCGCATGGGTGCGGCTCGAAGGGCGAGCTTGCTGTACAAGGTCGCCCAGATCATGCGTGATAGGTCCGATGAGATCGCCCGGCTGGAGGTAACTAACAACGGCAAGGCTATCTCGCAGGCCAAGGCCGAGTTGAACCAGGCCATTGAGGACTTCGAGTTCTTCGCGGGTGCCGCTACCAAGATTACCGGCAGCACGATCCCGGTGCCCGGCAACTTCCTCAACTACACGGTGCGGGAGCCTATCGGCGTCTGCGCGCAGATCGTGCCCTGGAACTACCCTGTAATGATGGCGGCCTGGAAACTCGCCCCGGCGCTGGCCGCAGGTAACACTGTCATTCTCAAGCCCGCGAGCGCCACTCCCCTAACGGCGCTGCTGTTGGGTGAAATATGCCTCGAAGCGGGGATACCTGCCGGTGTGGTTAACGTGCTTGCCGGTCTCGGTGCTGAGATCGGGGCATACCTGGCCGAACACCCCGGCGTGGACAAGGTCGCATTCACGGGCGAGACTGAGACGGGCCGCGCCATTATGCAATCCGCGGCGGTTACGCTCAAGAGAGTGTCACTCGAACTGGGTGGCAAGTCTCCCAACATCGTCTTTGAAGACGCCGACGTAGACCACGCGGTGAACGGCTCCTTATTCGCGATCTACTACAGCGCCGGGCAGTCGTGCGAGGCTCGTTCTCGCCTCTTTGTTCAGCAAAGCATTTACGACCGCTTCGTCGAGCAGTTCGTGGAGAAGGCGGGCCGGTTGAAAGTAGGCGACCCGTTTGACTCCGCCACACATATTGGCTCGCTCATTTCGCCAGCCCAGCTTGAACGAGTGGACCGCTATGTTCGCTTGGGTGAGGAGGAGGGCGGACAGGTGCTCGCAGGCGGGCAGCGCGCTTCGGGCGACGGTCTCGATAAGGGCAACTTCTACATGCCGACAGTGCTCGCGGGGGTATCGAACAAGGCTCGCGTGTCCCAGGAAGAGATCTTCGGCCCGGTAGTGAATATCATGCCCTTCGGCACCGAGGCCGAGGCGGTGCAACTGGCAAACGACGTAGTCTTCGGGCTTGCCGGCACCATCTGGACGAAGGACGTGGGCCGCGCTCACCGTGTGGCCGGGCAGATTCGGTCGGGGGTAGTCACCGTGAATACACCCTACACCGCGTTCCCCGGCCTGCCGTTTGGGGGCTACAAGCAGTCCGGCTTCGGTCGCGAACTGAGCATGGAAGCCCTTGACCTGTACACCGAGTTGAAGAGCGTGCTGCTCTACATCGGTGAGAAGCCGGTGAATCCCTTTGGAATCTAACATGAACATCCGCGTGTCGAAGCTCTATCAAGGTTCCCCCTGGGGTGCGTTGGAGGTAGCCTTCAACGCCGATCCGGAGGGCGACAAGATGATTGTTGAGATTGCCGAGGTGACCGGGCTGAGCTTCAAGCGGCCACCCGCCAACCTCTTTGCCATGCGCGAGCTGCATATTGCTGAGGTCGGTGGTGAGGAAGCATTAGAGAGGGCCTTTATCGTGGCGCTGGAGGTGGCTGGGAGGTACGGCGAAGTCCAGGACAGCCAGAAGAACATGAAAGGCCCCGGCGAGCTTACCCCGAACCAGCTAAGCAGGAACTTGCCGGAAGGCTTTTAGGTCCACATCGCTGTGTTTTGAGCCGGAGATGTAGCACGTGGCGAAGCTGATAGTGTCAATCGACCAGGGCAGATGCATTGGTGCGGGCAATTGCGTGCACATAGCCCCCCAAGCCTTCCAGCTTGATGAGGAGCACGTCGCCTACCTGGTGGACCCCGCTTCGGTGGCTGATGACGATCTGCTTGATGCCGCAAAATCCTGCCCCACGGACGCTATCTACCTGGATACCGAAGAGGGTGAGGCCGTGTACCCGTAGGAATCTCTGCTTTGATGAGATGCGGATTGCCCATTGGCCCTGCACTCTCAAAGCAGCAAGGTCCACTACTTGGGGTTGCCGGCGTTGTCCGTGTTCAAGGATTGGTTGGAGAACCTTGTCAAGAAGGCACGAAGGGCTCCGTTCGGCCTTTCAACGATGATTCCGCCGTCCTGCCAGATGCCATTGGCTCCGAACCACTGAGATCCCGGTGGGTCCCCCTGGTTCATGTGAACGTCATGCACTCCATGACCATTGTTGTTGAACTGCACGCCGAAGATGTACACCCGTTTGGCTCCGGTCACAACTGTTTCCATGGCGTCGAGAGCGTTGTTGCCTGTGCTCTCGATCCACTTGTTGTATGCAAACGCAGTATACGAGAAGAGCCTGGCTAGAATACTTGCTGAAGTGTTCTGTAGGAAACGCGCCTGCAGGAGTGGAACACGCACCCGGACGTTCATGCCGAGAAATGGGCTACGGGGATAGTCGAGCGCACCGGAGGTCGGATTGCTTGCCAGTAGATAGAAGCCATTGGGCCTGCTACTGACGTTTGCGAAGAGGCTCTTCTTAAGCTTTGTTCCGACGCGGTACTGGATCTTCTGCGTAGCAGGTACGGAGACGTCTACAGCAGCTTCCCATATACCAGTTGGTGTGTTCAAATAGACATGCCCGTGGAAGTATTTCCCGAAATTATCCTGGCTGTCTCGTTCGAAGTGATCCAGTGTCCCGATTACTACACCGTAATTGCTCAGTGGCATGTCTCCCTCCCTTGAAAGTTAATGCCAGCACCGGGCTACTAAGATAGCTTTCTTGCTCAACAAGGTGTGAACATTGAAGTACAGTATAGCACACCAGCATCATAGTCGATATTAAACCAAGCGAGAAGCAGGACCAATCGTGGCAAGTGGGCTGGTCGTGAAATGATCTATTGGCAAGCGCGCTTGCGACCT
>JAXDKH010000068.1:0-4451 GCA_034667185.1 Chloroflexia bacterium | reverse complement strand
CGGATACGGCTGGTCGGGACCGCTGCCAATCCGTGCCAGAACCCCGGCAAGGTTGGGACCATAGGGGACTGTTTCACACGAGAATCGAACAACGGCTTCTACTTCTACATGTACGTGCAGGGTACCGGCGGATCGAGCGAGAATAACTATGACCTCAGGGTGGGGCCGCCACAGAATGGCTACGTGTGCTCTACGCTGGTCTCCTCGACCGTGTCGAACAACCCGAGTAACAGCTACTCTGACGGCAGGGAGCGATGCTACGTCAACAGGCTGTACTACGACCAGACGAAGGACGCTACCATAGCAGACTGGAACGATGGGGGCATACAACTCTTTGCCAAGCACTCACTACCCATCAACCTGATCACAGGCTCCACTTTCCCTCCGGTGCTCACCCAGGTAAACAAGAACGCGGCCGGGCAGGTGCTCAACATCAAGCACTTTGACATGGACAACGGCAGCTCCACGCCTTTGTACTACCAGATGCAAATCTGCGGAACTACGAATCTCTCGTCGGATAGTAGCTGGGCCGATATACCCAACCCCGTGACCGGCGACACCAGGACCTGGGGTATCGCAAGCTCAAACGACACGTGGAGCAGGGTGTGGCCGGGCGACGTGCCCAACGAATATGTATACATACCCAAGGAAGGCACTACGGCATACCAGACCTTCTTCGGTAACGGTACGAGCTGCTCGTCGGACACATCCTGGCTGCGCATCCAGAGCTATCCCTCCAGCTCGCAGGACACGTCTGTGTGGGAATTGCCCTACAAGCGGCCCAGGTTGATCAAGTAACGCGAGCAAACGGAGACGGTAACACTAGAGGAGCAGGCCCACACATGGCGGACCTGCTCCTCTGCTATTAGCTGAGTACCATATGGATAGCCCTGGGTCATGGCCCTTATGGGCTATGACTATTACTTACGCCGCATAGTAAGTAGTTCCCATTCATTAGTCCCCACATGGCGTCTATACTTACTGTAGGGCTTTCCCGTACTGACGGTCCAGGAGCGTGTTTGGGCACGGCGTTTCGGATCGCAATGCTGCCGAACAAGCCAAGTAAGCCTTCACTTTAATAGAGAACTGCGGCTACAAGAATTCTCCCGCATAGGACACCTTGGACTCAACAAGATACGTCAGGTGAGCCGACGCTTCACGGGCTACGATGGGGTAAGGGCGCTGCGCCGTCGTGGTATGCGAGGCCACAAACACAACTTGCAACTGAAACACAAGAATATGCTGAGAAGATCCTTACGCACACACAACCGCAAAAGCGCCCGCGGACAGAGCACTGTGGAGTTTGCCTTCATTAGCATCCTCCTTTTCTGGTTTATCCTCGGCATCATAGAGATGGGGCGATTCCTGTTCACCTATAGCGTGGTGACTAACGCCGCGCAGGAAGGCTCTCACTTCGCCATCATCCGCCCGCGTGAGGTTGTGGCCGCGGCCCAGGCTACGCAGGTGGCCGCCACAATGGCCGCTAAGGGCACTCCCACGTACGTACCCCAACTCGTCGCCCCAGACTACGCGTGCGACATCCGCGGTAAATCTGTAGACAAGGTGATGATGATACCCAAGTCGGCCGTCAACATCACTGTATGGTACGACAACGGCAACGGCACACCCGTCCCTGTGACCCAGAGCAACATAGACAGCGTGATAAAAGAAGGCAACCGCGTAGTAGTGGAAGCCAGCTACAAGTACAAGTTCATGGTGCCGTTCATGGAGGCTTTCGCGCCCAACGGCGTAGATATCAAGATGCGCTCGGCACGCACTATCCTTCAAAATGGTACGACCCAGGCGCCAGGCTGCACAATGAGCTTCACACCCGCGCCTACCTTTACCCCAGAAAATACCGCCACGCCCACTGAGACGATACCGCCTACCTCCACGCCTTTCATAGTCGAGACTGCTACGTCTACGGCCACCTCCACCTCAACCGCCCTGCCTAACACGGCTACCGGCACCGCGACCGCCACAGGCACAGCTACCGTCGTACCGCCTACAAATACCTTCGTGCCCGGCAACCCCTCACCTAGCCCCACCGCCACGTCTCCTACATCCACGCCTACCTCCACGGCCACGTCCACGGCTACGGTTACGCCCACCAGCACGCCCACCGCCTCGCCCACGCCAAAGACGCTCACCATAGACAGCGTGCAGGTCTTCTATAAGAAGAGCAACGGCAAGCCCGTGAGCGTGCAGGTGAAGGTGTCCTCCGGAGGACAGCCCGTGAACACCGCAACAGTCTGGGCGAAAGTCTGGATCAACGACCGGTCGCAGGTGTACGTCGACCACGTAGACCTGCCGGTAGTCAGCCCAGGCACATACCAGGAGTGCCCGGCAGGCCATGTCAAGAACGGCGACACCGTCACGGTAGACATCTTCGCGAGCGCGCCGGGCTACAAAGACGCCTCCGTGCTGAATGTGCCCGGCGTCTACAGCGACACTTTCCTTTGCAACTAGCGGATGCGAGAGCAGGTAATGATCAGCTTGAAGAAAAGTGCAAGACGGGTGCAACCAGCACCCGCGGCAAAAGGTAGAGCCAGAGCCAAAGGGCAGGCGCTGGTGGAATTCGCCCTCATGGGCCTGTTCCTCGGGATGCTGCTGGCGGCTGCCGTGGACTTCGGGCGGGCTTACTACACCTCGATCATAGTGACCAACATGGCGGGCGAGGGCGCGGCGTATGCCTCCATCTACCCCGATCGCGACAAGGACCCCTACAACCCCGCGAACGAGCAATGCGTCCTGGGCAAGTCGGTGCAGACCTACGAGAGCATACAGGAGCGCGCCCGCAAGGTCGCCAAGGAATACGGCCTGATTGTCGAGAAGCAGGACCAGAGTAGCGCCCGCATCGAAGTGTTCACCGAGGGCTATGGGGGCACCTGCGCGGCCCGCTGCCCCGGCAGGACGATCACGGTGCGCATCACCTATACGCTGGATGACCTGTTCCTGCCTAACATGCTTGGCTTCAGGCAGATACCTATAACCAAGTCGGCGTCGCAGGTTATCACGGGCAAGCCCTATTACGGCAACTGCCCGAACTTATAAGTAACAAAGGCAAGAGGGCGGCGATATGAGAAAGAGACTTGGCACTCCCGTGGATAATTCTACCAACACCATGCAGGCCTTCCCTGCAAGCTCCGAGTCGAGCGCGCGGGTGCCTCTCATCTACCGCAAGAGTAGCGGCCAGGCGATGGTGATCATCGTGCTCAGCCTGTTTGTGCTGATGGCGGTGGTGGGCCTGGCGGTAGACGGGGGGTCCAGCTACCAGCAGCGGCGCAAGGCCCAGAACTCGGCGGACGCGGCAGCTATGGCGGGCACCCGCAAGATGCTCACGTTCTATGAGGACATGGCGGAAAACTACGATAGCGACGTGAACGGCAGCAGCAGCAAGGAAGACGCGATAAGGACCGAGATAAACAGTATCGCCTCCGCAAACGGCATTGTAACCACCACGAACGACGTTATGGCTTACTTCGTCAACGACCAGAAGCAGGTGGTTACGGCCTCCTCCGGCGACGGCTGTGGCACTGCCAGCCCTTGCCAGGTAGGCTACAACAACATGGTGCCGTGGGCGCTGGGAGCCAAGGGCATATACGTAATCATACGCTCGGAGACGGACGCCTTCTTTATGCCGGTGCTCGGCTACAATAAGGTGAGCGCGAACGCCACAGCCACCGCTTTCATGGGGGTCGCTATCAACTTGCAGCAGAATATCGGGCTGATGCCGATAGGTTTCTTCACCGAGACGGAGATGCTGCAGCAGCTACAGCCGGGCCGCATCTATAACCTCATCAGCGGCAGCACCAAGCGAGGCTCCGGCAACTGGGGGTACGTAGATTTCACCGGGGCCGGCAACCCAGCCCCGGTGGTAGACGCCTGGATAACCTGCGGCTTCAATCCATCCCTGTCGACCAACGCCCAGTGGTATGAATGGTGCGCCAGCCAGGGCTTTGGCGACTCCGGTAGTGCCACTGAGTACCGCGCTAAAGGTATGACCCAGTATTGGACCGGCAGCGCCGAGCCGTTGACCGGGCCTAACTACGTGCCGCGCTTCGACTGGACCGCGGGCTGGTGGATAGCGGGATCGAGCGGCACCACGAACAGCACGTGCCAGTATTTCCAGGACCTTGCCCCTCAGATGGTGGGCCGCAATTTCCTCATCCCGGTGTTCGATCAGACCAACGGCAAAGGCGGCAACAACACCAAGTTCCACCTCATCGGCCTCGCATGGTTCGAGATAACCAGCGCCGACATACAATGCCACAAGAAAGACGCCCCGCCCGGCACCCCAATTGACGAGCACTGGGGCCTCGATGGCAGGTTCGTCAGCGTGTACACCGCAGGCTCCACCGGCAGCCACGGCAACATCCGGCATTCATCGCAGCACGTCGTTTTCCTGGAGCCGTAGGAGGAATTTGGGATTTCGAATTGCGAATTTCGGA
>JAXDKH010000067.1:0-4754 GCA_034667185.1 Chloroflexia bacterium | reverse complement strand
GCAGCCTCGCGGCGGTGCGTACAGCGGTAGCTGGCTGACTAGCTTTAGCTGGCTGCGACCCGACATCCACAAGCGCCTCAACGTGCAGAACCCGTTGAGCCTGCCCTACGCTTCAATAATGCCGAGGGGCACGATTGTGGGCCTGCCAATAGAGGACCCGGCGGTGCAACCCGACCTCCTTGCCGGCATGGTATCCGGGTGGGTAGGCAACCCTGCCGTGCACACGGTCCAGTTCCGCTATGGCAGGGGCCGCGTGCTCATGACCACCTTCAGGCTGGAGGAGGCATACCGCGATGCAGTGGCAGTGGCGATGCTGCACGACCTGATAGAGCACCTCCACTCCGGCGAATGCCAGCCCACCTTGAAGGCGAACTACTAGAACGAGACGCAATCGCCAGATAGAAAGAGACGGAACCGCCAAGACGCCAAGGTTAAGGGTTGTTGATTGAAGCAAGAGGAGCAGGGGACGGCAACACGTACCCTGCTCCTCTTGTACTCTCCAAACGATAATCTACTGGGCGCGTTCTTGGCGTCTTGGCGTCTTGGCGGTTCCGTCTCTAACCGTCACTATTGTCCAGGTGCTACTGTCCAGGTGCTACAATTTTGTGGATAACTCACGCACCTCATTCTACCTTATAAGGGGCGAGTGCCTGCTCGTCGAAGCGCATGCCTGTGCCGGGCATCTCGGTGGGGCGCACTGTGCCGTTCGTCACCTGCTGAGGCTCCACAAGGTACGGGTCGAGCGCGAAGGCGTGCTTCTCCAGGTAGACAGGGTTCTGGGAGGCGCAGAGCAGGTGCGCGCTCAACTCGTCGGTGTAATGGCTGCTGGTGGGCAGGCCCGCTTCATCCGCCATCTTCAGGGCTTGCAGCGAGACCGTAATGCCGCCGTTGGTCACAGGGTCGATCTGCACGACCTCCACTGCCCCTTCGTCCACGTAGCGCCGGAACTCGTGCGGCGAATGCAGGCTCTCGCCCACCGCTATCGGCACGTCAAGCTCGCGCGCCAGGCGGGCGTGGCCTGGAACGTCCTCCGGTATAGTCGGTTCCTCGTACCAGTAGAGGTTGAACTGCTGCAATCGCCGCCCGCGCTCTATCGCCACGTCGGCGGTCCACGTCATATTTGCGTCCACCATCAGGTCGATGCCGTCACCGATGAGCTTACGCACCGCACCCACACGCGCCTCGTCCTCTTCGGGGTCGCGCCGCCCTAGTTTCACCTTGACTCCAGGGAAGCCCCTCTGCATGAAGCCCTCGGTTTGCTTCAGAAGCTGGTCAAGGGGCTTGGGCAGGTCCACCCCCGAACCATAGGCGGGAATATCGCGCGGCTCGGCCCCGATGAGCGAGTACAGTGGCTTTTGCTCCCGCAGCCCGTACAGGTCCCACAGGGCGATGTCCACTGCGGCAATCGAGAAGGCGGCCACCCCACCACGACCCACAAACAGCAGGCGCTGCCACATCAAGGCCCAAAGCCCCTGTATGTCGCTGGCATCGCGGCCCTGAAGCAGCGGGGCTATATCGTAGTCGATGAGCGCGCGCACGGCCCGCCCACCACGCCCGATTGTGTAGGCATACCCGTGCCCTTCCAGGCCCTCGGCGCGCACCTTCACGGTTATCAGGTCCTCGGAGTCGATGAAGCCGTGCCCCGCGTCACCCATAGGCTCCAGGGGAAGGCGATAGTAGCCGCTCTCAATGCTCTCGATTTTCATGGTAGCTTCCTTTCGAAGTGCTGCCCTGCAAATGTACGTACGGGCATGATGCATCGTGCCCGTACAACCGTCCTTATGCTTATCGCGCTTCCCCACTGCGCAGCCGCGCCACCAATTGCTCGGCGGCCCTGTAGCAGAGGGCCCACATCGTCAAAGTGGGGTTGACGCCGTGGCAGGTGGGGAAGGTCGCCGTGCTGTACACGTACAACCCAGGCGTGTCATGCACCGCCAGATCCGGGCCGACCACGGACCCAGCCGGGTCCTCGCCCATGCGGCACCCGCCTAGCTCGTGGCTGCTCACGACGCCACCGAAGCGAGGCCCGCGCCAGGTCTTCGTCGCGCCCATCTCCCGCAGGATTTCCTCCGCCTGACCCTCCATGTAGTCCGACACGCGATGCTCGTTCTCCTGCAGGTCGTATGTAATGCGAATCAGCGGTAGGCCCAGGCCGCTACGGTCCCTGTAGTGAGGGTCGAGGTCGAGAAAATTGGCTTTGTAGGGCAGCGCGTCGGGTTGGAGGCGCACCGCCGCGATATGCTGCCACTCAAGTAGGTGGTCTTTGTACTCCTTGCCCCAGCGCCGCACGTCGGGGGGTATGTTCTCGCGGCTGATCTGAATGGGCAGGCGCTGATTCTCTATATTGGGAGTGGCCCCACCGACGAAGCCGTGGGCAACCGAGTCAAAGTCCTCGGAGATATAGTCGTCCAGGCTCCACATCTGGGCGGCTGGCCCTGTGTGCGCGTTGAAGACCACGTCCGGCACCAGCCCCGACACGTCGGACCACATCTTGGTCATGATGTGCTTGCCGACCTGCCCGGTGTTGTTGCCCAGTCCGCGAGGGTGCCGCCCGTCGCCCGAAAGCAACATCAACCGCACGTTCTCGAACGTGTAGCTGCACAGGATGACGGTGCGCGCCTCCTGCACCTGCCAGTTGCCGTTCGCGTCAACGTACTCCACGCCCTGCGCGTGCCCCTCGTTATCGGTGAGCACACGCACCACCCGGCAATGAGTGCGCAGGTCGAAGTTGCCGGTAGCCAGCGCCTGGGGCACCCATGTGAGGCCGGGATACCATCGCTCGTCGTTGAATGGGCCGAAACCGCCACTCCACGCGCAGTAACCCGTAGCGGGGAAACCATTGTAGGGCACGCTGTTGACCGCCACAGGCGTCGGGTAGGGGTGCAAGCCGAGCGACTCCCCGGCCTTCTTGAAGAGATTACCCATCGTGAACGGCCGGAGCGCGGGCATGGGTAGGGGCTTGCTGCGTGGCACGTACGGGTTGCTGTCACCGTCCCCCGCCACGCCGATCATGTACTCGACTTCGGTGTAGTAAGGTTCCAGGTCGTCGTAGGTGACGGGCCAGTCCGCCAGCGTGTTCCCCTCCGGCAGCACACCCTCGCCCCAGCGGTCGCGCACATAACTGAGGTACTTGAAGTGGTGCGGGTGGCAGCGCCGGAGAGCAGCGCCCCAATGTATCACCGAGCCGCCCACGCTGTTCATCATGCGGCCCAACGTGAATGTCGCTTCGCGTGCGAGTGCGTTGGCGCTGCGCCGCCAGCGGGGAGTCTCGCTGAGGAACTTGGGGCCCATGCCGCCCCGGCAATAGTAGGCAGAGCCAAGCTCGTCCGGCACGAAATCGCGCTTCGTACGCCACGGCCCCACCTCAAAGCCCACCACCTTAAGCCCCGCCTGCGCCAGGATAGCCGCCGCAAGCGCGCCCGCCGCCCCAACGCCCACGAGCACCACGTCAGCCGGACCCGCCGGAGGCTCTGCACCACGCTGGGGGTCGTAGCCGGGTATCTCCACAGGTTCGCGCGGCCCGCCGTCGAGCGAGTAGCCCACATCGGCCAGCGATTGGATCACGCCGCCCTTGGTGGCAGGCTCGGTCGCCAAGTTCTCTTCCGCCGAGTTCTCGAACCAGAAACCGGGGTGCCCCAGGAACCGCCAGCCCGCCTTGTCCCGGTTGCCGCCATATGCGGGGTCCGCGAAAAGCCCCTCCTGCAAGTGGGCGCGCAGCATGTCGAAGAACTCGCGCTGGGAGGGCACCTGGAAGCCGGGCAGCGCGCCACGCTCAAGTTGCTCCAGCAGCACGTCTTGCTGTTCGGGAGCGCAGTCGGCAAAAGGCGTCGTATGCAGCCGTCTTGCCACCTGGTCCAATGTCGCCAGGCCGATGCGGTAGGCCTCAGCTTTGTCGCGGTAGGCACCAGCCAGCGCGCGGTCCAGGTAGATTACGACGCCTATCTCTATCGCGCCGGGACCATGCTCGTCGGCGGGGAACATGCGCTCGAAGATGGCGGCCACCGTGCGGGCTTCATATGGATTGAGAGCGATGAGGGCCGCCGGTTGGCGGAGCAGGCGACCCTGTGCGTCATTGCTGGTCGTTACGTCCATCGTGTCTACTGTGGTGGTAAGCCGGTAGCAGGCTCGTCGTAGGGCATCAGGCCCTCGGTGGAGGGCTCGCCGTAGTTCACGTACACCGTCTTTTTGCGGAAGTAGTGGTCGTAGCCATGGTGCCCGTCGTCGCCGCCCATGCCGCTCAGCCCGTAGCCGGTGTGGAAGCCCTGCAACTGCTCGGGGCCGATCTTGTTGATGTAGATTTCGCCTGAGCGCACAGCCTGCACCGCCCGCATCATCCTCTTCAAGTCGTTGGTGAACAGGTACGCGCTCAGGCCGTAAGGTGTGTCGTTGGCGAGAGCGATAGCCTCCTCAAAGTCATCGAACGGCATCACGGGGGAGATGGGGCCGAACACTTCCTGCTGCATGATATCCATGTCGTTGGTGACGTTTGCCAGCACAGTCGGCGTGTACCAGAAGCCCCGTTGGAACTCCTCGCCCTCCGGCCGCATACCGCCGGTGACTACCTCAGCGCCCTGCTCCCGCGCCCTGGCGACCATGCGCTCCAGCTTCTCCAGTTCCATCAGGTTGACCTTCGGGCCAAGGTCGATGTCGGTGCGCATGGGGTTGCCGAGTCGCAGGCCGGAGGCGATCTTCGAGTACCGCTCCAGGAATTCGTCGTACACGCGGCGTTGGACGTAGGTGCGCTCGTTGCAGGT
>JAXDKH010000066.1:0-4292 GCA_034667185.1 Chloroflexia bacterium | reverse complement strand
AGGCGTTTGCTTCCCTGCTGCTCGACTCCATCAGGAAGGGCGAGACCTTTGGCGAAGGGGAGTACAAGCTGGTGGCCTGGCCCACGGCTGCGTTCGTGCACGTGCTGGGCGACGGCAGTGAGCATGTTGAGCCAAAGATCATGAAGGCCCAGCAGAGCAATACCTCCATCGCATACGGTGGGCGGGCCATCCTCAAGATGTTCCGCCGCCTGGAGGAGGGCACCAGCCCCGACCTGGAGATAGGACGCTTCCTGGGAGAGCAGGGCTTCGAGCACACGCCACCCCTGGCCGGTGCGCTGGAGTTCAAGACACTCAATGGCGACGAGCCGCTGACGCTGGCGATCCTGCAGGGCTTCGTCGCCAACCAGGGCGATGCGTGGGAGTACACCCTCGACTCCCTGGAAGGTTACTACGACAACGCCGCATCGAGTGGTGCGGACAACGTGCCCCAATCTCCGGAGGGGAGCCACCTGCTGGACGCGCTGGACGAGGAGGTGCCCGCCCCAGTCCGCGAGGCGCTCGGCTCCTACCTCGACTCGGCCCGCTTGCTGGGTAGACGTACGGCCGAGATGCACCTGGCCCTGGCGTCGGACGCGAGTGACCCGGCCTTTGCCCCTGAGCCTTTTACGCCAGAGTACTTGCGCTCTCGGTATGAGTCGGTGAGCGGGCTGACGGAGCAGGCTTTCAAGGTGCTGGCTAAACAGGCGGCGAACCTGCCGGAGGAGACCCGCAACCAGGCCCGCGAAGTCATGCAGGGCCGCGAGCGAATCCTGTCTCGGTTCGAGGCTTTGTTGCAGGGGCAAGTCCAGTCCCGGTTCGACGCGCTGTCGCACGGGCAGCTTGATGCGGTGCGCACCCGCGTGCACGGCGACTACCACCTGGGGCAGGTGCTCTGGACCGGCAGCGACTTCGTAATCATCGACTTTGAGGGCGAGCCGGTGCGTTCGCTCAAGGAGCGGCGCGAGAAGCACTCGCCGCTCAAAGACGTAACCGGCATGTTACGTTCCTTCCACTACGCCGCATATGCCGCCATGTTCTCGCGCATCACCAAGGGCGTGGTAGCTTCTGAGAGGCAGGTAGGCATAGAGGGCTGGGCCGATGCATGGCACAAGTGGGTCGGCGCGGCCTACCTGAAGGAGTACCTCAACGTCGCTGCAGCCGGCAACTTCCTGCCCCGCAACCCGCAAGACCTGAGGATTTTATTCGACATCTACCTGCTGGAAAAGGCAGTGTACGAGCTAATCTACGAGCTGAACAACCGCCCTGATTGGATACGCATCCCGCTACAGGGGGTACGCGAACTGATCCAGTAAGCAATCGGAACCACTATCCCGATTCTGGGCCGTCAACGTTTACTACGATGACCTCGCTGCAGGCACGTGCAACCACGAAGACCGCATCCTCATCGCCTAACGTTTCTTCCATGTGGATGGCCCCTGGCGCGACTGCTATAAAGTCGCCGGGGGCCACCTCTGCGCTTTCGGTTCCGCCCTTGCCCCAGTGGAAGCGGGCGCGTCCTTGTAGCATATAGATGCCTGTTTCGCAGTCGCCGTGGTGGTGCCAATTGCTCACCATGCCGCCGGGCGTCGTCGCCAGACCCATCCACAGGTTCTGGTTGCCTGTGGTGTCCGGTGCTATACCGGCCTCGCGTTTCATTCCGCCCGACTGCAGTGTGACCGTGCTGCGCTGGTCGGCGTGAACTATGCGAACTCCTTCATTCGTAGCCATTTGGATTTCCTCCTTTGCGCTCTCTGCGTCTGGAAATGCTTTTAGCCTTAATGCACTTCAATCTCCCCCAGCACAACGCGGTCGGTGGGTTGGTTCGTGTTCTCCAGCCGGAGGGTCGCGCTGGGGCCGTTGGGCGGCACCCACATGCCGGTCTCAAGGCGGTACTTGCCGGGCTTCAGGTTCGTGGGCAGAGGGAAGTTGTAGATGCCTGCCAGTAGCTCGCCCTGGTGCCACTTCGTGACCGGGTGAGGTTCGCGGTTGACGATGGGGTACTGCTTGAGCATGCCAGCGAAGGGCTGCACGTCCAGTTGTGCCATGGTCTGCTCGGTGGCGGGGTCCACCAGGTGTATCCATACCTGCCAGTTGCGGTCGTCAGGTCTACCGTCCCGGTAAGCCCGGTAGTACATGTTGAGGCCGATTTCCTGGCCTGCCGTGTAGGTGCCCCCACCGGCCATGTTGCCAGGTTCCAGCAATGTGTCCGCGTTTGGGACGGGCGACAGGTCGAAGCCCTGCAGGATTGCGAAGTCCTCAAGCTGTGCCTCTTCCGGGTGCGTTGCTGGGGCACCCTGTGGCTGCCTTTGCTGCTCGTGCAGGCTGATTACAGTCATGGTAGGCCCCTTGGACCCGCCCTCCTGGTCGCCTACGTATCGCTGCGCCACAGGTAGCGCCTGGTACATCGCCAGGTTGGCGGCATCCCGCTGCCAGTCCTTCAGGTTGGAGTTGAGCACCACATAGTCATAGCCGTATTGAGCGTACCATTCAGGGGGGCGGGCGGTAAGCTCCTGGGTCTGGCCGGGGTTCTCCACGTCGAAGGCGAGCACGTCGGGCCAGTCCTGCACCTGCCAGGGGTGCAACTCGGCGGCGAAGCGGTAGCCATGCCGCATCTTCTCCTGCATCCAGCTCCACGCCAGGTTGCGGCTGTCCGGATCGGACATGGACGCGCTGTAGTTGTAGGAGATACGCAGCGGCTCCATAGCGACGAGCAGCAAGGCCACCGCCACTATGCCCCAGCGCACCGCGTTCCACACCCGCCTGTTATCTATGCGCGCGGCGTAGCCCCGCACCAGCGTGGTAAGCTGCATCGCCACCAGGTCGATCACATAGCCCGACAGGATAGCCAGGAACGGCAGGGTGACGATCAGGTTGCGCACGTAGGTGAGCGAGAAGCGGCTCATCGCCAGCAGGTAGAACACCGGGAAAGCCACCAGCAACCAGAAACGGTTGCGAACGGGGGCGTTTGCCAGCACCACAAAGGTCCCCAGCGCGGCGGGCATGAAGAAGTGCATATCACTGTCGGCCAGGTCGGTGATGTGCCGCTGGATGGAGGCGAACACCTGGTCAAGGTTCTCGGCGGGGAGGTAGGCTTGCACCTGGAAAGTGAAGCCGTTGTAGAACGCGGGCCAGTCGAGCAGCATGTACGGCTCGCACAGCACGAACCCGAGCGTCGCGAACGCACCCATGCCTGCAAGCGCCGCAACCAAATGCCCTCGGCTCAAGGTCAGCCTGTTGCGCCGCCACGCCATGATGAGGGCGATGAAGGGTACCACGCCCAGGTAGAGGCCGTTGTACTTGGTGCCGGTGGCGATGCCCACAAGAAGCCCGGCCAGTGCCGCCTGCCAGAACAGTGGGTCGCGCAACAGCGGCCTGTTTGAGGTGGTGGTGCGGCTCAGGCGGTAGGAGGCCCACAGGACAAATATGCCCATCAGGCCGAGGGGCGCGTCCATCAGGGCAAAGTGGGAGTATTGCACTTGCAGGGGCGACACCGCCAGCATGAGGGCCGCCGCCAGCCCCACCCGCCTGCTGTCGTTGAACATCTCCTTGCCCACCCGGTAGAGCACAGGAATGCTGATAGCCCCTATGAATGCGGCCAGGGTACGCGCCCACATGTAGACGCCGGACTCCAAGGTGAATATGTGCGTCACGTTGGGCAGAGAGGCCGGGCCATCATAATACCCCCGGAGCATGCCCCAGATGACGTGGAGTTGAAGCAGCAGCGCCTGCACGTAGATGTACAGCGACGGCCAGATGTACAGGTGGGGGTTGAGGTCTCCCGACTTGACGATGTGTATCGCCGAGTCGATCACTTTCGGCTCGTCAGGGTGCGCCACGTAGGGCAGCGAGCCCGAGATGCCGTACCAGCGCAGCGCGAAGGCGAACAAGAAGAGCACCGTCATGATGAGGAAGTCAGCGGAGAGGAGGCCGGACCTGAAGCGGCGGGCGAGTGGGCTGAGCCTTGTGAGCATGGGAAATTATAGCACGTTGGCTGTGGACCCAGCGTGTAGCTGCCAACTATGGGACGGGAGGGAGCATAGCCCCGCCCTGCCATCATGGGCCTCCCTCTGTCATCCTGAGCGTAGCGAAGGATCAGGTGGCTGTCGTTCTCTGTGGCAATACAAGAGCAAAGGAGGCAAGCGTAAATTGTTGCTCCAATGCTGCTTCTTCCCTATCCACCTGATCCTTCGCTGCGCTCAGGATGACAGAGGGAGGCTCAGAGGGTGTCTAATAACTTGGAAGTAGTCAAAGAGTGAGAAGAGAAGGCCAGGGAAATTCAGGGAGATGATGAG
>JAXDKH010000065.1:0-14420 GCA_034667185.1 Chloroflexia bacterium | reverse complement strand
ACGCCCGGCCGGAAGACATCGAGGCCATACTCAAGATGCGCCATATAGCGGTGGTAGGTCTGTCCTCAGATCGCTCCAAGCCGAGCCACGGAGTAGCGCGCTACTTGCAGAGGGTAGGTTATGCCATCACGCCCGTCAATCCCACCGAGAGGGAGGTTCTTGGCGAACAAGCATACGCCAGCCTGCGCGACCTGCCCGAACCGCCAGAGGTCGTGGATGTCTTCCGCCGCCCAGAGTACGTAGGCGAAGTGGTGGACGACGCCATCGCGGTGGGCGCAAAGGCTATCTGGATACAGTCAGGCATAATCAACCACGAGGCCGCCCGCAAAGCCCGCGAGGCCGGCCTAATAGTGGTTATGGACCGCTGCCTCATGGTCGAGCACAACATGCGCTCCTATTGATTGGCGAGTCGTTCGTGGCGTTGCGTTGTTGGAAGTGCAGAACCCTATTCCCTGTGTCATCCTGAGCGCAGCGAAGGATCAGGTGGGTAGATGAGAGTCCTCAACATTGGGGATGATGGTGGTAAGAGGAACCATGTACCGTAATACCAAGAGTCAAGAACGGGTCACTGATCCTTCGCTGCGCTCAGGATGACAAGGGGAGCAGGGTGCGCAGTGAAGAAGCGGCAAAGCATACACGAACCAACAAGAGCAAACCGCATTACGT
Organism: Chloroflexia bacterium; assembly: GCA_034667185.1. GTDB lineage: Bacteria > Chloroflexota > Chloroflexia > QHBQ01 > JADMIH01 > JADMIH01. The sequence continues at coordinate 13,754 of JAXDKH010000065.1, read as the reverse complement.
TTCACGTTTCACGTTTCTCGTTTCTGACCCCGTTTCAGCACCAGGAGATATATTGGACACACCACCAGACGATTTCGCCCGCCCTGAAGACATCGACGCCGCGCTCAACATGCGCCGGGTAGCTATAGTCGGCCTCTCCTCAAACCCCGCCAAGCCGAGCCTGGCCGTGGGGCATTACCTCAAAAGGCGGGGCTACGAGGTCATCCCCGTAAACCCCACCGAGACCGAAGTGGTGGGCGAGAAGGCCTACGCCAGCCTGAGCGAATTGCCAGAACCGCCTGAGGTCGTGGACGTTTTCCGCCGCCCGGAAGCCCTGCCGCAAGTAGTAGACGAGGCTATCGCCGCGGGTGCAAAGGCAGTCTGGTTCCAACTAGGCATAGTCAACGAAGAAGCCGCCCGCAAAGCCCGCGAGGCTGGTCTGATAGTGGTCATGGACCGCTGCATGAAAATCGAACGCTCGATGAGAAAGTAGATTTGGGAATTGGGATTTCGAATTGCGGATTTGTCGGACATCTACGAGATCCGCAATCCGAAGTCCCAATTCCCAAATGGAGGAACTATGGATACAGGGGTAATCGGAATCATCGGTGGGTCGGGGTTTTACGACATGCCGGGGATTACGGACGTGCGCACGGAGGAGATAGACACGCCGTTTGGCAAGACGCTCGACCCTGTGGTGCTAGGGAAGATAGGCGGGCGCGACGTGGCCTTTATTTCGCGGCATGGCAAGGGGCACAGGGTGAACCCGACACACGTGCCCGTGCGCGCCAACATCTTCGCTATGAAGCTACTGGGAGTCACCCATCTCATCTCGGTGAGCGCCGTGGGCAGCATGAAGGAGGAGCTAGCTCCTGAGCACATGGTGGTGCCCGACCAGCTTTTCGACCGCACATTGCACCGCCCGCGGACGTTTTTCGATCATGGCGTGGTGGTGCACGTGGCCTTTGATAAGCCGTATTGCCCCGACCTGCGGCAGAAGCTCCTGGCAGCCGGTCGGGAGGCTGGCGGCACGGTGCACGACGGTGGCACGTACATGTGCGTGGAGGGGCCGCAGTTCTCCACTCGCGCCGAGTCTGAGACGTACCGTAGCTGGGGCATGTCCATTATCGGTATGACCGCCCTGCCCGAGGCCCGGCTGGCAAGAGAGGCCGAGATTTGCTACGCCACCCTGGCTATGGTCACCGACTACGACACCTGGCACCCCGGACATGACAGCGTTACGGTCGATATGGTGGTGGCGACCCTCAACAAGAACGTGCACCTGGCGCGGAACACGGTCGCCTCGGCGATATCCACAATCGCCGGTACGCGTGAGTGCAGTTGTGGTAGCGCCCTCCAGAGTGCTATCATGACAGCGCCCGATGCGATCCCTGCCGGCGTGAAAGAGCAGATGCGACCCCTCATCGGCAGGTACGTTGAATAGTTAGAGGTACATGAGCGTAGCTTCTCCTCCCACCACACATACACCGCCCGCCCCCGGCATGCCCGCCGTCCAACCAGGCTCATCACGCGCTGGGCGTTTCTGGGGTACCGTGCGCTCCCTGCGCTGGACCGAGTTCCGCCTGCTCATCATCCCTGCGCTGCTCAGCATCGTGGGCATGCTCATGGTCATCCTGGTGCCCACAGGCGCTATGCAGTGGCAGTGGAAAGATCTCTGGATGAGCTTCGTGTTCCTCGGCCTCATCTTCGGCCTACACCTCTTCCTCAACTTTGCCAAGCCCCGCGCCGACCAGGTGCTGCTGCCCATAACGGCCACTATCATGGTGCTCGGCCTCGTAATGATCCAGCGCCTGGAGCCCGCCCTCGTAAGCAAGAGTGACGATTTCGAGGGCATAGCGCGCAAGCAGGTGTTGTGGATAGTGGTGGGCATGGTCGCGATGTGGGCCACCGTGGCCCTGGTGCGCGACCTCAATTGGCTGCGGCGCTACAAGTACACGTTCGCCATCCTGGGCATAGGGCTGGTGGCCGCTACATTGGTGTTCGGCACCGACGCAGGAAGTGGCAGCGGGGTCAAGCTCTGGTTCAACTTCGGCTTCTTCCTCTTCCAGCCGTCCGAGTTGCTGAAGGTGCTGCTGGTCATTTTCCTGGCCGGCTACCTCGATGACAAGCGCGAACTGCTGGCGTCACCCTACAGGGTCGGCCCCATCAAGCTCCCGCCGATACCCTATATTGCGCCATTGCTGGTGCTATGGGCGTTGGCGCTGGTGCTGTTCGTGGTCCAGCGCGACCTGGGGAGCGCGCTGCTCTTCTTCGGCATCTTCCTGGCGATGCTTTACGTGGCGAGCGGGCGGCTCTTCTTCGTGGTGGGTGGGCTGGCCCTCTTCTTCGCGGCGGCCTACACGTTGAGCGCCTTCTTCGCCTCTCAGTTCACCCACATTGCCAAGCGCGTGAACATCTGGCTCGACCCGTGGCCGGTGGGGCATGCCGATGGCTTCCAGATCGTGCAGTCGCTCTTCGCCCTGGCCTCCGGAGGCGTGCTGGGTGTGGGCATCGGCTTCGGCTCGTCCAGCATCATCCCCGCCGTGCAGACCGACATGATAATCTCGGCCATCGGTGAGGAACTGGGGCTGGCGGGCACGCTGGGCGTGGTGGCCCTCTTTATGGTGCTGGTTTATAGAGGCTATCACATCGCCTTTGCCTCCCGCAGCGGCTACGAGCAATTGCTGGCGGTGGGCCTCACCACCATCCTGGGCTTGCAGGCGATTATCATCATCGGCGGCGCGATCAAGATGATCCCCCTGACGGGCATCACGCTGCCGTTCATCAGCTACGGCGGTTCCTCGCTCATCACCAACTGCGTGATTATCGGCCTGCTGCTGCGAGTATCGGCCCCTCGCCCCGTCCGGACCGACACCGAGAGGCTGGGCAGCCCGTGATGCCAGGGCCGGTACGTAACCTCATACGCATCTTCGCGCTGTTGGGTGGCCTGGGCCTGGTCACGTTCGGACTGGTGAACGGGGCCATACCGGGCAAGCCCAAAGAGCCTCCCAGCGATAGCGTGTGGCTCATATGCCTCGGTGGGGCGTTCCTGCTTTTCCTGATTTATGCCTGGCTCACAGCGTCTCCGCCCGTCGGCAGGTATGCCACGCTCGACGCCCGCTTCCGCCATAACGTCCGGCAGCTTGGGGCATTCTTGCTGGTGGGTTTCGCCCTGCTCACCTTGCACCTCTTGCGCGAGCAGATAGTGGTTGCCGTGGCTATCAAAGATGCAACCGTTATCACCGCAGAGGGCAACGTTATCCAGGACCCCCGCAAGATACCGGAGGAACTGCAGACGCAGCGCGGGGCTATCGTGGTCGGGGGCGACACGATTATAGCGGCCTCCGAGATTATCTCGCCGTCCCGCTATGCGCACCGCATCTACCCTGAGCCGAACATTTCCTATCTCGCAGGCTACTACAACCCTATGATTTATGGCTCGGCGGGCCTGGAAGCCTCATTCGACCGCTACCTGTCGGGCAGCGAGGTGCTCAACCCACTGACAGAGCAGCAGCGCAGGCTCCTCCATCGCCCTGTGATCGGCAACGACATCTACCTGACCATAGACCCGCACTTGCAGAACTTCGCCCAGGAGCAGCTTGGCGAGCGCAAAGGTTCGGTCGTCGTGGTGGACGCTCAGACCGGGGCTATCCTGGCCCTCGCCTCCTGGCCGCACATCGATCCCCAGCAGCTATCGTTTGACCCCGATGCCGCGGACTGGGAAGTAGAGAGCAAGCGCATCGTTGACTACTATAACGGCGTGGTCAGCGACGCGAACAACCCCCTCCTCATGCGCGCCACGCAGGGCCTCTACCCACCCGGCTCGACCTTCAAGACGGTGACGGCAAGCGCGGCCATCGACACCGGGGCCGCCCAGCCTCTGTCCGTATTCACAGACACCAACGGCAAGGTGCAGGTGGAGGCCGGGAACTACCTCCACGTGGACTGCTCTACCTGCCGCCCGCGCAACCACGGGCCGCAATTTACCCTGACCGAGGGCTACAAGTGGTCGCTGAACGTGGTGTTCGCGGAGCTTGGGGTGCAGCTAGGTGGCAACCGCCTGATTGAGTACGCGCGGCGGTTCGGGTTCGGCACGCACTACGACATCGGTTTGCCTCTTGAGGCGAGCCGCCTGGCCTCCAGCGACGAGGCAGTGCAGGTCAGCAAGAACCTGCTGGCGGCTACAGCCTACGGCCAGGGAGAGGTACAGGCCACTCCGCTGCAAATGGCCCTGGTGGCGGCTGCTGTGGCGCGTGGAGGCGAGCTACCGGCCCCTTACATGGTCTCTTCGGTGAATGACCATGAGACCGGCCAACCTGTCTGGCAGTTCCAGCCTCACGCGTTGCAGCAGGTGCTCTCGCCCAACACCGACGAGGCCATCAAGCAGATGATGATCACCTCGGTGCAGACGGGCTGGGCCAAGGACGCCGCGATACAAGGGGCGATAGTAGGTGGCAAGACCGGCACCGCCGAAACAGGGCACGACACCTCCCACTCCTGGTTCATCGGCTTCGCGGGCAAAGATCCCGCTAAACCCCAGTATGCAATCTGCACCATGATAGAGGAAGGCGGCGAAGGCACGCGCGTGGCCCTGCCCCTGGCTAAGGTGGTGCTGGAAGAGGCGCTGAAGCGGAAATAACGTGTCCCTTCCGGTTGACAAACACTCGTATTAGAGATACTATTGAATAGATTTGCCACGCACGCAGTGTTGCATGCCGTTGCTTTACACATGCGGTCTATTGAGCATGCGGTTAGCAGTCCCGCTTATTGTTGGGATAGGAGCACCACAATGGGTTTCAGAGATCGAGTGCTTGGCGAGGCGCGCCCGGAGCGCGTGCGCAACGTTGCCCTGCCCCGCCGGCAAAGCTATTTTCCTTCCGCTGCCGACTGGCGCGATGAAGTGCTCTACTTCCTCCTGCCCGACCGCTTCAGCGATGGCCGCGAAGTCCCTGGCAACTTGCTGCCGCGCGACCGCAGCAACCTGAACGCCGCGCGTCCCAACCTCCCCACCGGGGAGACCTGGAGCTGGGAGCGATGGGCGCGTTCGGGGGCCGAGCGCTGGCAGGGCGGCACAATACGCGGAATAACGTCCAAGCTGGACTATTTACAGGGGCTGGGCGTTACGACACTGTGGGTCGGCCCCGTCTTCAAGCAACGGGGTCACCTGGACACCTACCACGGCTACGGCGTGCAGGACTTCCTGGAAGTGGATCCACGCTTCGGCAGCCGCCAGGACCTGGTTGATCTCGTGTCCGCTGCCCACGACCGGGATTTGCGCATCATACTCGATATAATCTTCAATCACTCAGGCTCGAACTGGCTCTACCCGCCTGGCACTCCCGCCGCCGATCCCAACCACCCGGAAAATGGCGTGCACAAGGCCCGGTACACCACAGGACAGTATGACTTTGGCTCCTGGCGCGGGCAGCAGGGCGAGCCTATCGCCGCTATCCAGAGTGGTGAGGACGGTGCGTGGCCTGCGGAGCTTCAAGATGCCGGGCACTACACCCGTGCCGGAAGCGGCAGCCTGGACAATACAGCCGAAGACCTCTTCAACCCACTGGCCGAGCACAAGCGCTCCGACTTCGAGGACCTGCGCGACTTCGACCTAGGCAACCCCGGCGTGCTGACGGATCTCGCGCTCTGCTACAAGTACTGGATAGCGCTCACCGACTGCGACGGCTTCCGCCTCGATACGCTCAAGCACGTGTCTCCCAACCAGGCCCGCGACTTCTGCGGCACCATCAAAGAGTTTGCCAACAACCTGGGTAAAGCCAACTTCCTCCTCATAGGCGAGATAGCGGGCGGCGACTTCAACGAGAGCCGGTACCTCAATGCCCTCCAGCGCAACCTGAACGCGGCCCTCGACATCGGCGAGATGCGCCTGACGCTCAACGGCGCTGCCAAGGGCCTTGTGAATGCCCATCAATATTTCAAGGCTTTTGATGCCAGCAGTGACGTCGAACCCAACATGGGATCGCACCGCAACCTGGGGCTGCGCCATGTGTCTATCCTGGACGACCACGACCACGTTTTCGGAACAAAGCTGCGGTTCTCGGTAGATGCCAGGCCCACACACCAGGTGATAGCTGGGGTGGCGCTGCAACTCTTCTCCCTGGGCATTCCCTGTATCTACTATGGCACGGAACAGGCGTTTTCCGGGCCGGAGCCGCCGGAGCGGCAGTGGCTGCCCGGCTGGGGAGGCTCGGACCGCTACCTGCGAGAGGCGATGTTCGGCCCCGAACACCCACGCGCCGAAGGTCGGACCGGGCTGCAACCGGCACCCGCCGGGGTGGATACAGGCCTTCCGGGGTTCGGCCCCTTCGGCACGGCGGGCCGCCATTGCTTCGATGCGGGGCACCCGGTCTACGTCCGCGTGGCTGCGTTAGCTAACCTTCGGAAGCAATTTGGGGTCCTCAGGTATGGCCGCCAGTACCAGCGCAAGCTAAAGCTGCCGGGTACCTCGTTCGAACTGCCGGGACCGGGTGAGTTGATTGCCTGGTCGCGCATCCTGGACGATGAAGAGGCCCTTTGCATTGTGAACGGCAACGGCGAGCACGCGCGAGGGGGCGACGTTGAAGTGGACGTAAACCTCAACGGCAGCACGATGACAGTTGTACTCAACACGGCAGAGGCGGCAGTGACGAGCCAGGGCACCGGCCCTTACCAGGGCTCTCACCCGGTGGGGGCCACAGTCGTCGTACAGAGGCGTCCCGACGGAGGGGCACACGTTGAGATCAGAGACGTAGGCCCTTCTGAGCTGCTTGTGCTAGCAAACCACCCGGAGCCGCAATCCTGACGACGTCTGAAGAAACCTGCTATCTTACCTGCGGCTCGTCCACGTTTACCTTCGGCCCCAGGAAGCGGGGCTGGTCGTTGATGATGATGCGGAACAGGTTGCCCGCCAGCGCCGGAATCTCACGGACCTCGTTGTTGAAGGTGTTGTAGGCGTGACGGTCGGCTATCACACCTATCGCTTTGACCTTCAGGTAGTTGCAGGCGTGCAGGGCGCGAGGCAAGTGGAACCGCTGGGTGACCAGGGTAGCCTCTTTCAGGCTGAACACCTCCCGCGCCCGGTAGCAACTGTCCCACGTGTTGAAGCCCGCGTAGTCCAGCACGATGTCGCGGTCAGGCACTCCCTTGGCGACCGCCGCCTTGCGCATTGCCTCGACCTCGTTGTAATCCACATCGCCGTTGTCGCCGGTCATCAGCAACTTGTCCACCTTCCCGGCCTTGTACAACTCGACGGCGGTGGCTACCCGGTCGTCCAGTATGGCTGAAGGTTCGCCGTTAGGTCCCAATCCTGCACCAAACACGAGCGCCACGTGATTGTGGGGCAGTTTGGGGTCGCCTGCCTCGTACATGAGCGTCCGAGCGTCCGCCTCCACAAGGAGCTTGTACCCGGCCAGGATAATCACACCCATGCCGAACACGCCAAGGGCCACAATGCCCAGCCTGCGGAGAAATGCAAGCAAAGGGCTTCGCAGGTACACCGGTTTGTGGTAGGCCCAGCGTTTAGGCCCCAGCTTGCGGTTGGCGAGACCCTGGTTGGGGCGCGAACGCGTGGCAACGTACTTGTGCGACTTGCTCACCCGCTAGCCCTTTCCCGCCACGCCCTTGATGCGGTCCCAGTAGCGGTCCATCTCCTCAACGTTCATGTCGCGCAGCTTCTTGCCTTCGCCTACAATAGCCCGTTCCATAGCCATGAAGCGGTTGAGGAACTTGTCGTTGGCACGGCGCAACGCCTCTTCCGCGTTTATGCCCATCCACTTGCCCAGGTTCACCAGCACGAATAGCAGGTCGCCCAGCTCCTCCGTGCGTCGCTCGACGCTTTCTTCCACCCGCAACTCTTCCAGTTCCTCCCGCACCTTGTCGTAGATGCCGGAGATGCCGGACCAGTCGAAGCCGACGCGGGCGGCGCGCACCTGTAGCTGCTGGGCGCGGTCGAGTGAGGGCATGGCGCGGGGCACGCTCAGCAGCAGCCCGGTGCCCTCAAGCCCCTGGTTGGCTGCCTCCGCCGAGTCGAACTTGCGGCCCGCCTTGGCTTTGGCCTCGCGCTCCCCCGCCTTGATCATCTCCCAATTGCGCAGTACATGCTCGGCCCCTGTCACTTCCACGTCGCCAAAGACGTGCGGGTGCCGCCTCACCAGCTTGGTGACGATGTGCGAAATAACATCGGATAACGTGAATTCTTCGTTGGAGACGGCAAGCTGCGAGTGGAATACCACCTGCAAGAGTAGGTCGCCCAGCTCCTCGGCCAGGGTGTCTGGGTCGCCCGCGTCCATAGCGTCCACGGCTTCGTAGGCTTCTTCCAGCAGGTGGTGTTTGATCGAGTGGTGGGTCTGCTCGCGGTCCCACGGGCAGCCGCCGGGACCGCGCAGCCTGCCCATGACGTACACCAGCGAGTCGAACTCGCGGGGTAGTTGTAGCGGCTCTAATGAAGGTATATACACGCAGGCCAGGTGATTGATGCCGTGCCCTCGGTCCATCTCGGCCAGCGTGGTGCTTATCACCTGCTCCTGCCCCGGCACCCCTGCATTCAGGACGATTTGCACCGGGTGCTCGTCCGGGTAGCGCTCCATGAGCATCAGCTTGCAGGCCGAGGCCACGCGGTCGTTATACACCTGGCATAGCAGCACCGGGTAGAGCGGGGTGAGGCCCGACATCGCCGGGAACGCTGAGGGCTCCACGGGCAGCGAGTAGGGGCTGAACAGGAACGGCTCCTCGTCTTCGGAGGGCTCGCGAGCTTGCTTCTCGCCAAAGCCCGCTAGCTCGGTGCCGTCCACAATTTGAAGGCCCCGGTGCAACGGGTCGATGCCCAGCGCTGTGCACACAGGCTCCAGGAAGGAAAGCCCCGCGACCAACCTGATCTCGATACCCCGTTCAGCAGCTAGCGTCCTCAAATGCCGCACCGAGGCTTCGCCAATCGCCGGGTGGCCGGGCACGCAGTAAATAATCTGCTGCTGGCTGGATGATACCGCTATGCTCACCAGTTCCTCGGCTATCTTGCGGTATATCTCCTCGAAGCGGTCCTCGCGCTCGTACAGGTGGTCGAACGTGCGCACGTCGAGGTGGGCCGGCAGGTGCTCAGCGGTGGGGTGGGTGGAGGTGCGCAGGTAGACGGTGCCCGCCGACTCCAGCAACGACTTGACTTCGAGTGTGACCTGCTCCCAGGCTCCGGGTCCAAGCCCGGCGACAATAATTGATGGCATAGATTTGGCTCTTCTGCGGGGTTAGCTTCAGCTTACGTGCGTGAGGGGTTCGGTCCCACGATAATAACACGACGGGCAATATACGGCAATCAGTGGAGATTTAGGTCGCGATTTGGTATAATTTAACAGAACATTTGTACCATTTTCATGCTCAAAGTTGCACCTGAAATGCTCTCATGGGCCCAGAGATCAAGGCTTTCATCGTGAGTGTCGGTAGGGGAGGTAGACATGATTCGCATTGGAACTAGCGGCTATAGCTATGCCGATTGGAAGGGGCCGTACTACCCCGAGAACATCAAGGATACCGAGATGCTGCCGTTCTACGCGCAGGAGTTCGGCGCGACCGAGATCAACTACACCTACTACCGCATGCCAGCCGCCCGCACTCTGGCTGCCATGGCCCGCAAGGTGCCCGAAAACTTCGTGTTCACGATCAAGGCCAGCAAAGAGCTTACGCACGAGCGAGAGGCGGAGGAGGGTGGTGGCACGCCCGAGAACTTCCGCTTCTTTCGCGAGGCGGTCCAGCCCTTGATCGATGAGGGCAAGTTCGGCTGCGTGCTGGCGCAGTTCCCAAACTCCTTCAAGCCGACGCAGGAGAACCGCGACTACCTCCAGACGTTCCGCGAGCGTATGGGTGACCTGCCGGTGGTGGTGGAGTTCCGCAATGGCACCTGGGTGACCGACGACACGATGGACCTGCTCCGCAAGAACGACCTGGGCTACTGCTGCGTGGACGAGCCGCGCATGAAGGGCCTCATCCCTCCCATCGCGGTGGCGACCGCGCCCATAGCCTATGTGCGTTTCCACGGCCGCAACGCCAAGAAGTGGTGGCAGCACGACGAGGCCTACGAGCGCTACAGCTACGAGTACAGCCCCGAAGAGCTAACCGAGTGGGTGCCCAAAATCGAGAAGTTGGAGAACTCCGCCCAGCAGACCTTTATCTTCACCAACAACCACTACCGAGGCGCGGCGATCACCACCGCCCGCCAGTTGAAGGAGATGCTGGAGAAGGCGGGGGAGAAAGTGGTTTGAAACGAGGCTCTGAAGCGTGAAACGTGAAACGTGATGCGGCTTACTAAAGAGAGTACGTTAGGGTCATATTTTGCTTGTACAGCACCCTGTCTCCCTTTGTCATTCTGAACGCAGTGAAGAATCTCGTCCTTCACCTGGATGTTACACTTTTCTTACGGTACTATTTGGCCCTAAGGAAAGGTGGTATTTGGGTGCTTAAGGACGAGATTCTTCACTGCGTTCAGAATGACAAAGACCAATAGCACCTCACCATAGCACTACGTTAGCATTCACGCACCCTCTTTGGCAAGCCGCATCACGTTTCACGTTTCACGTTTCTGAACTATGTTTCACGCTTCAGAATCACCGCGCTTTCCTTCAGCCCGAACTTGTGTGACGACGACCTGCGTGTTCGCAGCACCCGCACCTCTGTGGCCTCGTACCCGGCCATGCGCCCTAGCTCTGCCGTGATGTCGGGTACCGGCACGAGTATGCCCGCGTGCGCCGACTCGCCTGTGATGACCACGAAGTGCGCGCCGGGGGCCAGCAGGGGCTTCACCGCTTCCAGGGAGCGCAATAGGCCGCCGAAGTACTGGCGTGTCATCAGGCCGTAGTCCCAGCCCCAGTTTCGGTCTCCCAGTTCCTCGTCCAGGGCTTGGGCGATGTTCGCAACCGAACTGACCTCTTCCACGCGCCGCCAGTCCTCGATGTCTTTGTACGTGGCCTTGGCGTCGCAGATCATCATCCGCTTGCGCAGGTGCTTCAACTCTTCCATGCTCTGCACGAAGCCGAGGAAGAAAAGTTCCATGCGCGTCTGCATGGTGTAGTCGAGGTTGTTCAGGTAGGGGGGCGAGGTGATGGCGAGGTGGGCGGGCAGCAGCCTGTGTTCCACCTCGCGGGCCTTGCGCACGTCGCCCTCGAGTACCTGCGCGTGGCCCAGGTCTTTCTGTGTTCGCAACCACTGGATATCGTCCAGCATCTTAGCCATGCGCATTTCGAAGAGGGACATCACGGGCGCGTCGTGCTTTACTTCGCGGGAGCCGAAAGCGTGCGGCGATAGCTTCATGTTACTGGCCCCGCGCAGGATCGCCGCCAGCGCCAGCAGCCCGATCTCCCGGTGTTGTGGGCTAAGGTATTCGTTGATCAGGTCGCGCAACGCCAGCACCTTGAGGGCCACTCGCCTGGCGATCCAGCGCTCAAGGCGTGGCATGTCAGGGAACTTGTCGGCAAGGTGGGGCATCTTGCCTTCGTCCACGCTCCGCAACACCAGCCGCGCCGCCGACATGAGCCTCTCAGCCTCCATCCGCAGCAGGGGGAGGTTGAATCGCTCCCGCGTCTTGACCCTGGAGGCCATGCATAGGAAGGGGTTTACCTCAATACCGACCGCATTACGGCCGGCCAGCCGCGCGGCTACAAGCGTGGTGCCGGTGCCGCAGAACGGGTCGAGCACGGTGCCGCCTTCCGGCACGCCGAACTCCTTGATGGCATCCATGACCAGCGGGGCGGAATAGGCCTCCGGCATGATGTACCAGTCGAACAGCGGTAGGTTGCGGTTGAGCGCCGCGGTGGTGGCACGGCCATTTCCCGCCCCATTAAGTGACGTGGCGGACGTAGAGAGCATAGACTAAAACCCCCATCAAGCGAATAGGCCTGATTATACTTCACAACAGGTTTGGCACACAAGGCACCTACTTCAAAGGAAATAACCACCGCCCAGGGACAATATCTTGCCAACTCAACACCTTCTAATGGATTTATTGCCACTTTTGTGCCTAATAGTACCTTTGCACGCTTGACTCTGCACCAGCCCTGACTTATAATCGTAAGGCAGATTTTGGGCTTAACTCTTATGGGGTAAGGGAATTTCACGTCTCATTGTTGAGACGTTCTGCAATCAATTTCCTCTCATCTGCCTCACGATTGTCTTATTTCCGGCGCAGTCATGCGCTGCTCGCGGCCCGCTGTGCATATTGCGCTTTACGCGCGCACCGGGCGTACGACCTTCAACTTTACAGTCGGCGTGCTTCACATTGCTTGTGGTTTGCCCGCCGATAGGAGCATTACGCTAATGATCGGTCCCCTGAACGCTCTGTTCGGCCTGTTCAGTCGCGACCTGGGCGTAGACCTGGGTACGGCAAACACTCTCGTACACGTTAGAGGCAAGGGCATTGTGGTGTCCGAGCCTTCCGTGGTAGCGATCGACAAACGCACTCGCAAGCCCTACGCCGTGGGTGCCGAGGCCAAAGCGATGGTGGGCAAGACCCCCGGCTATATCGTCGCCATACGCCCCCTCAAGGACGGCGTGATTGCCGACTTCGACATCGTGGAGATGATGCTCAAGCACTTCATCCGCAAGGTGCACTCGCAGGGCTTGATGACGCCTAAGCCCCGCGTGGTGATTGGCATCCCCTCAGGCGTCACCGAGGTTGAGCGCCGAGCCGCCCACGACGCCGCCATCAACGCCGGCGCTCGCGAGGCCTACCCAATCGAGGAGCCAATGGCCGCCGCCATCGGTGCCGGGCTGCCCGTGCAGGAGCCGGTTGGCTCGATGATAGTGGACATCGGGGGTGGCACCACTGAGGTGGCCGTCATCTCGCTGGGCGGCATCGTGATCAACCATTCGATCCGCACCGCCGGAGATGAGATAGACGAATCAATCATCCAGTACGCCCGCCGCGAGCACAACCTGCACATAGGCGAGCGCATGGCCGAGGCCGCCAAGATCGCCGCCGGTTCCGCATACCCCTTAGAGGAGGAGCTTGCGGTCACGTTGCGCGGACGCGATGTGATTACCGGCCTGCCCAAGGCGGTGGACGTCAGCAGCGTGGAGCTGCGCGACGCCATTGCCCAGCCCGTCTCCGAGATCGTGGAGGTGGTGCGCCTGGCCCTGGAAGAAACGCCGCCTGAGCTAGTGGCCGATATCATGCAGTTCGGCATCACCCTGGCCGGTGGCGGCGCGCTCCTCAAGGGCCTCGACAGGCGTCTGATGAACGAGACCCGTATGCCCGTGCGCATCGCCGAGGACCCCCTCACCTGCGTGGTGCGCGGCGCGGGCCGCATAGTCGAGTCGCTCGAAAAGTACGACCGGGTCCTCAAGTCCAGCGCCCAGAACCGCCGGGCGGTAGTAGTACAGCAATAGTTGGATTTGGGAATTGGGATTTCGGATTGCGAATTTAGTAGGTATCCAACAAATTCGCAATTCGAAATCCCAATTCCCAAATCGTTCATCCCATGAAGCAGAAAGAACGATCCGTCTCCTGGACGCGTACCCTGTACTTGCTCGTGGCGTTGGTGCTTGTGTCCCTCGCGCTTATTCTGTTGAGCCAGGGCAGGCAGCTTGGGCCACTTGAGGGGACGGTCAACGCGGTAGTCACTCCTATACAGCAGTTCGCGCGAGACGTTACCACCGGCATAGGCAGTTGGATTGACGCTCTCTCGCGCGCTCACGATCTCGAGGACGAGAACCGCAAGCTACGGGCCGTTGTAGAGGCTCTCACCACCGAGAACGCCAGCAAAGAGGCGGCGGTGCGGGAGAACGAGCAGCTTCGCCAG
>JAXDKH010000064.1:0-6185 GCA_034667185.1 Chloroflexia bacterium | reverse complement strand
GTCACATAAGAGGCGAGTATTCTCGCCTCTTATGCTTTAAGTACGCTCTCGCGTTAAGCGTATTGCCATTAACGCTCAACCGGATGTATCATCCCTACGCGTTCGCTGCCATTACCTCTCCTTATGTCTGCTGTCGCTTTGTAATCGCCGGGAACGCTGGGCTCAATACTTCACTTATGAGCGAGATCTAGGCTATGCGAAACTTATCAACAGAAAGCAGAATCGCTCTTGTCGCCCTAATTGTTACATCTCTAAGCCTCATTGTCGCACTGGTTGCCTATTTCTTGCCGCTCGCTGAAATTGGTCCATCCCCGTTTGCGCGATCAAGCCCTACTTTTTCTCCTACTACTCAACAGTCCCAATACCAAACTCAAACCCCAGTTCCTCTAGGATCCACACGTGAAGTAGATAACGTCACAATTCCTTTCACTGGCACAGGACACATCTCGTTGGCCCTGGGAGAATTGATCGTCGGCACCGCTGATCGGTTCCGCAGCGAGACAGGTGAGCCTCCATGCACAGCGTTTCTCATCAGAGGTCCCTATACTGAGGAATTACCACTTTATTGGGCCGGCTGGGACAAATGGATAAATGTCTATGATGATCGGTTCGCAGAACAACTCCTAGCTGAGAAGGTAGACGAACTAAAACACCACGAAACTTGCCCAAGCAGAGGCCCTATTCATGTTGTACGTCTACCTTGAAGCGTCTTGCTACGTCCAAGTTATTTACAAATGGAGAGGACAGGTAACACCTGCTTCTATAAGAAAAGTCTTAATGTGGAAACGTCACAATTATGGGTCAACCTGGTGTAGCATCCCGGATGCCTCCGGGGCCTAGGAAGGAGCCCGCCAGTGTCTGAACTCACGCTTATAGAAAGAGCTAAGGCTATACTTGACATACTGGACGCCTATACTCAAGATGTCAAGATATTTCCCAGGTTGATTGTGCCATCAGGTATCGATCGTGAGGCTATGAAGCAGTTCGCACATCGGGCTATAGTAAGGACTGTCTACTCACATATTGAGGCAATGGCCTATTTAATGAAACAGGTCTCGCTCGCGCCTGAACTCAGTCCAGAAGATCTCTTTTCCTCTGCCGAACTCGCGCTACTCCGAGAAGATGAGTACTTTCTCGACGGCAACGGAAAGGCACAGCGAAGATCCGCCAGAATATCAACGCTCAATAATCTCAGGTTCAGCTTCGATACCTTCGCACGAGCTACGAAGATTACGTCTAGATTACCTGTTCACGAGCATGGCTGGCAGTTCATTAAAGAGGGCAACGACATTCGCGATCGTATAACACATCCCAAGCAGCCCTCCGACCTGTTCATCTCCGACGAGCAGCTTGGTAGGGTGCTTGATGGCCACACATGGTTTATCAACAATCTAGTCCCCTGTTTGGTTGAGGCGTTTCATTCGATATTGCCCAAACCCTAACATGTGCCCACCTCAATTAGCAAAGAAACAAAAAGGACCGGGGAGCACGTCCGGTCCTTTTTGCATGCCTGAGCCAGGAGAGCAGCTAAGAGGCTTGACAACAGGTTAGCACGCCCGTGCTACTTTCGCAAAGCACTAGTCACGGTGAGCCACAGCACGGACACGTCCACCAGCGCCTCGAACAGGCCCGCAGTCCGAAGGTAAGTGTTGCCTGCTTCCTAGCGTTTTAGAGGCGCAGGTTTTCAGAGTACACCGTCAGCCAGGAGGTCTACCTGGGCGAGTTGGGGGATGGTGGGGTTCCAGATGAACTCGTCGAAGCCAGCGTCTTCAAAGCGCCTGGTGGTATCTTTGAGAGCTTCCGCGGTGCGGGGTGTACCCTTAGCGATGTTTTGGGCCCACGGCCCGATGAAAGCATAATAGTCGCCTATGTAGGCTGCTATGCCTTCGTCTGCGTTGGGACCCAGGCCGAAGTAGCCGAGAGCTACCAGGCGGGGATCGCCTTCGCGGCCTGCCTCTTTCCAGGCTTCCTGAACACGTGGGATGAAGGCGCGAGCCATGTCGATGGGAGCGCCGCCCACGGTCCAGCCCTGGCCCCACTTGACCAGGCGCCGGAGAGTGGCGTCCGAGTTGCCGCCGACGAGTATGGGCACGCCTTCGGGGCGGGTGGTGCGCGGGGTGACGGGCTGCGGGCTATCTGTTACGTGCTCGCCCTTCCAGGCGCGGTGGATGAGTTCCAGGTCACGGTCCAGGCGCTCGCCACGGCCCTTGAACTCCTGCCCCGTCGCCTGGAAGTCGTCTTCGCGCCCGCCCGCGGCAATGCCCAGAGTAAGCCTGCCGCCGGATATCTGGTCCACGCTGGCCGACTCTTTGGCGAGCATGATTGGGTTGCGGGCTGGGGCGACGAGTATGTTGGTGAACAGGCCGATGCGCTCGGTGACGGCCCCCGCGGCTGCCAGGGCTATCAGCGAGTCGTAGTTGGGGAAGACGATGCGGTCGATGATGGCGAGGCTGGAGAAGCCCCGTGCCTCGGCCCTGCGCGCCCACTCCATGATCAGCGGTCCGGGTGTGCCGGGTATCGTGCTGGGCAGTCCTATACCTATTTTCATATGCGTACCTCCATGATTTATACATTTAGCCTTGCGCAATGGGACGGCGGGTATTATGATGTCGGCATAGGCATTTCGGTTAATATAATTGCTTGCTCAAGCAACTATCGGGCAGTATATATGGAGTACGCGGACAGTGTCAAGAACGGGAAGTCGGACCTCTCCAGGCTGGAAGGGGCGGCCTGGGCCGGGTTTCTGCGCACCCATCTACAGCTGGTGCGCAGGTTGGACGCCGACTTGCAAGCAGTGCACGGCATGTCGCTGTCGTCTTACGAGGTGTTGTTGCACCTGTCGTGGTCTAATGAGCAGCGGATGCGCATGAGCGATCTTGCGGAGTCGGTGTTGCTAAGTCCTAGCGGCATCAGCAGGTTGGTGGACCGGCTGGAACGCGATGGGCTGGTGGCGCGGCAGCAATCGGAGGAGGACAGGAGAGGCAACTACGCCGTGCTGACAGAAGAGGGGCTTTGCAGGTGGCGGGAGGCACATGAAACGCACATGGCGGGCGTCCGTAAGCACTTCCTCACCCACTTGAGCGAGGCGGAGCTTGTGAGCCTGGGGAGATTCTGGAAGCGTATCCTGCTTGACTTGTGTGCTCCCGTGCCAGGTGGCGCCGGCACAGGGGAGTGTTGAGTTTGTATCGAGGTCGGGGAGATACCCGGTATGTTATTCCGAGCGCGCCAGAAGATATTGTTCGTGGGCGATAGTATCACCGATGCTGGTCGTCGTGAGCTAAACCCGCCCTATGGGAATGGCTACGTTAGCCAGGTGCGTGATTTCATGCTGGCGCGTTACCCAGAGCTTCAACTCAGGTTCGTCAACCAGGGTGTGAGTGGCAACACCACAAGGGACCTGCTGGCTCGCTGGCAGCGCGACGTACTTGCCGCAAGCCCGGACTGGCTGTCGCTGAAGATCGGGATCAACGATGTGTGGCGTAGTTTTGGCGACAGCCCGCAGGAGGCGGTGCCGCTGCCGGAGTACGCTGCCAACCTGCGCAAGCTGCTCGACCAGGTTAGAACGCAGACGGCTGCCCGCTTGATCTTGCTCACGCCCTACATGATTGAGACGGACCGCAAGCAGCCCATGCGCGCTGCGATGGACCATTACGGCGAAGAGGTCAAGGCGGTGGCGAAGGAGTACGGGGCCGTACTGGTGGATACACAGGCGGCGTTCGACGCGGCTTTGCAGTACACGTCGCCTCGAGATTGGGCCGAGGACCAGATTCACCCAAACGGGGCGGGGCATGCGATTATCGCGCTCGCGTTCTTGCGGGCGGTGGGGTTCGAGTTACGGTGAGATTGCGCGAAATACTACTTTCGGTTGAGTAGCGCCGGATGTATAATGTGGCACGGGTCGTCACAGAACTGACAAGACCCACCTTATCCATAAACGTTTATCTGCTCTCTTGTGCAAGGCCCTGTTACAGGGCCGCTATCCTCGTGTGCAGATATTCGACAGACGACCCGGTCCCGGGTGCGTATATCAGGAGGTGTAACAATGGGTTTCTTCAACAAGCTAAAGAACCTCGTCAGCAAAGCGGCTGAGGTTCAAATGCAGGTGAGCGAAATGCAAGTGCGGCGTGGCGATAGTGTCAAGGTGGTCGTGACGGTGAACGCCGTCGGGCAATTGGATGCAAAGGGTGTATTCCTTGAGATCACCGGCTTCGAAACTGTGAAATACCAGTACGAGGAGAAGATCCAAGGCTCCACAATGACACGGACGGCGAGCGGGACTAAAAGCAACCAGACATATAGCCGGCGAGACCCGCTCCTTGCCAGCCGCCTGACGATGAACCAGGGCGAGACGCGGCAATTCGAGGGCACCGTGGAAATACCGCCTACCGCCCAGCCAAGCTACAGCGGTATAGACGCTAACCACGAGTGGAAGATACGCGCCCTGGTGGACGTCTCGATGGGCGGCGACCCTGATTGCGAGACCTCGATTAGTGTGCTGTAGCAATGATATGCCCACAGGACACCGGAGAAATGTGAGACGTCCCGAATCTTCATGCTAGGAGGAGGGATGGAGAAGACGAGGGGCCGTCAGGCCAGAATTAACTGGTAGCCGAGCACAAGCGAAAACGCGAAGAGGAACTGAGGCAAATCGGTTCCTCTTCGCGTTTAAGCGCCGTAATTCCGCAGCTAGAGAAATACCGTCCCCAACACGGGTGCCTACCCTCTTCAGCCGATACACAGGGTCTGTCCCATTTTGGGCGAGGAGTGGCATTAAGAGAATAGAACTTATTTTCTAACAACAGGAGGGGCGCGCTTATGACAGCCGCTACAGGGGTACTTTCTACAGGGTCGCAGCCGGGTCAGGCGCGGCCTTTTGTGTTGTCTCAGGAAGATGCTGCACGGTTGGCGGGGTACCGGGTGTACCTCGACTTCTACAACGGGGCGCAGTGGGAAGGCTTGCCCGCGCCCAACGAGCGACGGATGACGTTCAATTATGCTCGTGTGTTCGCCAACAAGGCCGCCTCCTACCTGATGGGTAAGGGGGTTGGGTTCGCGGTGGAGGCCCCGGAAGGCTCTGGCGAGGAGGGGCGCAAAGCTGCACAGCATGCCGAGGGACTGTTGGACGCGTGCTACAGGAGCAACTCACTGGCGCTAGTGGACCTCGATACGGCGGTGGACAGCGCGGTGCTGGGTGACGGCGTATTCAAGGTGACGTGGGACGCGGAGGAGGGGGCTGTGTCGGTGGCTGCGGTGGACCCGGCCAGTATTACATGCGTGCGGGCGGCGGACGATTACCGGCGACTGCTAGCGGTGCGGCAGAGCTATGTAGTCGGGAATGGTGGTACGGGCGTGTCGCACGGGACCACGCCGGGGACGGTCACGGAGGAGTGGACGGCGGAGACGCTGGAGGTCTGGCGGGACGGCTTGCTGGAGAGGCGCGTGCCCAACCCCTACGGCTTCATCCCGTACGTGGTCTTCCCCAACCTGAGGGTGCCCAAGGAGCCGTGGGGCCAGAGCGACCTGGTTGACCTGTTGCAGGTGAATCGCGACTTGAACGAGAGGCTGTCGGTGCTGTCGCACATCCTGGAGGTGTCGGGCAACCCTATTGCGGTGCTGGAAAACGTGACCGACTCGACCGGCATCAAAGTGGGGCCGGGACGGCTGTGGGAGCTTCCAAAGGACTCCAGGGCGTACCTGCTTGACCTGCTTTCGGGCGGGGGCGTGGGCCTGCACATCGAGTACATCAACCTGCTGTACAGAGCTTTGCACGACCTGGCCGAGATGCCGCGCACTTCTTTTGGTGACAGTCACGGCACAGCGCGCTCCGGGGTGGCGCTTGAGATCGAGATGCAGCCGCTTTTGCAAAAACTGGCGCGCAAACAGGCGGTGTGGACTGTGGCGCTGGAGGAGCGCAGCCGCATGGTGCTCAAGCTGCACGCGCTACATGGCGACGACATAGCTAGCATGGTGCTTGACCCGGCGAACGGCTACCGGCTGCGCATCGTATGGCCGCCCGTGCTTCCCTCCGACCGTTCGGAGCTGGTGTCGCAGGAGACGGCGCTGGTAGCGGCCGGCATCCACTCGCACCGCCGCGCAATGGACATGCTCGGCGAGGGGAACTCGGAGGCTGAGTGGGGCAGGGTGTTGGAGGAGAGGTCAGAAACGTGAAACGTGAAACGTGATGC
>JAXDKH010000063.1:0-3792 GCA_034667185.1 Chloroflexia bacterium | reverse complement strand
TCTGCACTGTAAGTTGCTCCCGCGCAAGGTTGTCCACACTCTTTAACGTCGCATCTTCTCTGCCGATAGGCGGCTCAACCGGAAGTACTACGTGGAAGGTACTACCCTGGCCCTGCTCGCTCGTGGCCCAGATGCGCCCGCCGTGTTGCTCGGCGATGCCCCGGCAGATGAATAGGCCCAACCCCATGCCGGCAAACTTGCGGTCGTTAACGTTGGTGCCCCTGTGGAACCGGTCGAACAGGCGAGGTATGTCCGCGCCCGGTATGCCTATGCCCTCATCGGCCACGGACAGGTAGTTGCTGCCACCTTCGCGCCACACCCGCACATACACCGTCCCGCCCTCTGGGCTGTACTTGATGGCGTTTTCCACCAGGTTCTCAAGCAACTGAGTAATACGTACCTCGTCATAGCGCCCCAATACCTGTCCCGTGGCTTCCACTACGCATGGGTGGTGCTCGGTAGTCTGTCGGGCGCAGACCTGTTGAGCCAGGGCCACAAGGTCTACGTCCTCTACGTGGCCCACCAGCATGCCCTGTTCGGCCCGTGAAGCGTCCAGCAACTCCAGCACCAGGTCCCGCAACCTCTGCGTCTCCTGCACGATACGTTGTATGCCCTTGGGGTCGGCGGGAGCCTCCGGGTTGCGCGCGGCGCGTCGCTCCAGGAATTGGGCCTGGGCGACCAGCACTGTAAGCGGCGTCTTGAGGTCGTGGGCGGCAGCCGAAAGGAAGTCCTCCTTCAGCCGCGCCACTTCCTCACGAGCCTGCACCCGCGCAGCCTCGTCAATCAGCGCCCGGCTCTCCAGGACCACTGCCGCCTGGTCAGCAAGCAATTTCACGAGTTCCAGGTCCTCATCAGCGAAGATGGGAGCGCGTGGCGCGTACGCCACCAGCACCCCCAGCCGCCTGTCTCCCGCCGTAATAGGTGCCGCCAGGAGGGCCCTCGCCCCGTACTGCAGGGCCAGGCGAGCCGCCGATGGTATATCCCTCTCGATATTGTCGGTAAAGGCGGGTCGTTGGGAGATGAAGGCCCGCCCGGCGATGGAGGCTTCACTTGGTTGCATGTCTGTCAGCGTACCGCCCGCCCCGAAGCGTAGCACCTGCTGCTCAGGCTCCCACAGGCCGATGCTGGCGTGCGGCGCACCCACGGAGTTACGCGCACCAGTCTCCAACTCCTTCAAGATGGAGGCTGTATCCGGGAGCCTGGGCAGGCTGGCGGCGCGCCCCAGGAAGGCTCTCAGCTCCGGTTCTTGCCAGGCCCTGCGCAGGAACACGGGGGGTGCAAAGCCCAGGAAGTAACTCAGGCCTGATGCCAGGGAGGTCGCGTCGGTGAGTATCCTCCAGAGTCCGCCCCACTGCGGTACCGCTATGCTCAGGATGATGAGGCCAAATAGGGAGCAGAGGAAGACCGAGCCCCATGCCACCGCGGCCAGCCTGCGCCGGGTCACCCCGGTCGACCTTCGCGACTCGCGCCAGAAGGCCAGCGTGCAATATACGAGCAACCCCGCCATGTAAAGCAGCATCCCGGAAAGCAGCCAGGAGGGCAGGCGCACTCCCACGGCCACCGCAACGATGGCAATCACGGCCAGGGTTACTTCTGAGCCACGCATGAGCCAGGTGGGTACGTTCGCGAAGTCGTCTACGAGTCTCAGCAGAAGGTAGGGCAACGCGAGTAGAGCCGTGAGTGTAATGGCGAACGTTATGCTGGGCCACGGGTCGCCGGGTGGCAGGATACCCAGCCTGCTGATTACACTCGAAGCGATGATGAGCGTGGTAACGCTGAACAGTAGCGCAATATCAATATTGGCGCGCAGTGGACGGCGCACCGCCTTGGTAGCCGTGCGCGCAAATATCAGGATGTATGTAAACCAGGATACGTATTGGGAGAACTGTTCCAGGTCCATACAGGTGTTCGCCTATCTTCTATGCAGTCAGGTGAGTTGCTGATGCCGATTGTACCACAGTGGAGGCCCCATTTTCGCAGTAATTTACACTGACGCAGCTAAACAAACGCAGGGCTGTAAGGCACAGGCAAAAAAGCGGTAGACTAAACCACGGTTGATAGGTTTGCGCCGCCAGCGTACAAGATGTCTGAGGCATCAAGAAGCATGCCTCCCTTGCCGACTTGAGAAAATCGCCTGGCAGAGTGTGCGGGTCGTAGTATAATCGAGTCATAGGCAGAGCGCGGCGAGAGGCGAGGTCATAATATCCGCGAGGTAAGAACGGAGAGCCAGTATGCGGGTCTTGTTTTCTAAAGACGCTGGAGATAGTTCCGGCGCAAAGCGGCCTTTCGAGGGCTTCCTGCGGAGCAGACCCAAGAGGCCCCAAGGGGAAGATAACGCCGAAAGCGAGCAGTCCGCGGAGGGTTCAGAAGTGGCCGACGGGTCCTCAGATGAGCAACCCTTTGGCTTCTACAGGCCCGATCCCGAGGACGTGGAGCGTGATAGGGTGGCAAGGCGGCTCTGGAAGCAGGTATTTGACTGAGGTTGCCTGCTGGAGCGTAGTTTCGTGTCTGCTTCTTGTACAGGCGCAGGCGCTCGGTTGATAATGCGTTCCTGCCTTGTAAGTAATCCGTTGACACATCAGGTATAATTGCAAGGTCCGCGCAACTGATCTATGAGCTGTCACATCCAACTTCCCTATCATCGTAGGGTAAGTGACGTTACCTACGGTCTGCTAGAGATGATGTCGCAGCTTGACCTCATCAAGGTGCCTGCAATACCTCTCCAGCACTGTCGCATGGAAGCACGGGCGGTAAGGTAGGTCTCAACAACAAGGAGGATTTGCCGCATGGGTGATAAGAGTCCGAAAAAGGCCGAGAAGAAAAAGAAAAAGCAAGATTCGGCCAAGTCTGACAAAAAGTAGCAGACAAGCGACCTGAGAATAACGCGATGGCTGCTACCTGAAAGTAAGTAAGAATGTAGCAGACATCAAAAAGAGCAGCTTCCTTCGGGGGCTGTTCTTTTGTTAGAAGTCATCTCATAAAGAGGGGTGTGGAAATGAGTACATAACGTGGACCTTATCATTTCGAACGTAGTGAGAAATCTCGTCCTACAGTAGGCTGTTGCCTCTTTCTTACGGTACTATGTGGCTGAAGGAAAGGTGCCACTTTGGGTGCTAGAGGACGAGATTTCTCACTACGTTCGAAATGACAAGGTCCGACTCTGCTGCACATTTCGAGGTCGTTGTTTATGAGATGACTCCTAGGCAATCGGGGCATCGGTTGGCACAATGAAGATTCTCAGGAAGCGTGTATTTGGAAGGTGCAAGCTCCTGAGGAGTCAGGCGCAAGGCCCAGAAAATCACCCAAAGGGGCAGTACCGAATCTTGGTGCTGCCCTCGTCCTTTCTTTATTTGGTAGTTTGGCCTTATGGGCTAGCGGGTGTCTGGCAGTTGGGGAAGAAGGTGCCGGAGATGATCTTGGCAGCCTGACCCCTGGTGACGTTCAGCCCCGGTCTGAAGTAAGAACCGGGACATGGCTCCTCAGGGTGGCCCGGTGTACCACATGCGTACCCTGAGATGATGTTGTGTATCACCGCCCTCTCTATGTAGACGTAGAAGGGCTGGGAAGGAGGCACGTCGTTGAAGGTCTGCCCGCTGGGTTCCTCGTCGTATCCGGCAACGCTGGTGGCTATCTTTGCCAGTTGTCCCCTGGTGAGGTTGTTGCCCGGCCTGTAACATGTCCCACTTGTTGGTTCGCCATTGGTGCCGTCGCACACATAGCCGGAGATAGCCCCATGATCGTGCACCCTCTCGATGAAGAGCCAGAAGGGATTGGAAGAGGGTACGTCCGCAA
>JAXDKH010000062.1:0-5446 GCA_034667185.1 Chloroflexia bacterium | reverse complement strand
TGCCACTTTCCATTCAATCTATTTAGTTGCTGTCTGCGGTCTCGTGCCGGGTTCTGGCTCTGAAGCTTAGCTCTTCGTGGACCAGGTGACCCCGGTCTCCGGGTTCTCCCATTCGTAGCCCCAGAGTTCGTAGCCGAGGAGGCGCTTGGCTTCTTCGCGGTTAGACTGGGTAGTGTCGCCTGCGTTGTTGCGGACTTTCTCCGCGCGCGCTGCGAGCTTGGCAAGGCTATCGAGATACTTGTTCAGCTTGTCGAGGGCGGCCTGGGCCTGTGGGTAGGTGGGGTGGAGGTTCTTTATATCGAGCAGGCGCACCAGCACGTCAACAACCTGCCGGTAGTATTCCGCGATGCCATAGTTAGCCCCCGCCGCAATGACCTTCTGTCGCTCGTGGAAGTTGGGCATGAGGTAGCCTGGCATGGCGAAGTTCATGAACACGTCGCACAGCGGCCACACGTAATTAGGGTCGATTTGCAGGTGGGCCTTGACCGCCTCGCGATAGAAGGTGTAGTGCAGCGTCTCGTCCTTGGCGACGGTGCGCAGGATGTTGGCGAGTATGGGGTCCTCGGCATCGGCCTTCTTCGCTACGCTGACGTAGAACGCCTGGGTGGAAAGCTCCTGCACGGTGGTATAGACCATGCCCTCGAACGGGGTAGCTTCTCCTGGTGTCCAGGCGTTGCGCAGTACCTGCTTGCGCAGCTTGTGGAGGCGGCTGGGGTCGTCGTTGCGGGTCACCAGCAAGTATGTCTCCAGGATGTTGGAGTGCTGGTCCTCTTCGCTGGTCCAGGTGCGCACGAAGTCTTGCAGCACCTCAAGCGAGCCGTCGAATATCTCCGTGAGGCCGGTGGTGAACCAGGGTAGGTTAACCTCCGTGAGCAGGGCCGTTTCGACTGCGAGAGTAAGTTCAGGTGAGATGGTGGCCTGGGAGGGATGCCAGGGGTCGGTCTTGAAGTTGCGGCCGCGTTCCCAGGGTATGAGGTCGTGGTAACTCCAGTCTATCTTGGTGGCACGCTCCAGGTGCAGCGTGTATAGCTCTCGGAGTTTGCTCTCCAGGCGTTGATCGGCAGCGGACAATCTCATCTAGTGACGTTTCTCCAATCGTTCAGTCGCAACATAGAATGGCTGTGTATTAGGCAGCGGAAACGTCCATGCGCAAATCTCTAACGGCTCCAGTATAACAGACATGAGCAATAACCGAGCCAGCGACAGTGGACGATCTGCAATGTTCGCTATTCTACACTCTCAGGCCTGATATACGTACCCCGTGATAGTTGCGTTGCACCTATGTTCTTGAAGTGCACCGGCAGTGGGTCGCCTGCGAAGATTTGCTCACCCGCCTGGAGGTGGTAGTGCAGGTGCGGCCCAAAAGAGTTGCCTGAACTGCCCAGCCTGCCGATTACCTGCCCCTGCGCCACGTGATCGCCTGTATTGACCTGTGCGGAACCCTGCCGCATATGACAGAGCACGCTGTACTCCCCGGTGCCGTGGTCGATCACCACGGCGTTCCCTGCGCCGGCCGGTGACGGCGCCTCCCGGAGGGTGCTTTCCTCTACCA
Source organism: Chloroflexia bacterium (assembly GCA_034667185.1). Taxonomy (GTDB): domain Bacteria; phylum Chloroflexota; class Chloroflexia; order QHBQ01; family JADMIH01; genus JADMIH01. The sequence continues at coordinate 3,894 of JAXDKH010000062.1, read as the reverse complement.
GGCTGGGGCTGGGCTGGTCGGGCACGTCGTTGCGGGCGTAGGTTATCACACCGGCGGCAGGCGCGATAACCTCCTCTCCCCAACCTACGAAGTTCTCGTTCCTCTGTTCCTGGCCGCGGAGGATGGCGTAGCGCTCGTCTACCGCCAACGCATCAAAAGCAAATTGCGTACTCCATTCCTGGTGCCCGCCGTTATTCGCGTGGCCTCGCAGGATGAAGCATGGCGTCCTGAGGGGGAAGATTAGCTCCACCTGCTGCTCGTAGCGCGACACCGGCACCTCCAGCGACTCGACATCGCGGCTGCCATCGGGTAGCTCCAACTCTAGCTCAAACACCACGAGGTCAATTTCAAGGGAAATCTGTTCCGAGAAGTCCAGCCGCAGGTCGAACAACTCTTTCGAGCTGGCTTGCTGCGCGCCCGTGCCCTGATCGTGGTCAGCACCGGGTTGTTGCCGCACGCTCTGTATGGCAGGGAACGCTATAGGGCTTAGATGCGTGCGCTTGACGTGCTCCTCGCCTGAGTAGAGGTCGAACACCAGCGAGATAGGTGCAGCGGGCAGGCCCGACTCCTCACGCACGCCCAGGTTGAACGTCCAGCTTTCCGTAAGCCCAGGGCCTGGATCGGGCACCTTGTAAACATTGCCGGGGATGGTATAGAGGCTGAGTTGGTACGGTGCGGGGTCCGGTGCTGATGTTTCAAAACTGTCCATTATGCTCCCCTGTTCAATCCCCCATATAAAAGGGCAACCAACGAGGTTGCCCGTATCGGTTCGCGGTTCTCTCCCAACCGCCTACTGTGGGAACAACTCGTCCACGGGCATAGACCAGCCGGGTAGCGCAGGCTCTGCGTCTGCTATTTGCCCTCGCCGGTAGATTATTGGGTTCTCCGGCTCTTGAGCGTGGTGACTTCTCACCACATCCTCGCTCAACAGGTCCACATCCCACACTACTTGCGTGCCGGCGGCAAAGTAGTCCGCGCTCTTGCGGGCTATCTTACGCTCGGCGGCAGGTCCGTAGTCGTCCTCGCTCCTAACCTCGGCTGCGAAGAGGGGTGCTCCTTGGAGGAACTTCATGCCAGTTGGAGGACCTGCAAAGAACGCAGCATCAGGGCTGAACGATCTTCGGTGCGGCAGGTTAACAATGAAGCCCGCGTTATCAGTCACTGCGTGGCCGGTTCTGGTCCGTTTGGCGTAGTCACGAAGATGACTAAATATCTCTCCTGCCGCGTAATTAGGTAGCCAGCCTGTTGGAGACATAATCACCAACTCTCCATCAACGATTTCTGCCTTGCCGTTCTCGGGCACATGATACAAATCTTCAATTGTAGCTTCAGTCTTGGTCTTCATGCTACCTCTATGTGATGGTGGACGATGGACGATGGACGATGGTAAGAGGTGCTATCGTCCATCGTCCCTTACACCACCGTACTGAACTCCTGCACGCCGAATACCGACTTGAGCACGTCCGTTATCTCACCGAGCGTGGCGTCGGCGTGGGCGGCCTCTATCAGGGCGGGCATGATGTTCTGGTCGGTGAGGGCCACCCGGCGCACGTTGTCGAGGGCTTCCTGCCAGCGTTGCGGGTCGCGGTCGGCGCGGAGGCGGGCCAGTCGCTCCCGCTGCTTCTCCTCGCCCTGTGGGTCCATTTCCAGGATGGGTATCTCCAGGTCCTCGTTCACGACGTACTTGTTTACGCCCACCACCGTCTTGCGCCGTGCGTCCACCTCGGTCTGGTATTCGTAGGAGGCGCGGGCGATTTCGTTCTGGAAGAAGTTGGCCTTTATGGCCGGGATGACGCCGCCGTACTCCTCAATGCGGTCGAAGTAGTCGTAGCACTGGCGCTCCATCTCGTTGGTGAGGGCCTCTACGAAGTACGAGCCGCCGAGTGGGTCCACCGTGTTGGTCACGCCCGATTCTTCGGCTATTACCTGCTGGGTGCGCAACGCGATGCGAACCGCCTTGTCAGAGGGGAGGGCCAACGCCTCGTCCATCGAGTTGGTGTGGAGCGACTGAGTGCCTCCGAGCACGCCCGCGAGCGCCTGTAACGCCACGCGCACGATGTTCACTTCCGGTTGCTGGGCGGTGAGGGACGCGCCGGAGGTCTGCGTGTGGAAGCGGAGCCAGAGGGCGCGTGGGTCTTTCGCGCCGAACCGCTCCTTAAGCTCGCGCGCCCATATGCGGCGGGCCGCCCGGAACTTGGCTATCTCCTCGAAGAAGTCGTTGTGCGAGTTGAAGAAGAAGGAGAGCCGCCGCGCGAAGTCGTCTACATCAAGGCCTCGGTCCACGCACCACTGCACGTAGGAGAGGCCGTCGGCCAGGGTGAAGGCGAGTTCCTGGGCGGCTGTGGAGCCTGCCTCGCGGATGTGATAGCCGGAGATCGACACCGGGTTCCACTTGGGCATCTCTTTGGCGGCGAACTCTATCGTGTCCACCACCAGCCGCATAGAAGGCTCAGGCGGGTAGATGAAGGTGTTTTGTGCGATGTACTCCTTCAGGATGTCGTTCTGCGTGGTGCCACCCAACGCGCTACGGGGGATGCCTCGGCTCTCGGCAGCCGCGATGTAGAAGGCCCATACCACCGCAGCCGGGCCGTTGATGGTCATCGAGACAGTCACCTGGTCGATGGGGATGTCCTTGAACAGCAGCTCCATATCAAGCCGGGACGACACGCCCACGCCCACCTTACCGAACTCGCCGTACGAGAGGGGGTCGTCCGCATCGATGCCGTAGAGGGTCGGGAAGTCGAAGGCGGTAGAGAGGCCGGTCTGGCCGTGCTCCAGCAGGTACCTGAAGCGCTCGTTGGTCTCCTCCACCGAGCCGAAGCCCGCGAACATACGCATGGTCCAGTAGCGGGAGCGGTACATGGTGGGGTGGATGCCGCGGGTGTAGGGGTACTCGCCGGGGAAGCCTAGCTCCTGCACGTAGTCGAACTCACCCAGGTCAGCTGGGGTGTAGATGCGATCTATAGGCTCGCCGGAGATGGTGGTGAAGTGGGCCGCGTCGGTGCGCTCCGGCAGCTTTGTAAGGGAGTTAGCGACGGTGTTTTGCTCCCACCGCTGGCGCTCGTCCGCTATGCGTTGCTGTTCGGGGGAAAGCTGGCCTGTGCGCTGCTTGCGTCCCGCGCCGTTGCGGTACCGCGCTCGCCCGTTCTCCTTACCATTGCCGCTGCCGTTGGTGCTGTTTGAGGCTTTGCCGCTGGGCCTCGAAATGGTATCGACCATGTGTGTCACTCCTTTGTGAGGGGCGGTGCTGTTCCGTGAATATTGCTGGAAATGACCTATTCAGGGACTATTATACACGCTACAAACGCAAAATAGGCGAGACGGAAGCTCTCACCTACAAGAGATAACAAGTTTCAGGCCACCACGCACAAACTTGCTGATAATACTCTGTCTGCGATCATGTTTACGATATACTGCTACTTGAATCCTGTATCATACTTGTAAACTTACGAGACACGATTGTACAGACTCAACCATTTCGGAGATGTTCTATGACTGTTCCCCAATACGATAGGCTTTTCAATCCTCTGCTGAATGCGCTGAAGGCACTTGGTGGTTCTGCATCAATAGTTGAATTGGACGAAGAGGTAACGAAGAGGCTCAAGTTAAGCCCGGCAGAAATCGCTGAGCCTCATAATGATCGTTACACCAAACTTGAGTATAGATTAGCCTGGGCCAGGACTTACCTAAAGCATTACGGTCTTCTAGACAATTCAAGTCGTGGTGTGTGGGTTCTGACATCAAAGGGGCAGGAGGTCAGTCAGGTAGATCCGGGGCAGGTCACTCGTTATGTTCGTCAGAAAGCCCGAGGATCCCGACCAGCAGCACAAGATGGTGACATGTCCAATATTGAAGTTACAGTGGTTGCCGAAGCTGAATTAGAACAAAGTTGGA
>JAXDKH010000061.1:0-7102 GCA_034667185.1 Chloroflexia bacterium | reverse complement strand
CTTGCATAGGAATTTGGGGAATTGGGATTTCGGATTGCGGATTTGTTGGATTACGCGTTACGTGTAACTCCTCGTGTTACGGCCTTGATGCTATTCGGGCCATGGTGCCCCTCCTGCCGTCGCGGCGGTGCACTGTCTCGTTGATGGCGCGGACCACTTGCTCGGTGTAGCCCTGGTCGATGGAGTGGAAGACGACCGTGTCCTCGTGGGCGGTACGCACCCAGCATACGTGTATTATAGCCAGCGGGCCGCCTTTGCGCTTGTTGACGAGGAAGAAGAAGCCGGAGATGGCAGCGCCCGCCAGCAGGTAAAGCACCAGCGGCACCCATGCCACTTCTCGCACCTGTGGGTCGCTGCTCAGGCCGTTGAGCACGCCGAACCCCAGCCCCACGAGCCCTGAGTTAGTAAAGGTGTCGCGTATCGATTGTCCCACCACGGGGTATGCAGTCGCAAAATGCAGGCTCGACACCGGGTAGCTCTTGCCGGGCAACTCCAGCCATGTGTCGTCTATGCTGACGGTGTTCTCCTCCTGGTAGTAGACTTCTGGCTGGGCACCTTCCGGCGTAGCGTTCGTGTCGGCTGAAGGTTGGAGGCTTTCCGCCTTCTCGCGCAGGGCCTGTTTCACCGCGGAGACCACCTGCCCGACCGGCGCTTCCTCGCGTGAGGCGGCGACGATGGTGCTCCAGAAGGGGCTGCGCAGGTTGGCGGCGTATAGGTAGCGGCCACTCAGGGAGCGCACCCTGCTCGCCACGAACAGGCCCACAAGCCCTGCTATCGCAAGCACGAACAGCATGGTCTTGAGGGTGCTATCGCTGTCGGCGGTGAAGGCGCTGTAGCCCTGGGGTAGCTGGAAGAGGGGGGCACCGTTGGCTGCGATCTGCATGAGGTATCGCACCAGCAGCACGAGCGCAGTACCCAGGAAGTAAGCGAACGCCATGATGCCCAGCCGCAAACCCAGGCTGTCGGCCCGGATTTTCACCACCTGCGCCGACCTGATCTCCTGGATGGGGTAAGCCCGGTCGCGCAGCTCCACTGCCTCGCTGGTTACGCGGAGGGGGCTACGGAAGAGGCGGGCGTCGCCGGTTGTGGGGGCGGTGGTGTTCATGTGGTCCTGTGGGAGGGCCTGGAGGCGCTTGGACGTTTGGAGTCTGCGGCATGGCTGCGGACTACAGCGTTTACGGCATCAACAGTGGCCCTGACAAATTCCTTGTCAACGGAAATGAACGCTAACATCGTTTGGTCGGCGGTGTGCAGTTTACACTCGTAGGCACCGCTGGTTGAGTAACGCTTATCCTTGTTGGTAATCTGGACCACTTTACCTGCCACAACCATGCTAAGGAACACGACGACTGCCACACCTATGATCAATACCAAGGCTCCTGTTGAGGAGAAGCTTCGGCTCAGGGTGCCGTAAACGCTTGCGACCAAGAATATCCATGCGTAACTCAAAGCTAGCATGTACCAGGGTGTGCCCGTAACAACATCCATAGAAGCATATTTGACGTTCTCTGTTGATTGCATCTGCCCGTTAATGATTATGCTGTTATCTTCTAGTCGGATACTCTGTTCCTCATAGTACAGAGTATCGGCTTCTGATTGTGCTTCGCCTACGCGAGCCAACTCCAATGCCTGGTTCACAGCCATAGCAAGTTGTTCGATAGGTTCTGGATGGAATGAGGCAGCTATATCTGTGTACCATAGTTTTCTGTGTAAGCGTGCGATGTAAATAAAGTACCAGCCCTTCCTCGTTGATCGGTAGAATATCACCAGACCACCTATTGCAACCAAGTTAAAGACGAGGCATGCTAGTGCGACCCACCTGTTGAGATCGCTCCCGTCCGAGTTAATGTAAGTATCCAACACCATTCTAAGGCTGTAAAAAACGAATAGGACTGCAGCCACACACAGTATGAATAATAATGCTAATGTGGTTCTGTTGGAGCGTATCCTTACCGCGCGGGCAGACTTTACGCTATCGAGTCTGTAGCTGCGGTCGCGCAACTCTATGGCCTTGGTAGTCACACGTAACGTGGTGCCGAAGTACGACGTGCTCTGGGCTGTCGGTGCAGGGGTATTCATGGGGTCGTCCTCCAACGAGGCTACGGCGTCCGGTTGGGGGTGCAATGGCGCTCATATAGATTTGCGGAGTGCTGTTGTAAACAAAAAGGGGAGCAACTAGGTACTCCCCTCTGTACTTACAATACTATACTACACGCAGCCTGTTCCGGTTCTGACTACGGCGTTTTGTTCGGCTTCCTGCCTCACCCGCTGCTGTTCCGACCTGAGCAACTCGCCAAGTGGCTCAGGCTCTCTGCCTGGAAGCCGCCACAGCAGGGGTATATCGGGCAGGTCGCCCCAGGCGTCGAAGTTGAGGAAGCCAGTGATGTGCACCCCTGCCAGCTGCCCACTCCTTTGCCTGTTGCTATCTAGGGCCTGGTAGATGTAGATGTTACTCTGTCCCGGCTTCACAGGCTCGGCGGCCCACATAGCAGGTGTCGGCTCCACGAACAGCGTAAAGGCATCGATATTAGGCCCTGCCCAGGCAATAGAGGCGTTGATGGTCTGCAAGGCAAGCTCCGGTAGGGGACGATAGACGATAGACGATGGAAGGAGTTGCCATCGCCTATCGTCTATCGTCCATCGTCCATTCAGCTTCTTTCCTCCGGCCGCGCGTAGTCCCGGATTTCGGGGCCAACATAGTCGGCGTTGGGGCGGATGATGCGGTTGTCGGCGATTTGCTCCAGGATGTGGGCGCTCCAGCCACTGATGCGGCTGCAACCGAACAGCGCGGGCATCATGTCGGGCTTGAAGCCGAGGGTGTAGAGCAGCGGCGCGGAATAGAACTCCACGTTGGGGTAGATATGGCGCTCGCTGAAGTACTCGTGGTGCCTGGAGATGTTGTCTATGCGCTGGGCTATGCCGTACCACCTGGTGTTGCCGCTGCGCTCGGCCACCACGCGGGCGTGCTCGTTCAACTGGGAGGCGCGGGGATCGTAGGTCTTGTAGATGCGATGGCCCATGCCCATGAGGCGGCGCTTGGTCGCCAGGGCGTTGTCGATGAAGGCGTCTACGTTGTCCACGTCACCAATTTCGAGCATCATCTCCATCGCCTTCTGGTTGGCACCTCCATGCGACACGCCCTTCAGCGCGCCGAGGGCCGCCACGATGGCCGAGTAGTAGTCGGAGATGGTGGAGGTCACGATCTTGGCCGTGAAGGTGGAGGCGTTGAAGCTGTGCTCGGCGGCCAGCACGAAGTACGTGTTGAGGGCCGCGGAGTCCTCTTCGGGGGGGGCTTCGCCGCGCAGCATGTATAGCAGGTTGGCGGCATGTCCCAGGTCGCGGCGCGGGGCGATAGGCTCCTTGCCGTCGCGGAGGCGGTCATATGCAGCCACGATGGTGGGCATGCGGGCCGCCAGGGTGAGCGCCTTGCCTATCACGGCGTCACGGTTGGTGTTGTTCACGTCGGGGTCGAAGAGCGCGAGGGCTGAGACGACGGTGCGGAGCACGTCAATCGGCTCGCCCGCAGTGCCCAGGGAGCGCAACACGTTCATTGCCTCGGCGGGCAGATCGCGCTTGGCCGCCATGGTCGTCTTGATCTCTTCGAGTTGCGCGGCGGTGGGCAACTCACCGTTGATGAGCAGGTAGATTACCTCCTCGAAGTCGGAGTTTGCGGCGAGGTCTTGTATCAGGTAACCCCGGTAGCTGAGGCGTCCTATGGTGCCCTCTACGTTGCTGATAGAGGTGCTACCGGCGGATACTCCCTCGAGCCCTTTAGTTTTGGTGTTGTCGGCCATCTCTGTGTTCCTTTCGGCATCGAAAAGTTGAGTGCCAAAGACCGGGCATTTTCACCCTACCCAGCCCTGAGTAACGGTTTGCCCATAGTATACCCATCTCGCCTATTTTTTGCACGCTCATAACACTAGCGTCCTATTTTTCGACCTTCGAAGAGACTGGAGCACAGGTCGTCCGAGTTTATAAAAGCCAGCACTTTGCTCTTATAGCCCTAATTGCACTTAATAGTCCTTAATATATCTATCTAGAGAACTCGGATTATGCTAATATGTACGTCATCTAGTGATCTATTGTTGCTGCTTGGGCTTCTCGTCGTGTGCAGAGGCTTAGATATGAGAGATATCGGAAGAGATCTTGCAAGATTCACGGTACACGCTCAGGCCACTACACAGGTGAAGGCTGCTGTTCAACGGGCAGCAATTCAGGAGTTTATATCATCACGTGGGATAACGCACTTAGTGCATTTCACACCTGTTGAAAATCTCCAGAGCATTGCTGAAGAGAACTGCCTACTTAATCGTGAAACCCTTCGTACTTATAGCGCTGATGGTTTGGTGTTCCCTGATAAGTTTCGAGGCGATCATGCTGAGTGGGCGATTTGTTGCAGTTTGCAGTGGCCAAATTACTCGATGTTGTGGAAGAAGCGACACATATTGGGAGTGCGTTTCGCCGTCTTCATACTCAAGCCATCTATTCTGTGGGATTACGATTGTGTTTTCGTTGAAGGCAATGCTTCCAGAGCGGATCTTCGCCTACGCATCCCATCTCTCCGTCAGGATAAACTCAATAAGCTATCACACCTCAAGGCTCTCTATCCTGATCCTGATCAACGGCCTCAACGCTGGCGCTGCTATCCCTCTGATATACAGGCAGAGGTCTTAGTGGACGCTGAGTACATAGACTTAGAAGAATACTGCTCCAATATTGCCTTCGATAGTGATCGTGATTTGGAGGCCGCCCGAAATCTTCCATGGTCAAAGCAGATAAAATGTATATACTTGCCAAGTATCTTCGGTCGACGCCCTGATATTACAGAGTAGAATGAGATGCTAACTTTAAGTCCTGATGTGTTCATCGAGTTTGCAGTAGAATAGTCATTTGCCTTTATTGGTAAAGATACCTGTCCATGCCAACCAAGAAGATTGCTCGCGCAACACGTCCGGTTTTTCTGCCGCACTTCGGGACTCCACGTTTCCTGATGAAGTCTGTTGAGTTCGACTGGTTCCCCGGTTTCGCCCTCTCGCAACAACAGAAGAGCATCGCAAGCTTTCACGCAGCTATACGAGATCTTAGACTGGCTTCTGTACCTCTTGAAATATCCACCCGCTCCCCAGAAGAACTGGGAAAGACCTTATCTGCCTTTCGTCTCTATGTAGACTATCCCAGTCGTGGAATTGTTCCGCTTGAAAGTGCTTTTCAAGCGTCAAAAGTCTTCGAATCCGAGCTACAATACTTAGACATACTATCGCTTGAGCCTCGACAGGCAAAGCGTGATCCAAGACTCCAGTCTAGCAGACCCATGGTAGGGTTCCGCTTTGTCGACCAGCTTTTTCCGCTTCAGCCGGAGACTGCTTTCTATGACTGGCTTTATCTACAAGCCTTATCTAGGGTGCATGCTACTCTGCTTAATGAACTTACTGAGCGTGATGCTTTTACTGATATCTCCTTTAATCCGCAACGTTCCCTGAATTGTCAGGCTCGATCTGCTGCTATTTTCGTCTCGCTCAGACAAGATGGACATGAGCAGCCCTGGGTGTTCCCCTTCGAAGACTTTGTCGAGATAGTGTCTTATTCCACCTCAGACAAATAGGTGCTAGCAAGTATTTTGTTTGTCTATTGTGTCCTCTTCTATCCAGTCAAGCAAGGACACGTCCTAATCTACGGGTAACCTCTGCGTCTCTGCGTCTCTGTGGTGCAATTCTTTGTTCCATTTCGGGATACACTTGGCAGTTTGCGACCCTGCCGCACTAACGAGAAGAGGGTGGGGAACCACTCCCCACCCTCTCATGCAAGTAGCTATGTTGTCTGTGTCCCCGGCTTACGGGGTCATGCAGAACCAGGCTACTGCGGTGTTCTGGCTGTAAGCGCCTTGGAAGGTGAGGGCCCAGATGCCACGTGCCGCGGCGAATTCGGGGCCAGTCGGCAGCTCGTAGGGGCCGATGATGCCATCCTCGTTAGGCTCCAGCGGGAAGGGGCTGGCAGTGCCGAACACGCTCCCGTCAGGCAGGGTGAACCAGAAGGATACGGGCTCCAGGTGGGTGAATCCACCGGCGGCGAGCCTGATGCGCTCGGTGGCGCGGTACTGGTCTTTGTCCGTAACCGCGTTCACGTTGTCGGGCAGGTTGCCACAGGCCGTCGGGCGCTTGCCCTGTGGGGCGGGTGGAGGATTAGGGTTCGGGTTGCTACCCTGCCCCCTGGCTCGCAGGCGGAACGTGCCTAACTGCGACAGGAGCACCTGGAACGCGGGTTGGTTCTCCGGGTGGTACTCGAACACTGCGCGCTCGAAGTACTGCACGCGATACGACTTGCCGTCGAGGTCCGAGACTTCGTTGAATTCATCTGAGAGGGGCAGACCCTGCTGGGCCAGTTGGCCGTTTCGGTTCCAGTAGTCAAGGAACCGGCCGCCGACCCTATGTCCGGTCTCGGTGAACATGCGCGAGCCTGCCTGGGTGTTGGCCTGCTGGCCCGGAGCGTTGCCGTGATATTTCTGGTTGTACAGGAAGGAGCCGAGCAGTTGCAGCAACACGTCGTAAGGGCGTGCGTTCTCGGGGTGCGCCTCGAACACGGCGCGCTCGAAATACTGCACCGTATAGGTCTTGCCGTTGGTGTCGGAGACTTCCTGCATCTCCTCAGTTAGAGGATAGCCCTGCTGCGCCAGTTGGCCGTTCTGGTTCCAGTACTCCAGGAACCTGCCCTTGATCGTCTTGCCGGTTTCGGGGAAGAATCGCTGGGCCTGCGCGCTTGCCGGGGTAGCCGCGGGTAGCGCAGGAAGCGCCAGCATCGCTATCATACCCAGTGTGAGCCACTTTTTCTTATCGCCAAACATTATGATATGCCTCCTCAAATTTGGTTAGTTTGTGTTTTACCTTGTGCTTGTTACTTACCTTGTTATCCCGTTAGAGCTATGCTATTGCGGTGCTACATGGGCAAGGCTCCCATTCTTTACTGTTCCAGGAAGGACCCGGGTGCCGCATCGCGTTTACAGCAGCACATTCCTCCTGACCCTATTATAGAATCAAGCGCGCGGGAATGGGCGTTACAGAAATACGGACAAAAAGTGGTACACCATGTGTGAAAGGCTCCTAAAAGA
>JAXDKH010000060.1:0-17354 GCA_034667185.1 Chloroflexia bacterium | reverse complement strand
GAGCGTCGTCTTGTCACGGCCAGCTCATTTCCCAGCAGCCCCACTCCATAACCCCATCGCCCTCCAGAGAGCGCCGCCAGCCTTTCCGCCAGCTCCTCTTCCGCGCCCCAGATGCTAGCAAGGCTTGAAGCGACTAGCTTTTTCGACAGAGGGCGGAACTGAAGCTGCATGCAGCGCGAAGAAATCGTGGGCAGCACAGATTCCTCATCCGGTGACATGAGCACGAGCATTGAGTGTTCCGGCGGCTCTTCGAGCGTCTTCAGGAGGCAGTTTGAAGCTTCTTCGTTCAGCCGGTCGGCATCACCGATCAAGTAGACCTTTCGCCTGGCGCTGTACGGGTTCAGGCCAATGGAAGCCTGCATGTCGCGCACCACGTCTATGCGCAGCTCTCTAGCAGGCGCGCCCTTTTTGCCCGAGTCCCCCTGGAGGTGAGCCTGGGTTTCGAGGCTGATTTCCGCGACATCAGGGTGCGCTCCCCGCATGATGCGAGCGCATGAGGGGCAAAGCAAGCAAGGCACCTCGGGCCACGGTTGCCCCGCCGGAACTTCGCCCACGCAGTTCACCGTCAGTGCCAGCGTAATCGCAACGGTGCGCTTGCCTATCCCTTCCGGTCCTGTGAATAGATAGGCGTGCGAGAGCCGGTCCGTCCGTAGCGAACGGCGGAGGATGCCAATTGGTTGGTCGTGGCCGATTACAGGCCAACCGGACGGTTGCGGCGGGATATTGTGCATTACACTTGCGACTGTTAGCTGCGGGCCGAGGCAGGGCGGGCGGGTGCCTGTGTGGCCTTAGTGACGGTAGCGGGTCCTAGGGCTGTGTTGAAGCGACGCCGGTCCTCGCTGGTCAGCAATCGTACTGCCTCGCTCTCGGATTCGCGCTCGTCTGCCATGATACCTTGTAACTCCCGCACGGCAATGCGAAGCTCATTAAGCGGCACAGCGGGGTACGATGAGGCGTCGATCTCTATGTCCGGGTTGGCGAGGAAGACCACAAGCCCGCGCACCGGGACGTTCTCTTTGTTTTGCTTGGCTAAAAAGGCTTTGACCGCGGACGTTGCATTGTCCAGTTCGAGGGATGGGTTGCCGATGGGGGGCCGCGTACCGGAGAACCTATCGAGCAGCGTGAGCCGCGTCTGCCAGCGGTCACCCGTTCGCCCAGTAGTACATGTGACCGGGCCCAGTGCCTCGTTCGCTGACAAGACGACTATGCCCGAAGGAGTTATGAGCATGTGCTCTACTTTGCGACCTTCCACCATTGCCCCGTGGTGCAGGCTGTACTTGTCGCTAAGCCCCTTTAGCTCGGTCGTCAGCATCTCATTCACTCGGGGCGCATTCTTGATTTGCTTCTGCCGATTGCGGCCTATCGTCCACAGCGGCAGCCCAACAATCAGTAACGGGTAGGCAAAGAAGACGAGGATGGGATAAACAGGAAAGTACAGCGAGCATAACACCGAGCCGACAAATGCGAGCAGGCCGCTGTATTGCATCAACCGAGCTCGTGTTAGCCTGGCACGCAGGTCTGTGCTCTGGTGGGTAAAAACATTCATTAGGCTAAAAGCTCCTGTGCCCGGTTCTGCTGCCCAGCGGATTCAGGCGGCTCGCATCTGATATTGTCCCAAGACTGCGGGCATGCTAAACTGGGCCTGTGACTAAGTCTAACACATGGTCCGACCCTGTTCAAGAAATCGCGGTGCGGGCCGACGCCCCTGACATCAGCATTATCATCGTAAGCTGGAACACCCGCGACCTGCTCCTCCAGTGCCTTAGCTCCGCCCAGGACCCTCAAGTTGTAGGGGCCTTGCGACTGGAAATCATAGTAGTAGACAACGCTTCCACTGACGGCAGCGCCGAGGCCGCGTGCAGCATGCGGGGTGTGCAAGCGATTGCCCTCAAGCGTAACCTGGGCTATGGGCGTGCCAACAACATTGGTCTGGACCGCGCCACCGGACGGTATCTGCTCATATTGAACGCGGATACTATCTTGTTGCCGGGTAGTCTGAGGACGCTCAAGGAGTTCGCGGATCGTACCCCACGCGCGGGAATTGTTTCGCCTCGCTTGCTTAATGAAGATGGCACGGTCCAGGAGAGCGCATTCCGCTTCCCTATTCTAGCCATGTCGGCAATCGATCTCTTTCCTCTGCCGGCGTGGGTCCCCGGTAGGATACGCTCCTGGCTGACGAGTAGCACGCTGAATGGCCGTTATGAACTTGCGCATACAGCCAATGAGCCACGCCAGATCGACCATCCGCTAGGAGCAGGTATGCTGCTCAGGCGTGAGGCATACCTGCAGTGCGGTGGATTCGATCCAAAAATCTTCATGTACTCAGAAGAAATCGACCTGGCAATTCGATATGCAAGGGCGGGTTGGGAATGCTGGCAGGTACCACAGTCACGGGTGGTACACCTGGGGGGCATGAGCACGAGCCAGGTACCCTTAGCCATGCAGCGTGAGCTTTGGCGGTCCCGCATCTACATCTACCGAAAGCATAGGTCGAGGGCAGCGACTGTTGCTCTTATCGCCTTGCTTGTTGTCGCACAACTGGCCAGGCTTGTCACCGCCTCCGTAAAACGGCTCCTCCGGCTGATTAGCCGTGAAGAGGCTTCCAAGCAGCGTCGTCTCGCTCGTACACTTATCCGTGTGGCATTCTCAAGTTGAAGCCAACAACTGAAAGCCAGCTCACTATCGCGGCGCTTGCCTATAGGGAAGGCGAGCACCTGGCGAAGTGCTTTGCCAGTCTGCGTCACCTTAGGGAACTTACCCGCGCACGCACTCTCATCGTCCTCGACAGCAATGCCGATGCGACAACTTCCAGCATTGCCTTAAATGTCGCTGATAAGGTACTTGCGCGCCCGTTCGACAACTTCTCCCGCCAGCGCAACTTCGCTCTCGATGCCGTTTCCACGGAGTGGGTATTGTTTATAGACCCGGACGAGCGAATGACGCCGCCCCTGACCGGCGAACTAGTAGGGGTGCTCACCTCAGGCAGCGACGTGGCTTATCGAGTGCCCCGGCGCAATGTCCTCTTCGGGAAGGAGGTGCGGCATACGGGTTGGTCGCCCGACTACCAGGTGCGGCTACTAAGGACTAACAGGTGCCGGTACGATGAAACGCAGGCTGTCCACGAAGTGCCGGTCGTCGATGGCAGCATCGGTACGCTGGAGCACCCGCTTATCCACTTCAACTACGCGACCTGGGCGCAGTTCATCGAGAAGCAACTGGCGTACGCGCCGCTTGAAGCCCATGCCCTTCATGCTGCTGGGCACAGAGCACACGTGTGGAGCCTTGCCGGCCAGCCTCTGCGAGAGTTCAAACGCAGGCTTGTTGATTACCAGGGGTACAAAGATGGTGCGCTGGGCCTTGGCCTGTCCGTAGCAATGTCAGCCTACAAATTGCTGACGTACTGGCACCTCTACCAGCTGCAACGAATGGGCAAGTAGGCTGCTTTCCACCGATTTTCCACAGTTTGACACCTCCTCACTGCTAATCTATTATTGCCCTCACCTGCCGCCCCGGCGCGGCTGGGGACCGGCTGATGTGACGGCTGCTTCACGCGTAAAGTGTGGGTTGGGACGGCGCAGAATGGATGGGGACGACTGTGGAGTTGGCGCAGGACTGAGCGAGCACGCCAGGCAGAGGGGTGCGCAAAGCAACCTGCGTGCGAGTGACATGGAACTCGTTCGCCGGTACGGTATCCTCGAGTATCGTACAGGGGCCAGGTTCTATTTCCTGAGGCGCAGAGAAGTGGAGCGCTACCGCCAGGTCGAGCCCAGGCTTGCCAAGCTGCACGACCTTGTGGTGATTGTGTCCGGCGACGGTACGACGGTTATCACGGTCTACCGCAACAAGAAGGCGCTTCGGGAAATCAGGCGCAAGCCGAAGATGAATCTGTTCCGATCTTGACCGGGGCGACCGCACGTCCAAGATAGCCGGTAATCTCAAAAGAAAATGGGAATCGCTATTTACGCGATTCCCATTTTCTTTTGAACTGCTGCCTAGCGTGCGCTGTTGCCGTCAGGGACAATCATCGACTCTAACTCTCGCACCTCACGAGAACCCTTGCGCAAGAGCCACCCTGCGAAGAACCAGAACAGGGCGAACAACTCCCACGAGAATGGGCCGTAGCCGAGGTAGCCCAGCAACGGCATCTCGAATACTTTCCAGAAACCCACGAAAGGTACGGTGTAATACCACTTTGGAAAGGCCCAGAAGTTCCAGAACTCCCATAGGAGGCCGCAAACCGAACCGCCAATAAACAGGGCAAGAGGCACTCTCCAGTCCCCACGCGACCAGTACCTTAATATCGACGGGTAGCCACGAAGGTAGTTAATGGGGTCGAGGATGAGGGCAGCAAAGCCCCAAATGAGGGGGAAGAAATAGGCAGGTAGAACGGCGGGCAACACGAACGAAGCAAGCCCGACCAGCATGAGCGCCACTATCGCGGGTTTCGGGACAGAGAATGTCCTTGTGCGGCCCAGGCGCTGTATGAAGCCCCAGCCGCTTACCCACTGCGCGGTCTCCCACACCGCCGGTATGACGGTGCTGAAGAAGACCATCGACCAGATTTGCGCCCACCACTCCGGAATGTCGTAGGGCCGCAGGTAGTGCCAGTTCTGCACGAACCAATTCACGCCTTCGAAGCCGAGCCACACCAGGGCGGACAGCGGCAGCATCCACAAGAAGACCTTGCGGTGCGATACGAACAGTGAGCGCCCGTCGCGCCTGTAGACCATGGCGTCCAGGGCGAAGATATACCCGAACCACACTGCCGCAAACCAGTAGTCGGAGGGCGGTCGCAGATGCTCATTGTACGGGTCGCGTCCGAAGATGAGCACATGGCCGAGCAGGAGTAGCGCGATGCCCAGCCAGAAATGTGGCCGCAACGCGCTTCTTTCTGTATTAGGTAGAGCCTGTGCCAAGCGGTCGATATTTACTTTCTAACGCGCTTCGAGGGGAACTTGACGCGCAGCCAGCTAATAAACGCCAGCGCCAGCAGCACCACGAAGATGCCGATAGTACCTATGCTTGCAACGCTCAGTCCTGGGGGCTTGCCGTTGTCAATACTGTAGGTGTGCATCGACTGAAGCCCGAACCATTCCACCAGGTAGTTCACACCCATGAAGGTGAAGAGCACCACGGCAAAGCCAATCAGCGATAGCCAGGCCATTGTGACGTTGCGCACGCCCCGCTGCACACGGACGTGCAGGTAAGCCGCGTAGGTGAGCCATGTGATGAGCGCCCAGACCTCCTTGGGGTCCCACGACCAGGCTTTGGTCCACGCTTCTTGCGCCCATATGGCCCCCGTAATCAGCACCAGGGTAACGAACGGGAAGCCGACCGCCACCGCCCGGAACATGAATTCCTCAATTGCCGCGCCGGATGGCAGTGCCGCCCCGATCCGCCCCTTCATGTAGTGCTTGGCGAGGAAAGTAAGCCCGGCCCCCGCAGCCGTCGCGAAGGCGCTGTAAGAAATGATGGCCATCGATACATGTATTACGAGCCAGTTCGACCTTAGGGCCGGCACGAGCTCAATCGTCCGCTTGAGGTCGGTCGGAATGAACCAGACGGCGTAGCTGTGGAGACAGAAAATGAGGAGCACCACGAAGGCACCAACCGCCCTTGTCCTGATAACGGCCTCGAACAAGACCAAGTAGATAGTGGTGATCCCAAACACCAGGTCCGTGGCAATTTCGTACAGGGTCACGTACGGCGGGTGCCCCGCATGCACCCAGCGCAAGACGAGCGCCGTGCCCAGCGAAAGCCATGCAAGCACCACCAATCCGGTGCCAATCCGCCCTAAAGCAGGGGAATATGACACACCGGGGCGTGAGCCGCCGTCAGAGTCTTCGAGGCTGATGTCCATGCTGCCACCCGCACCCGCGCCCGCGCCCGCCAGCGTGACCTGTCTTCGTGGTGCGAGCAAGGCGCGTCCTGAGCGCGTCATCAGGTAGGCGCAGAAGAACAGGAACGCGGCCAGGTACGACAGATAGGCAACTACTGTCAGTGTCGGCTCGTTGAACCCGAGTGTTGGTGCGTCGAAACCCATAGCTCCTCCTAAGCAGGCCAGGAAAATAGCGTACCCGTAATTATACTTCCAATGGTTCGGCGGCGGGTGCCGGCATGTCGAGGGTGCTGCCCCGTGTTGCTTCCCGAGCCGCCGCGCCGAGGTTTTCCTTGATGCGTAGCGCCAGGCGCTCGAAGTCGCGCTCGAAGCTCACCTTGTTCTTCTCGGCCAGGCCTCCGACCAGCAGGCTAACAGTGCCGGGCCGCGTTTCGTCCACGCCAATCCGGGCCCAGCAGCGCGCAAAGCTGGTATACAGCGAGAACGTAAATCCGAGCGTCATGATCGCGAAGAAGAAGCCAACGAGCCCGAGGCCGGGGTCTTTCGCGACTTCAAGTATTGTGGCTGTGTCCCTGGTAAAGCTGAAGCTGACCTGCTCGAAGCCGGGCAGCTTCAGCGAGCCTGTCCTGGGCAGGAAGCCGTCGTAGATGGGGGTCTCGAAGTTCTTGTCCACGAAGGCTTGCACGTATACAGGTGGGTTTTCGCTCTCGAGGCGGCTCACATCCTGGTAGTAAGTCATGGCCAGCGTAAGGAAGCTTTTGCCCACCGGAAACTGCACGTAGTCCTGCGGCAGGTTGTCGCCGCTGATTTGGTCGAACTGGACCAGGGCTCCCGCCGTGCCTGTGGTCGCCGTGATTGGACCGCTGGCGGTCATCTTGCGCGCTTCAAGCTCTTTGCCCCCGGTATCGACGGCCTTCACGTATACCACAGGCTGGTAGCTCACCAGGAAGAAGTTGATGTCCTTGTAGCGCAGAGGGTCGTTCACCACGATGGTCTTGGTCAGCACCTCCTGACCATTTTCTAGCACGGCCAGGGTGTGCTTGTATTCTTTGATCGTCTTGCCGTCTGCGTAGTAATCGATCCAGAACTTGTCATTGCGCACCGAAAACGTGGTGTCGTGCCCGACGTTTACCGGCTGGCCCGGGTAGAAGTAGACCGACTGCTCGCGCCAGCCGAAGTTCGCCAGCCCCGCCCACACCAGTATCAGCATGACGAGCGCGGCGTGGCTAACGAACGTTACTAGCTTCGACCAGCGGTCCCGGTCGGCGTAGACGTATAGCGTCTTGCCGTCCTCCGAGGCCTGGGCCACGGTGCGGTAGCGGCCCTTTCGCAAGGCACCACGCAACGCACGCTCGGCGCTAGACACGTCCACGGGCACGCTGCGGAACTCAGCTTTCTCCGACAGTCCGCTGATGAAGCCGTCGGAGAAGCGCAGGCTGGGAGTGCGTATCTGGCGCATGATGGGCTGCCAGCGGTTCAGCGTACACATTATTATGCTGAACACCACCATCACGACCAGCAGCCTGAACCATAGGGAGTAATAGAGGTCGTAGAAGCCCGCCCAGTACAAGAAGCCGGAGAGGTCGCCATACCTGGACTGGGCATCATCGAGGAATTGCTTGAGCTCCTGGTCGAAGTTCTGTATGCCCGCGGGCATCTGGGGAATCGTCGTGCCGAGCATTGCGGACAAAGCCAGCGCCACGTTCAGGACTACCGCGAAGCGCACGGAACAGAAGAGCGCCCACACCGTCTCTACAAAGTCGCTGCGCTGCTTTCCCGGCGCATCAACCGCCCCGCTGCTCTGCTGGGCAACAGGCGGCTTGCTGGGGGCGACTCCTTTGTTGGGAACGGTGGTTACGCGATTAGACATGCGGAAATAGGAAGCGCAAAAGATGAAGTGAAACTGGTGGGCACGTACGGAAGCAGCCTAAAAGGGTGCTCCAGCTTGATATTACCATCAGGCATATACCCCGTCAAGCAACGTCACATGAATATTCCCTTAATGTAACAGCTCTGAGAACCGAGCGCCGGGCTCAGCTCCCCAAACCTGCTACTTCCTGCGGCGCGACCTGATACCGCGAAGCTGGCGTGCCGGTAAGCTGCGCACGAGTCGGCCACGGAGGGAGTCCCAGGCTTTCTGCACAGCCTGTCGCTCGCTCGGCTCGGTCGGACGCGGGCTGAACCTCTCGCGCACGTAGGCACGGGAGATGGTCCGCGCTAAGCCGGAAGAGCCGGGGAACTCACGACCCAACGACTCGCTGAACTCATAAGGCGTCTGGTGCGAGGACGGGCCAAGCCTCAAGAGCCTCGACATCGAGAGCATCTTCGAGTAGTACACGCCAGGATTGGCCGCTGTGCTCGGCCTGCGCCGCACGAAGAACACGAGCACAAGCCCCACAGCCAGACCCGCAAATGCAAGCCCGATCCAGCCGCCACCCGGACCACCAAAGCCAAAGAACGATCCACCGTCACCCTGGGCAGGCTGCAACTGGTCCTCACCGGTACCGTGGGCGGGGTCGGGCAGCGCAATCGTGACTGTGGGCTGCGCGGCCTCCTCACCGACACGCGTTGGTTCAACGGCAGGCTCTATCTCGCGGCCCGCGACCGGCTGCGAAGGCGTAGGCTCGAACTGGATCCAGCCGTAGCCTGGGAAGTACACCTCCGGCCACGCATGCGCCGCCGATTCGCGTACTATGAACTCGCCGCTGGCCTGGTCGTAGGTGCCTGGTGCGTAACCGGCGGCGAACCGCGCGGGGATGTCCAGGCTGCGCAGCATCACGATCATGGCAGACGCGTAATATTCGCAGTAGCCCTTCTTGTTCTCAAACAGGAACCAGGCCACACGGTCGCGGCCCTGGGGCGGCTGGCCTATCGAGGTGCTGTACTCATAGTTCTCTCGGAGGTAAGCCTCGATGGCACGCGACGCATCGAGTGGGTTGTTGGCCCCCGCGTTGCGGACGATGTCCAGGGCCAGCTTCCTGACCTCCGGATCGAGGGACACGGGAAGGGACAAGTAGCGCTCGCGCACCCACTGCGGGTAATCGCTGGAGGCGGCGCGCAGTTCGTCGTCGGTGGCCTCGGACACTAGCGAGGTGGCAGTGTAGCTCTGCCCGCGCGAAACGTCGCTGGGAGCGTGTACAGCTGTTATGTCGTCGTATACCGGCACCTGCCCGCGCGCCCGCAGGTTGATGGCGTAGTCCGGGCCCGGCGAAATATCGATGTCAACTCGGATGCCACGTCCAGCGAGTTCGCTACGCCGAGACGCTAGCGTGCCGGCGCTCTCCAGCGACGCAAGACGTGCATCGATGTTTTCCTCGGTGCCTTCGGGAGGAGCGGTATGGCGTAGCTCTTCCTGCACCTTCGAGAGCACACCTATGAGCGCCCGAAGTTCTATCGGCACCTCATTGATGCTGCGAGGGTTCGTGCCCGCGTAGAAGCTGTCCACGCTGTAGACCTCGTCCAGGTCTCGCCACGAAAGCTCCAGCCTGCTGTCGGAGCTGAAGCTGATGGGCCGCAGTGAGGCGTAAAGGATGTCCTCTTTGGGGTTCACCACTTCGACCGTGTAGCTGATCGGCTTGCGCTTGGTGTCGTCCGACACGAGGGGCTGGTTGGCTTCAAGAGCGAGGTAAGAACTCAGGTCGCGAATCTTGAACGTGCTCTGCGCTGTGTTGTTCCACCCGGAGCCCGTGTACTGGTCGTAGGTCGTGGCGCGCCAGTAGAGGCGCTCATCGGCTTTGATCTTGAGCGCTACGGCGTCAGACAGGTTAAGCGCGCCACCCATCGTGAACTGCTTGTTGAAAGACGCATAGCCGCCGAAGCTCTGGTTGCCGGGCACCGTCGACCAGAGCTTGCTCATGGTGGTCTGGAAGTCGACCCACGGCTTGTTGACGCGCTCCCACACCCCGTAAAGAGTGCTGTTAGGCGCGCTCGCGGGCACGAACCACATGGCTAGCGCCAGGAACACCGACACGGCACTGCCCGCCCACAGGAAAGCCCAGGTCAGCGTGGGAGAGTAGTTCACGCGCTCCCGCTGCCAGCGTTCCTCCTTCATCAGCAGGTTGAAGCGGATCATGAGCAGCAGCGCACTGAACATGAACACTACTATGTAGCCGTTCAAGTTGATGGGCGAATACGAAAGGTTGATGAGAAGCGCGACGCCGTTTGGCACAAGCGCCCACCAGAGTTGGCGCGATCTGAAGACGAAGTAGGCGGAGCTATATGCCAGCACCCAGGCCACAATAGCCAGAGATAGCACGAACACTACCAGGTCGTCACTCACGTCCTGGCGCATGGCGACACTGACCCAGGCTGCGGTGCGTTCCAGCAGGTTGTGCACCTTGTCCTGTATGGACACCAGTTCCGGCCCCTGCATAACGCTGGCGACGGAGACGAGCACCGTGATGATGCCAATCTCCAGGCCCAACACGTCCAGCAGGAAGCGCGGCACGCCGCGGACCTTCGCCATGACGATGCCCGTGACCAGGCCAATGATAGTAATGGGAGTTAGGATAGACAGGCCGTCAGACCACTGGGCCTGCTGTATGGATAGCGTGACGCTAAAGAGTAACAGGGCCAGCAGACCGACGGTCAGCCAGCCCTCTTGCAAACGAAAATACTTGCTCATAATAGCTGCCAGGGATAAGTAAACGTGAAGCGGGAATGAGATGCGTGCCGAGGGCTTACAGTGTAATTATACCGGATTTGATCACGCGAGAGAAAGCGGAATTGAAGCTGAACGTGCCCTCCCGCCCCTCTCGCGATGTTCTTCTACTGTTATTAACGCCGTAGAGCTACCGGAGGTTCCGGACGGCCATCCCACCGTACTCCTGGGCGAGCGCGGCATTGATTGCGTCGTCGCGCTTTACCAGGTAGGTCGGTACGTTGATTGCTGTCAGGGCGGAGACCAGCATGAGCGCGTTGTCCTTGCCGCCGAACGTGCTCGGCTCGACAATCACGGTAGCGGCGCTGGCGATCCGCAGCATCTCGATCCGGAGAGCGTCCACCCACTGTTCATCTACGGAAGGCGTAACAACCACGACGGTGTCTTGCTTGCCGAATTGGCGTCCCTCGGTAGCCAGCACCCCTGTCAGTGGCGTGGTGCCCTCGGCTCGCAGCACGGCCAGTGCCCGCAGTATTTTCAGCAGTTGCCTGCCGCCCCGGTCCGCCGGGATCGTGACGTGGTGCTGGCCCCAGGCGATGAGGCCGACCGACCGCCCCTGGCTGATGAAGAACGAGGCGAGCGAGGCGACAATCGTCACCGCGTACTCTTCCGTACTGGGGTCCAGCGAGAGCGGCTCGTCGTGCGGTGCCCCGTCGCCTGCCAACCCAGCCGGCCTGTTCAATATGCGCCTGCGGTTCTGCGCCTGCCACGCCGCATCGCCGTGACCGCCCTCTTCGAGAGCGGAAACGTGAACGTCCTCGTGCAGGTCGAGCACCAGCCAGAGGTCCGCCGTCGGGTCTAGCTCGAACTCCTTGACCATCAGCTTCTGGTTGCGCGCGCTCACGGCCCAGTGGATGCGGTTCACTGGGTCGCCGGGCGAATACTCACGTATGCTGACCGCATTCGGGGTCGAGTGGAAGGCGCGTCGCTCGGTGCGCAATCCGCCGGGTAGCTCCCCGCTTGGCAGGCCAAACTGCGATAGCGGCACCGTCGGAGGGAACACCAGCACCTCGCCCCTGCCCTCCAGCACCTGGCTGGCCTGGAAGAGCCCGAACGGGTCGCCCGTTACCACCACGGTAGGTCCGAGCCGGTAGAGGCCACGATGGATGCAGCGCGTGCGCACCTGCCAGCGCTTCGACTTGCTGCCCGGTAAGGTCACTACCGCGCCTACGTGGTGGCCCGGCAGCGTAGACTGGTCCCGCACCTCCACCCACAGCTTGCGCAGCCACGACAGGTTGCGCAGTTCAATGGTCTCGCGAATTACCTGCCCGACCTGAGCCTGCGTCGGTGTTACTTCGCGACGGACTTCAAGCCCGCGCCTGTTCAGCCTCGTCCACAGCCAGGAGGCGATCAGGACCGCCCCGAGCACGTAGGCCAGGTAATAGACAAGGCGCAGACCTATCGTGGCGGCTGCAACGTAGACGACCACGGTGAGTGCCGCCAGTTTTACTGCGTTGGCGTTCTCGGATAACCCTCGCATCACGACATTATCCCCTAGCGCCTCGGCGAAGGCACTGCTCCCGGCACGGGGGTGTTGCGCAGTATCTCGGCTATCACCGAACGGCTGTCGGCATTTCTGATGCGTGCTGCTGGGCTAAGGATGAGCCTGTGGGCAAGCGTGGCTTCCGACATGGCCTTCACATCGTCGGGGATGACGTAGTCGCGCCCATTTATGGCGGCCCTGGCTTGCGCGGTAAGTTGCATCGCAAGCGAGCCGCGGGGGCTGGCACCCAGGTAAACGTCCTCGTGCCTGCGCGTGGCGCTCACGATGCTGACGATGTACTCCTTGATGAGCATATCTACATGCACAGTACGGATCGCACGCTGGGCCGTGACCAGTTCAGAGGCGTCCACGACCTGCGTGAGGCTCTGCAGGGGGTGTAGCTCCTGCTGTCGGGTGAGCACTTCAATTTCCTCGGAGCGGCCTGGATACCCGAGCGAGAGCCTGATGAGAAATCGGTCCAACTGCGCTTCCGGCAGCGGGAAAGTGCCTTCGTACTCGATGGGGTTCTGGGTCGCAAGCACGATGAAGGGTCGTGGCAGGGGATATGTCACACCGTCCACCGAGACCTGGCGCTCCTCCATCGCTTCGAGTAGCGCCGATTGCGTCTTCGGGGTAGCCCGGTTGATTTCGTCCGCCAGCACAATCTGCGCAAGCACGGGGCCCGGCCGGTATTCGAACTCGCCCGTTTTCTGGTTGTAGATCGAAACGCCCGTAATGTCGCTGGGAAGCAGGTCCGGGGTGAATTGCACGCGCTTGAAAGTGCAGCCCACCGAGCGAGCAATAGCCTTGGCGAGCATCGTCTTGCCGACGCCTGGCACGTCTTCCACGAGCACGTGCCCCTGGCACAAGAGCGCAATCAGTGTAAGTTGCACCTCCAGGTGTTTGCCTATGATTACTTTCTCTACATTCTCTGCCAGGCGCACCGAAAGGCCACGCACGTCTATCGACTGGACCTTCTCCGCCCCTGCGCCGCCTGCGCCATTCCCCCTACCATCGGCCTGAGGCTCCGGGGCTTCTCCTGGGCTTGAATACTGATTTCCCATACTGGACATTTATTCCTCTCTGCTATGCCTGAACTTGTAACGTTCAACTAAATTAGGGCAATACACTAATTATATCAACTTTCGCGGGCTTCTGCCGCGAGAGGTGCGTGGAAACAAAAAGGGACGGTCCAAGCCGTCCCCGCTGCGCCGACCACAAACATGTGGCCCTATGTCATCTGGATTGCTTCCTTGGTGGCGTGGAACATGGCGGTATGCTGCTCGCTCGTTTCCTGAGAGTTGCCGAAGGGTAGCATCGACCGCTTGTCGTCGCCCAGCGAGAAGGGCGAACCGTTGGGGCCGAGTACCGCCAGCTCGTCACCCGAGGCGGCAGGTCCTTCCACGGCCATCTTGCCGAAAGGCCCTCGAACGCGGCGGCTTAGTTTGCTCCAGACATTGCTTGTGCTGGGTACCGGCGTATGTGGCGTATGCGATTTGAGGGCATGCTTCACAAGCAGGTCGAGCGACTCGTCTGATTCTGCTTCAGGCTCGATGTAGTCGCGCAGGCTCGACAGCATGTCCTCTAGGTAGCGTGAGGGTGTTTGTGCCAGTCTAGTACGCCGGATCATAGGCGGCCCCCATCTGTAGCAGGTTCTGAGACTCCAACTGCTCTCGCAGCGCCTTGCGGGCGTGGTGCAGGCGGGACTTCACGGTGCCCACCGGCAGGTCGAGAATGTAGGCGATCTCAGGTAGTGAGAAGTCTTGAAGGTAATGCAGGGTGACCACGAGCCTGTGCTTCAACGGCAGCGAGTTGATGGCATCTCGCATCTTCACCCGCAATTCGGACTGTTCGGCCATGGCTTCGGGCGAGTGGTGCGGCTCGGCGGCGAACACACCTTCCGCGACCCCGTCAATCGGCTCCAGGTGCACCTTGCGCCGCTTGATGGCGTTGCAGCTAAGGTTGACGGCCACGCGGTGCAGCCAGGGTGAAAGCGAGCCCTCGCCGGTGATGTTCATGATGTTCAGGTAAGTCTTGTAGAAGCAGTCCTGCAAGACCTCCTCTGCGGCACCTGCATCTCGGGTGATGGCGTAAGCAGTGCGGTAAATCTGGCCCTGGTACTTGTTGAATAGCGCCTCAAAAGCAGCCATATCTCCCCACTGTATGCGCCGCACCATTCCGGTGTCTTCGTGTACGGCAGCGGGGGCCCCCAGGTTAGCTTCCAAATGTATCACCTCTATCTGGGCCGCATATTCGTCGGCATCTTCGTCGACAGGCAGAGCATCGCCCTCGACCTCTTGCAAATGACGCTCAAGTCGCTGTGCGATTAGCTGGAAATTGACTTCCATTGCGATACCTTCACAATCCAGCTCGCTTCATTGGCGACTCGGTTGACATGAACCAAAGTAGCGAGACATTCGCGACTACGGAGCAAATAGGGTGGAACAGCTTACGTCATCCGATTTTCGCTAGTATATCACAAGGAAATCAGAAATGTAAGCGCCCCCAGATTTGCCGTCCAGCTTGCACTCCGGTCCTTATGCATTAACACAACGCGGGGGCAATATCGGTTCTACAGATTAACAAAGTTCTTTCGACATCAATTTGCCCACATGCTGAGCCTGCGCACTTGCGACGCCTGGCTAGACGTAGCAACAGCCTCACAACACAGTACGCCAACACGTTGCAGGTCCTTCAAGCGCGAATTTGCTTCCCAGTTTGAAAGGTGAAAAGCCTGCCAGTTTTGCCACTGCTTATTAGTCTCCACCTGTTCAGCCTTGCCTGCAAATCGTTGAATGGAACCGAGCAAGAGCAGCGCGAACAGCGGCACCGATATGCCGATACTCTGGCCGTAGAACAGCAGATCGCTCGCCCACCCCAGCGCCAATGCCACCCACAGCACCCGCATAGGTGCCTTCAACGTTTGCATGAGCTAACCCTCCTCGCAGCAAGCTTCGTCGTGGAGATGCTGCCACTGCAGAGGGCCATTTCACGGCTGAATTTGCGATAGCGGCTACACTCCATAACGGGCGAGTGACAGGTGGGTTGCATTGGAAGAACATGCCAAGTTTCTACACGCCTGGTACTCAAGGCTACAAATATAGCTCCTTAGTACTACACTAGGGAGCTATATTTGTGCCTGAATTGTGGTGCCGAGGACGTGATTTGAACACGTGACCCAACGATTTTCAGAAGTAGTGAGGGGTAGAAACACTATCATAAATGTCGATTTGAGCCATTGGTTACAAGGCAGCTAATGACCTGCTGTCCCAGGGGGCGCACAACGTACCAACACCAGGCGGCCCGTAGTTCTACTGCGGCAGCCGGAGACGGTAACGAGATCGATGGCGCTACTGTCAATATACATTGTGTAAACCTCGGTATGCCTACGCGCTGCTCGTGTATATTTAGTGCCCGAATTCGTTCGGACTGGCGGCATGTAAATGTGGAGGTACACAATGGCTAGCGCTAATGATAATAACGAGATCGATAACGACGATCCATTAACATGCTACCCGTTCATGATAGACGAAACGCCCTACTGTGTTTGGGGACTGGACTTGGCGCAGATAGACCTCGCCTTTCTTAACACCTTAAATGCCGCCTACTTCGACCACATAGCTTCAATACACGGCCCCTTGTTAGAAGGCGATGAGGCTCAGTACGCCGCAACCGCCTTGCGCATAGCCTACTCACATGCCCTTGAAACCCTATTTGCCCTGCTCGCGGCCAGCATTCAGGCACCTCACTGCATTGTGGCCTGGATGACAAAATATAAGCAGGTCGAGCTTGAGTCCTTTGTTAGAAAGTTGCATGGGAGGAAACCTATCTACTCCAGGATGCGGATAGACCCGATCAACTGGGAGGTGCTTGCAACTCACGTCTTACAAACCACCACAGGTGATGAGGAGCGCGACAAGCGGCTAAGGGAGAAATTCGCGACCCTTTGGGCTAGGTTCGCCAATGACTTCTTGGATAAGGCTACGGACAACGAATACAACAGCATAAAACACGGCCTTAGAGTAAATCAGCATGGCTTTACTCTGTTGATGGGGTTCCAGGCTCAGCCCAACGAAGCCCCTCCCCATGAGCAAATGCACCTTATGGGGCATAGCGACTTTGGCACATCGTACTATACCGCCCACAAGCTACACGACGGGCGCAACTTCTACCTGCAACATAACGCCCATAACTGGAACCCTCAGAAGTTCGTGTACGGCCTGCACATGCTCTCCATGTCGATAGACAACCTCGTTAGTACCCTAAAACAGGCCAAGGGCGTGAGCGGGTCCGAGGTCAACTATGCCATCCCCCAGGACGAGGCATTCTTTGATCTTGTCTGGCAGCATGAGATTAGAGGGATGCGTACATTTAGTACCGGCCCTGGGCTGGATGAAAGTTGGATAGTTCCAGCCACAAAGGACGTTGTTATAGCATCATATGGCAACCAAAGCAACCCTCAACAGGACCGCAGTGCAAGTTGAAGGTGCGCGGTACGCAATGCTAGACGTAAAGGGGTACAAGAATGAGCGACGGTGGTAACGGCCACGGCGACGGCAAAGACGAGTACCGTGAATACGACGAAATGACACCGGAGGAGCTTAACCGGGCGCGAGTGGAGATGCTGCAAGAGATTGAGCGTCGCATGGAGGCGCGCGATTGGGGAGAGCCGCCGAAGCGAGAGCCGGAGGAGCGCAAGTGGCCCTGGGATCGCCCTATCCATATCAATGACGATGTGCTGGCCGACCCCGTCTATCAACAGCTATCTGTGGTGGGCAAGCTGACGTGGTACGGCTTCATGATTACTGCTTCAACAATGTACCACATGGGCAAGCCACTCGACCTGTTTGCGCTTTTCCCGCTGACGGGCCTGACGACCAAGTTTGGCACTGTCCTGAAAGGTGACGACATGTCCGAGGGCCTGGATGAACTGCTCGCTGCAGGACTGGTCAGCGTCGAGGAGGTGCGAGATCAGGTAGACGAGTTGGAGGAAGACAATGAAGGGGACATCGTAGTTGCAGGCCATCGGGATGTGGAGCGCGAAGTTTTGACATTCGAGAAGTACGTAATCTTCTAAACGGATAATGTGAAAGGTCATATTGAGATAAGGGTCGAGGTTTACGACGCGAGAATTGCAAAGATAGAGTGTCAAAAATAGTAGTCGGTCCAAAACAAAAAGGCTCCCGTTCTAATTCGGGAGCGTTTTTTGTGCCTATTTCTAGAACACTTTTGGTGCCGAGGACGTGACTCGAACACGTGACCCTACGATTTTCAGTCGCATGCTCTACCAGCTGAGCTACCTCGGCGGGGTGGGCAGCGAGGGGCTCGAACCCCCGACTTCCTCGGTGTAAACGAGGCGCTCTAACCAGCTG
>JAXDKH010000059.1:0-3789 GCA_034667185.1 Chloroflexia bacterium | reverse complement strand
TAACCAGCACTGTGAGGGTGGTATTGCCTTCTTGTGGTGGCTGCACAGGCTCGGCCTCCGCCAGCTTCTTCGCCAGCCCCTCGCGGAAGTGGTAGCGCTGCCCGGTCTCAGGGTCGCGATGCCCACGCACCACATGCCCTTGCCTGTCCACGATAGCTCCCACCGCATTCACAACCGTAAACACCGCCACCTTTGTCGGCCCTACCTGCCGGAAGGAGCCACCCTGCCCGCCGCGCTCTCGCATCTCGAAGCCCAAGCCCTTCCCCACTGTGGCCGAAGCCCCAGCCCCGCACGCGCCAAGGGGAAATACCCCGCTCTCCGCTGCCCGCAATGCAGCCCGCCCCAGCGCCTTGTCCGGGTAGACCGAGTTGCCCCTCGGGCCGTAGTCAAAGATGATGCCGGCGGACACCAGGGGTATATCGCCCCATTGCGTAGAGTAGTCGCGCTGGGCGAACAGTTCGGCGGTGACGCCCGTAGCCGCCTCGATGCCCAGCAACGAGCCACCCGCCAGGCAGATAGCACCCACCCTGTCGCGCTCCTCCGTAAGCAAGGTGCCATGTGAGCCGCCACGCACGTCAACTGCTGCCTGGGCCAGTTGTGGGAAGTGGAACACCGTGCAGCCCGTCGGCCCCTCGGCGTATTCGGCCACGCCTATGCGCAAGGCAGGGAAGTCGAATACCAGCCGTGGATTGTCGAAAGTGGTAATGGGCGTGAGGTGAGCAGTATCGTTCGTCAGTGGGGGCATGTTGTATAGCCTTTTTGCGTGAAGTCTGCGGTGGTTTTGTCAGCACGCCTAATCGCCGCCCCGAACTGACGGACCATGGAGGGCGCTTAACCTGTAAGGCGGTGCGCTATATTCGTCGGGGTCAACTTTGTAGAACTCCAGCAATAGTTCTGTGGAGAGGGGTGCATCAGGGTAGTGGCGCTCACGCCATATCATGAATGGGTGTACCTGGACCCTCGCAGTGCGGAACTCAGCCACTACCAACTCGCCAACTACCCCGCACTCCTCGGCGAAATGTTGCCGCTCGAACTCTGCGTAAATGGGTTCATAGTCGAACGGTACGCGCCGGAAGGCCGCCTGCCAACCGTCGCTCGCGCCATCCAGGATCAAGTAGCCCGCGCTAAACAGGCCATCCAGCGGCACACCTACAGAGCCGGGGTTAAGAACGTGCTTGTCGCCTATGCAGCGGTCCATCGGGAGGTGGGTATGGCCCACAACTAGCACCGATTCCTCAACTGCAATGGCCTCTTTCACCGCCTCGTAGGTCGCACCAGGATAAATAGGCTCCCAGGGACTCCGGGCCGACCCATGCACCACGCGCACAAGTGGGGCATCTGGAAAGCGGAGTGTTATAGCATCCGGCCACGCAGCTATTGTTGTCTGCCACTCCCCTGCTAGCTGGTTTCTGAGCCACGGCAGCAAGGCGTAGCGGTTACTATCCTGCCACTCAGCAGGGGCTCTAGGCGTGCCGTAGTCCAGCAGATAGAACTCGTGATTGCCCCGAAGGACGGGCCAGCCCTTTTCAGCTATGAACTCCAGCACCTGCCGGGAATGCGGACCCCAGTTGATGACATCCCCGGCTACCACTACCTCGTCAACGTGGAACTGTTCCAAATCTTGTGTGACGGCCTCAAGCGCAGGCAAGTTGCCGTGAATGTCGGCCAGTATAGCGACTCGGGTCATGAGATACTTGAAGCCCTTCTGTGCATAGAGCAAGTAGCAAGCAACCGCCCCGTAAGCTAGGTTGAAAGCCCGACAAGGATATCGTCTTCCTGCTCCGGGGCGTCCACGCGGCTGCGCACGAGGCTGTATACCTCCTCGCCAAACGCTACCAGGGCGACATCCTCCGGCATGGTTGTGAAGAGACCGTTAGGGTCAAACTGCGTGCGGTGGACCAGCGTGGCAGCGTGCTTCTGCGGGAAGACGCTCGTCACGTCGATGCGCGTGGTTATGGGAGGGGGCACATACTTGGGAGGCTTGCCCTCTTCCTCGGCCTTCTCCTGCTCCACCTGCTGCTCGATAACGCCTTCCTCGGTGGTCTGGTGCTCGGGGTCGTCGTCCTTCTGCTGCTCCTGCTCCTCGGGGTCCCAGGGCCACTTCAGGCCGCGCTCTATGTACATCTCCCTGGCTCGCTTCCAGTTCTCCTCCGGCCAGGCGCAGTAATACAGCTTGAGCGGCTGCCACGGTTCGCCCAACTCGGGCCGGTACGATGGGTCGCCCGCTTTGTCGAAGGCAGCCAGGGTGATGACGTTGCAGGCCTTGTGATCGGGGTGCCCGTATGCGCCGAAGTCGTCATAGGTGATGAGCACCTGGGGTTTGTATTTGCGCACCAGTTCCACCAGTCGCGCGGTGGCCTCCTCACGGTCGGACATGTTGAAGCTTTCGGGGTGATTGTTGGCCTCGGTGCCGTCCATGCCCGAGTCGCGGTAGCCCAGCGGCTCGAAGTCACTGATTTCCAGCAACTCTACCGCCTTGCGCAGCTCCTCCCTGCGTATCTCGCCCAGGCGTGGGCGGGCCTCGTCGGGGTCGAGGTCGGGATCGTGTATCTCCCCTTCCTCGCCGCTGGTGGCGGTGACCAATACCGTCCTTACTCCCTGCCGCCGGTACAGGACTAGCGTACCACCGGTAAAGACTACTTCATCGTCGGGGTGCGCGTGGACCGTCATGATTGTGAGTGGCTGTTGTTCGGGCACTTGTATTTTTCCTCCCGTATTCATTTGAACCAGGAATTCTTTTAGATACGAGCTTTATGTCGACACATAGTTCGAGAAGAAGCTATGCACAGCTAAGAGTTCGCCGCTCAACTCCTGCCCTGTGATTATAATGGTCAATGAAAGGTGAAACAATGCCGCAAACCACCTCCACAATCCAGACCGATTTCGACCGCATAGCCACCCTCACCGCGACGCACAAGTGGGACAACAACAGCCACTATCACGACTATCTCCTGAAGCATGTCCCCGCCGGGTGCCGCGAGGCACTTGACATTGGCAGCGGTACCGGCGACTTCGCCCGCCTCCTGGCCCGTCGCTCGGGCCATGTGCTCGGCATTGATCTTTCACCGGAGATGGTGCGTGTCGCCAGAGCCATGTCCAGGCGGTACCCCAACATTGAGTACGAGGCGGCAGATATAATGGAGCTGGACCTGCCGAACGAGCATTACAACTGCATAGCGTCGATTGCCACATTGCACCACATGCCCATGACGACCATCCTGCGAAAGATGAAGGCGGCGCTACGGCCCGGTGGCACGCTGCTGGTGCTCGACCTGTATGAGGCGCAGAGTTGGGCAGACAAACTGGTGAGCGCTCTGGCCTGGCCCTCCAGCATAGTATTGCGGCGAATCAAGATGGGCAGCGTGAGCGTACCGCCGGAACTACGCGCAGCATGGGAGGCGCACGGGAGGACCGACAAATACCTCACGCTACGAGAGGTGCGCCGTCATTGTGCGGAGATATTGCCTGGGGCGAAGGTAAGGAGGCACCTGCTATGGAGATACTCAATCGTATGGAGCAAGGATAAAGTTTGTGCGTGATAGCCGACGTATGCCGAGAACTGGCCCAGCAGCTCATTTCCTCAACAAACTGTAACTACTCGTATACCCGAGCTTCAACCTTCGTATGTCACCATAGACTCAGCAAGTCTGCCCATCGTCTGTTCAACTCGAGAGC
Organism: Chloroflexia bacterium; assembly: GCA_034667185.1. Taxonomy (GTDB): domain Bacteria; phylum Chloroflexota; class Chloroflexia; order QHBQ01; family JADMIH01; genus JADMIH01. The sequence continues at coordinate 114 of JAXDKH010000059.1, read as the reverse complement.
GGTGCGGTGCGGCAGCCTTGAGTACAGGAGACATACCAGATGAACAGCGCTCACCATACCGCCGGCTTCCTTCCGGGAGACGTAATCTTCTTCGCCAGCAAGAGCGACTTGCCA
>JAXDKH010000058.1:0-7415 GCA_034667185.1 Chloroflexia bacterium | reverse complement strand
CAAAGCCATCTCCGTTGCCGCGCAAATCCTCGCGGGCCTCGAATACGCCCACCGCAGCGGCCTCATCCATCGCGACATCAAGCCCCAGAACGTGCTCATCACACCGGATGGCGTGGTAAAAGTCACGGACTTCGGCATCGCTAAGAGCGTGTCCGACCTGGGCCTCACCGAGGCAGGGCTGGCGCTCGGCACCGCTCACTATTTCTCCCCCGAACAGGCCAAGGGCGAGCGCGTGGTGCCCCAGTCCGATATCTACGCGGTCGGCGTCACGCTCTACGAAATGCTCACCGGGCGCTTGCCGTTCGAGAGCGAAAACATCATGGGGCTGGCCTACAAGCACATCTCCGAAGAGGCCCCCTCGGTTCGCAACCTCAACCCGTCAGTGCCGCCCCGCCTCGACGCCATCATCCTGAAGTCCATGTCCAAAGACCCGCAGCAGCGGTTCGGCAGCGCGGCGGAGATGGAGAAGGCCCTCCGGGCCATACAGATGGGCGGCCAGCAACCCACCGTCGAGGTGCCCGTGGCCCAGGTGAATATGCAGCCCCGCCAGCGCGGCCAGCAGCCCCCCCAGGCGGGTGCCAGGACCGGGCGCATGTCTGCCTCCGGTCCCGCCACCGGGTCTATGCGAGTTGGGGCCGGGCCAAGAGGGGCGTATGCAATGGGCGGCGCGGCGGCGGGCACTCTCCCCACCAGGGGCATGACCAGCCCCCTCGGCAGCCCGACTTCGATGGCCGTAGCCCCCGTGCCCCGCGCCCAGTCCGGCTCTGGTAGCTCCGGCTGCATGATCGCCGCTATCACGTTCATCACCCTGGGCATACTGGCCGTGCTGATTGGCGGCGTGATAGTGGTCGGCCCCAACCTGCCTGGCTTCTTTCAGGAACGCGTTATACCCAGCCCCACACCCACGGCCACGGTACCAACCTCCACGCCTACCAACACGCCCGTACCACCTACCGACACGCCGACCTCAACGCCGACGCTCACCCCTACCGCCACCAGCACGCCGATCTCGGTGCGGGTGCCCAAGCTTGTAGGTCTGCGGGTGCAGGACGCCATGGTGGTAGCGAAGCAGAGTGGCTTCCAACTGTTCGAGCTTGAGCGCATAGACAGCGTAGAGTGGCCCGAGGGCGTGGTGGCTCAGCAAGACCCCATCGAGAACTCGGTCCTCAAGCAGACGAGCCAGATTGCCGTGCGCGTCAGCCGTGGCCCGCCTCCGTTCAAGCTGCCCAACCTCACCAACACCGACCCCAACGAGGCCCGCGGCGTGCTGGAGAGCACCGGCCTGAGGGTTACTATGGCCTCCGAGGGCAGCCAGACCGTGCCCAAGGGAATTGTTGCCCGCACCGACCCGCCCGCCGACACCAGCGTCAAATCGGGCCAGGCCGTGACCATCTATGTCAGCCTGGGGAGGAGCCAGCGAGTGCCCGATCTGCGAGGCACCGAAAACCTGGAACTCGCCCAACAGCGGCTGGAAGCCCTGGGTCTCTCTGTGGGCGCTGTCATAGAAGAAGACGATCCGAATGATAGCGTTCCGCCCGGCGCGGTCCTGCGCACCGAACCCGCGGCAGGCACCGAGATAGAAGAGAACGGCGTAGTCAACATCGTGCTTCGCCGCAGGCAATAGGGGCTCTGAAACGAGAAACGTGAAACGTGATGCGGCTTGTGTTATCACGTTTCACGTTTCTCGTTTCAGGAACAGGAGCATAGCTTGATAGAAGCGCACGAAGTCGTACCGGGCTTGTGGCTCTTCCAGGGGGATGGTTCGGCGCGTAACTTCCTTGTGCTCGTGGGCGACAGCGGCGCGGTAGTGGTAGACCCCGGCCTCCCCGATGCCGTGAACCGCTTCGTGGCCGAGATGGTTAGCAATTTGGAGGCAGTAGTGCTGACAGATAGCACCGCCCTTGCTGTCGCTGAAGCCACTTCCGCGTGGCCCACCCTGCCACTTCTCTCCCCTGAAATGTTCAAGGACCGCATGCCCCTGCCCGTCTCAATACCCCCGTGGGACGCCATACCGCTTAATGGCACCCACGCCCACATGGCCCTCTACGAAACGAAGGAACGGGTGCTTCTCGCTGGAGACCTGTTACCTGAGCCTAACGCTGGTGTTCCCAGCCTCGTAGGAGGGGTCGAAGGCTACCTTGCCGACCTGGAAACGATAGAGGCCCTCGACGCCAAACTCGTTGTCCCGTCGCGTGGTGCCCCTGCCACCGGCAAGCGCGCCATCAAAGCCCGCATTGAGAATGACCGCAACTACGTCACATCCCTCGTCCGCCACGTAGGCACCTCAGCCGCCTCCGGCATCCCTCTCGACCGCCTCCTCAGCGTCGCCGCCGAGTTGTACGACGATTTCCCCCACCTGCAGGCTCATTTGATGAACATGCGGTACGTGTGGGACGAGTTGCGGGGCTGAAGCGTAGTTCTGAAACGTGATGTGGCTGACCAACACGGCTCGTGAAAATTAGACCGCCACTACAGAACACTGTGCCCCTTTGTCATTCTGAACGCAGTGAAGAATCTCGTCCCTCAGTACATGGTAGCCCCTTTCTTTCGGCCACACGGCACGTGAGAAAGGTGAAACATCTCGGTAGAGGACGAGATTCTTCACTGCGTTCAGAATGACAAAGGGGAGCAGTGTCTCGTCACATCAATTGTGACACATCCACGAACCAACAAGAGTAAGCCACATCACGTTTCACGTTTCTCGTTTCAGACTCTACTTCACAAACTCGTTCGTAAACATCTCCCCAACGTCCGGCTTCTTCTTGATAATGCCGAAGTCGAACAGCGCATCTTGCGTCTTGGTCCATACATCAGCGTCTGTCCAGCCCTGGGGTTGTTTGGCGGCGGGGTCGCCGGGTTTCGGTTGCATCAGCTTGATCGTTTCGGTGAGGACCTGGCGCTGAAGCTGCTGGGTGACGTCGTTCTTACTTAGCTCCGGTATCTGCTTGAGCGACTCCTGAAACGCCCCCTCAGGGTCGTGCACTGTGCTATCTATCCCCTTTAGCGTGGCGCGCACCACCCGGCGCACGAGGTCCGGGTTCTCCTTCAGCGTCTTGTCGTTGGTCGCAAGCCCATTGGAGGTAAGCTGCGCGTAGTCCGACACAAGCAGAGTGCTCACTTGGAGGCCCTGGCTGCGAAGCTGGGTCGGCTCGTTAGCGGCGTACACCATCGCGACATCCACCTGCCCCGCCGACAGGCTTGCCACCTGCGTGAAATCGATGTTCTTGATCTGGACATCCTGCAAAGTCAGCCCGCCCGCCTTCAGCAGGGCCTGCAAGCCGATGTAGGTAGCCCCATACGGACCGGGAATGCCAATCACCTTGCCCTTGAGGTCCGACGGGCTGCTAAGCGTTGGACCCTTGCCTACGATGGAGGCCGCCGCCACCGGGTACTGCCTGTACCACGTCATGACGTACTTCACCGGCACCCCAGCAATACGCGCCGGAATCAATTCGTCGCCCGATACCGCCGCGAAGTTGACGTTGTTCGCCCCCGTGCCAAGCTCTCCAACCAGGTCTTGCACGATACCGTTGCGCAATGTGACTTCCAGCCCCTCGTTCCGGTAGTACCCTTTGTTTAAAGCCACATAGAAAGGCGCGAATTGCACGTCAGGTATGTAGCCCAGAGCGATCGTCACCTTCGTCAGCGCGGTAGGAGTGCCCTCAGCCGCGGATGGTGTGCCAGTCCCCACGGGTGTGGTTGGGGAGCCACAAGCCGCCACCGCCATCATGAGTGCTATTAGAACTACTATCTGTTTGCCCAGCTTCTTTAGCATTTTCTACTGATCTCCCTTATTGATAAGTATCATCTCTGCAACTAACCGCTAACCACTAACCGCTACTCCCAGGTAATGAGCGTCTTCTCCAGCAGGCTAATCCCCAGGTACACGACCAGCGTGAGAAACGCCAGCGACACCAACCCCACGAAAATGAGCGTCGTGTCGAACAACCCTCGCCCCAGGATGAGCAGGAAGCCCAGCCCGGCCCCCGACGACACGAACTCGCCCACCACCGCACCCGTGATCGAGAGGGTAAGCCCCAGCTTTACACCCCCCAGCAGCGCCCGCAGACTCAGCGGCAACTCCACGTACCAGATGGTCTGCCAGCGGTTCGCTCCCGATATACGCGCCACCTCCAGCATAGACCTATCTATCCCGCGCAGGCCCACCACCGAATTCACCAGCAGCGGGAAGAACACGATCAAGGCCACAATCACCACCTTGCGCGCCAGGTCGTCCTGCAGCCAGAGCACCAGCAGCGGGGCGATTGCCACCACCGGCAAACCTTGGCTCACCGCGATATAGGGGCTTACCGCCCGCTCAAGCCGCCTGCTATGCGCCAACAGGTAGCCGAGGGGCAGGCCCACCAGCAGCGCCAGCACGAACCCCAACCCCGCTTCCAGAGTGGTGGTGCCGAAATGCAGCAAGAGCGAGCCATCCAGCAGCATGCTCCACGTGCGCTCGGTCACGTCTAGCGGTGTGGGCAATATGTACGGCGGGTAGTTGCCCGTCGCGACCAGCGCCCACCAGACCAACACCAGCACCGCCAGTGCTGCCAGCCCCACAAGCGCCCTTATCAGAGTTGCACGCACAGCCCGCGCCCTGCTGGCCTCCTCCGGCTCAAGCCTGACGGCATCCTGTTCAGGTTGCCCGGTATTGTCCACTCCTATGCGGTTATAGCCACTCAACGCCTGTGGTGTGTTTGTCTCTGTCTCTGCGTAGCGCATAAAAATCCCCGGTGGCTTTGCAGCTACCAGGGTCTCATGTCGTGAACAGCCCCATGCGCGAACACCGGGCTACCCCGGCATAGGCAGCGCAGCCCGGCACGTAGAGGTGCCACCGCGCGTGCGGCTCGTTCGACTTTCTTCCATCCGGACTGTACCGTCGGCCCCGGCGTCTCACCGGGTCTGCCTTGCGGCTCGCGGGCTTGGCAACTGTCTTGTACGCATCTGCCTTACCGCCGGTCGGGAATCTCACCCTGCCCTGAAAGTCTGCTTAGCTATTTTGTTGTCCCAATACGCAGTATAGAACACCCCCAATCCACCGTCAAGCAACAGAAAATAGGGATGGAACCGCCAAGACGCCAAGAATAGCGCCAAGGGAAGAATTGCACCGCAGAGACGCAGAGGGCGCAGAGGTTACGCAGAGTAAGTGATTATTTGGATGCGGGGTAAGTGCTGCATCGTGCAGTATGATGTAGCCCCTGTAAGAACACCATCTACTAATCTCCGCGTAACCTCTGCGCCCTCTGCGTCTCTGCGGTGCAATTCTTCGTTCCCCTTGCCCCTATCCTGGTGTTCCTGGCGTGATGCGGTTCCGTTCCTTACCCCAATGGGCTATGGGCATGGTACCTTTGGTGCTACCAGGATGTCATCCGCGTGTAGTACCAATTTCCCGTTCCTCACCGCGGCTCTTGTTGGTACTATGATGGGGGGCGTTATGAGCGTTTCGTGGCTGAGTTTGCACCGGCAGCGCCAACTTCTATCCGACGCTCTTTATTCGCCCAGTAACCGGACACGGCAACCTCATGGATACACACGAGAAAGAAGAATTCGACCTCCAGGGGCGGATCGGTCTCTTTACCCTGACCGATCTGTTGCAGACCCTGTCTTTCACTCAGAAGACGGGCACGCTCACCCTGATCCAGGGCTGGAATACGCGCACCATTTGCTTCGAGCAGGGCCGCATTAGCTACATTGCGGCTGCTACCCGCCTGCCCAGCGTGGTCGATCTTCTCATCCAGGCCGGCAAGCTCAACCCTGTGCAGTTACAGCGCTACTTCGGCTACGATTGGAAGCGCGTACTTGGCGTCACGGAAAAGGAAGAACCCCTGCGCCCGGAGCGCGAGTCCCCCGCCACCTTGAGCGCCTCCGTCAGCCGCAATGGCGGCCATTTCAAAGCGCCCACCACCGCTGGCCTCAGTGAAAAGGGCAAGGGCCGGGATTCTTACTCTGACGCCTTCAATCTCGACTCGGATGGCACCGCCCCTCACATGGAGAACTTCGAGGACATCGAAGTGTTCTCGCCTCCCAGCGGCTACACAGGCAACCTGGCACAGCAGGAGCGTACCGGCCCCGACCCCTCACAGCTACTCTTGCAGCACCGCCTCGTCACCATGGAGGACCTGAACTGGTGTGAGGAGCAAATGCTCGAGGCCACCATCTACACGCTGTTCCTCTGGCGTAACTGCCGGTTCACCTTCCAGGGCGACCTGCAGGTAAAGACCGACGGCACGCCCGTTTCGGTGAGCGCGGAGAAGCTCATCATCGAGGGCACCCGCCGCGTGGACGAGTGGATCAAGATAGCCCCCGTCGTGCCTTCAGTGCTCATGGCCTTCCGCCGCCTGGCCCGCCCCGCAACCGGACCCCTTTCCGACGAGGCCCGAGACGTGCTCACTATAGTGGACGGCGTCAGCGACGTGGCGACGATAGCGCGCAAGCGGCAGCGCACTCAGTTCGAGACCGCCAAGCTACTGCACGGCCTCACCCGCCTCGGCCTGGTCGAGCCCGTGCCGCCCAACAAGCACCGTGTGATGGAGCTATTCCGCTACACGGTGGAGGCTATCTATATCAAGCTGGTTATGTACGGCTATTCGCGCAAGGCGATGGAGTTCGAGTACGAACTGAACCGCTTCTGCCGCGAGAACAAGCTCAAGACCCGCATGCACGTCGGCAAGATCCGCATGACCGACCAGGAACTGCCGATAGACACGATTGCCCTGCTCGACCTCTACAAGCTGTTCGTCGCGATAGAGCAGAACCGCTTCGCCAAGCTCTTCCCACCCGAAATCCGCAAGGGCCTCACCGAAGCCCTCTACCAGCACATGGACCCCGAAAGCCGCAACCTGATGCGCATGTATGAGTTCTACGCCCTCGAAGGCCTCCTCGACATGGCGGAACTGAGGAATGCTGAGGACTAAGTATTCACCAAGGTTCAAGTTAAACAAGAAGGAGGTTGGTTTCCAGAACCAACCTCCTTCTTGTTTAACTACTCGGCACTCAGGGCGTCACGCAGCCTGGGAAGAAGGTGCCGGAGATGATCTTGGCAGCCTGACCCCTGGTGACGTTCACTCCTGGCCTGAAGTACGAACCTGGACATGGCTCCTCAGGGTGGCCCGGTGTACCACATGCGTACCCTGAGATGATGTTGTGTATCACCGCCCTCTCTATGTACATGTAGAACGGCTGCGAGGGTGGTACATCGTTGAAGGTCTGGCCGCTCGGCGTCTCGTTGTACCCAGCTACACTCGTGGCTATCTTTGCAAGCTGTCCTCTGGTGAGGTTGTTACCTGGCCTGTAACATGTCCCACTTGTTGGTTCGCCATTGGTGCCGTCGCACACATAGCCGGAGATAGCCCCATGATCGTGCACCCTCTCGATGAAGAGCCAGAAGGGATTGGAAGAGGGTACGTCCGCAA
>JAXDKH010000057.1:0-5334 GCA_034667185.1 Chloroflexia bacterium | reverse complement strand
TACCTGCCCCTACCGCACCCCTCCGGCGTAAGCCGCTGGCTCAACGAGCCTGAGAACATCCGCGCCGTAGAAAGAGCGACAAGTATCCTGCGCATTTGGGTTGAAGAACTCGGTATCTGAAGCGTACCTAGCTGTGGCGCTGGACGTGTGAAGCGCAGGGGATAAGAGCGCCCAGGCATGATCTTGTCATTTCGAACGCAGTGAGAAATCTCGTCCTATAGCACCCAAATACCACCTTTCTTGCAGCTAGAGAGTTCGCACAGAGAAGAGAGCTATCTCGGTCGAGGACGAGATTTCTCACTGCGTTCGAAATGACAAAGGCCACCTCTGCGGCCAATCTCCACTTCCGTTTCCCGTAAGATGCGTACTGGTTACGAACCATACTGGATGCCGAAAAGGAAAATCCGCTACGGGATATGCCAGCGGGATTTTCCTTTTCATTAGGACTTGTCGCTTGTCACTTCTCACTTCATAATGTGTCCCGCGATCACCATGCGCTGCACCTGGTTGGTGCCTTCGTAGATCTGCGTGACTTTGGCGTCGCGCATGAAGCGTTCGGCGGGGCTGGCCTTGGTAACGCCGAAGCCGCCTAGGATTTGCACCGCATCCGTGGTGACTTTCATGGCGGTGTCGGTGGCTAACAATTTTGCCATCGCGGCTTCTTTGGCGAACGGCTTGCCCTCGTCGTAGGACATGGCGGCGCGATAAGTCAGCATGCGGGCCGCTTCGGTGGCTACGTGCATGTCCGCGAGCATGAAGCTGATAGCCTGGTTCTGCCCTATCGCCTGTCCGAACTGCACCCTGCCTTTGGCGTGGTTCAGTGCGAAGTCGTACGCCCCCTGCGAAAGCCCTACGCCCTGCGCCGCGATCTCAATGCGCCCCACGTCCAGGGCAGCCAGGGCGATGCGCAACCCGCCGCCTTCCTGGCCCAATAACTGGTCCGCAGGCATGCGCACGTCCTCCAGGTATATCTCGCGCTGCACGGAGGTGCGTACGCCCATCTTCTGTATCGGCTGGCCGAAGGAGAGACCTGGGGTGTCGCGTGGGATGATGAAGGCGCTGATGCCCCTGCCCGCCGCCTCCGGGTCGGTCATGGCGAACAGGATGTATACGTCGGCCTCGCCGGAGTTGGTTGCGAAGGTCTTGCGCCCGTTGAGCACGTAGCTATCGCCATCGCGCACCCCCCTCGACTTCATTGAGGCCGGGTCCGAGCCTGCGCCCGGCTCAGTGAGGCTGAAACATGCTAATGTCTCACCTTTGCACATGGGGGCGAGCCAGCGCTGCTTTTGCTCCTCGGTGCCGTGTTGCAGCAGGCAGGTCATTGGCGCTACGTGAGAGGCAAGCACCAGCACCTGCGCCGACTCCACTCGCCCGATTTCCTCCAGAGCGATGATGTAGTCCAGTATGCTGCCGCCTGCCCCGCAGTAGGTCTCAGGGAAGGGCAACCCCGCCAGGCCTGCCTCAACACACTTGTCAAACACCCACCTGTCGAACCTGCCGGCATCATCGCGCTCCGACACGGTGGGCGCAAGCTCTTTCTCCGCAAAAGTTCTTATCCTGTTTCTAAGCTCTATTTGCTGTGGTGTCAGGTTGAAGTCCATGCTTACCTTCTGTACTGGTCATTATTATTGTATCTAAGTTCAGGGTTGCCCCTTGCGTGCTGACCATGAGAGCAGCCTGTCCCCTGCTGCGTCCAGCGTGCTATCGCGCTTGGCGAAGCACCAACGGGCAAGGTGCGACCCCGACTCCGGGTGGGTGTAGAAAGCCGAGGGCGGTATGCACGCCACGCCCACCTCCGTCGTCATATAGCGGGCGAAATCCACATCGTTCCCGAAGCCAAGCCCCGAAATATCCGACATGATGAAGAACGTGCCCTGCGGCCTGATGGGGTTCAATCCTGCCTGCTGCAAGTACCCGTAGAGCTTATCTAGACGGGCAGTGTAGGCCTGCTGTAGCTGCTGGTAATAGCCCCGCTCCGGCGCAGTCTCGACGGCCAGCGCGACAGCTTCCTGCATTGGTGCCGAGCTGCAGAAGGTGACGAACTGGTGGATACGCCGTAGGGCCTCTGTCAGGTCGGGGGAGGCGAGCACGTAGCCCACCTTCCAGCCGGTCACAGAGAAGGTCTTGCTGGCGGAGCTGATGGTTACAGTGCGGTCACGCATGTCCGGCAGCGACGCCATGTAGACGTGCCTGTTGCCGTCGTACACCAGGTGCTCATACACCTCGTCCGTGATTACCAGGGCATCATACCGCTTGCACAGGTCCGCTATTAGCTCCATCTCGTCCTGCGAGAATACCTTGCCCGTGGGGTTGTGGGGCGTGTTCAGGATGACAGCCCGCGTGCGCTCGTTGAACAGCGAGGTAAGCAGGTCGTGGTCGAAGCTCCAGTCGGGCGACTGCAGGGTGACGAAGCGGGGAGTGCCGCCCGCAAACACGATGCTCGGCACATAGGAGTCGTAGTACGGCTCGAACACAATCACTTCGTCTCCCGGCCCCACCAGCGCCTGTATGACGTCGTAAATCGCCTCGGTCGCGCCGTTGGTGACGGTGATTTCCATGTGGGGGTCGAAATTGAGGCCCATGAAGCTCTCGGCCTTGGCGGCAATGGCCTTGCGTAGTCGCAGTGTGCCCTGGCTGGGGGCGTACTGGTTGATGTCGCGGGCCACGGCTTCCCTTGCCGCTTCCTTGAGCCACTCTTCGGCCTGGAAGTCGGGGAAGCCCTGGGAAAGGTTGACGGCGTTGTGCTCCACCGCCAGCCTGCTCATCTCGGAGAAGACCGACTCGGTTATGGAGTGGACGCGGGCTGCCATGCGAGTGGTGTCGCTGGGGGAGTGGCTGGCTGAGGAAAGCACGGCGTTAGCCTCCTGCTCGTGGGGTGAGATATTATAACATAGCGCGCTGCACGCGGGCACGAGAGTTGCGTAATAGACGATGGACGATAGACGACGGACGATGGACGATGGGTATGCTTCCTTGGCTTGGGAGGTTAGATGGGGATGTCTGTGACAGAAAAGATAACTGAGGAGGATTTGGTGGCTTGGGCGAAGACAGCGGCTATTACGTTCGCGGCGGCGTTGGGGGTGTCGGGCGGCACTAATGTAGCGATGTTGCTGGTGGACCACCCGCTCATCAAGGAGCACAGGCCCACGCTCACCTTCCGGTCGGCTATATGGGGCGATGGGGTGATCCTGCCGGTGGTGAATTGCCTGATGATCAACGCTTTCAGGCAGTGGCGGCCCAGGCTGACGGGGCGCACCGCCGTGCCTGCTATCATCGGAGGCAGCCTCATCTCACTGGCGTTCCACATAGGGCAGGGCCGCAACGGCATGGTGAACTGGACGATGACCCGCCCCTGGCGCTGGAACGCCCTCGGCTACTACCATTTCATCTACATGGCGACCCAGTTCAGCTACATGTCGCTCTACGTGCTGCAACTCTCCGGTCGATGGCGGCAAGGCCAGGTCACTGGCTCCCAGAAGCGCGACCTGGGCATAATCACCGCCATGATGGTGGCATTTGCGGTGCTGCTCGCGACGGACTACCAGGAATAATTACGAATTACGAATTACGAATTACGAATTACGAATTACGAATTACGAATTACGAATTACGAATTACGAATTACCGCGAGCACCTTGTAGTTCGTAATTCGTAATTACCTAAGGGCAGCACTTTAGCTCGTAGTCGAGGATGCGCCAGCCGGGGCCTCGTTCGACCAGGCGGGCGGTGAGGATGTCGGTGGTCTGCCAGCCTTCGCCGGGGGAAGGGGTGGGTTCGCCGGGCTCTGGGCGTGGGCGGACGCGGCCTTTGAGCGTGACGCGCACCTGGCCGTCTGAAAGATCTTCAGTGGTGGGCTTGTCGCGGTCGATTTCGTAGTGTCGCAGGCGGTTCGAGGCGTCTTTGAGCGATTGGTCCAGTTCGGCTGACGGCGTTACGAGGCCGGGGGCATAGTAGACGCGAGCGTCGTCCAACTCACCTGCGTACAGGTGCAGAAAGAAATTGTTGACCGAGCCACTCGGTATCCGCGTAGACTGCAACTGCTCCAGACAGCCGGACAGCGTGAGGATCACCGTAACCAGGCTGGCGATTACGGCAAGGCGGCGAAAGTGCGGTGGGTATTTACGGGCGTTCATGCTGGTGCTTGCGCCAAAATAGCTGACATGGGGCGTTAGAAGGGATAGTGGTATGCAGTATGATCAATTAGGGAGGATGCTGGTTGCGGTTGGGGCCGTGGTGTTTGCGCTGGGCGTGGTGTTCCTGGTGCTAGGGCGCAACAACTTCCTCGGCAGGCTCCCGGGCGACATCAACTTCTCAAGCGGCAACTTTACGTGCGTGGCCCCAATCGCGACGATGCTTCTCCTGAGCATAGTGCTCACGATTATTCTAAACGTCGTGCTGCGATTGTTCAACCGGTAACGCGAGAAGACAACCGGGTCACACTAGTCATCTTCCACTTTTTCCTCAGCCGTAGCGCCCACGATTGAAGGCTCTCCCACGGACTTTACCAGCCTCGCCCGCCGCGCCTCGAAGCCTTTCAGCATGAACAGGGCGATCCACGTCAGCATGGTGGTAAAGGCCGCCAGCAGGACCAGGCCCAGGCCCGCCACGATGCCAATCGCCGCCGTGATCCAGATGCTGGAAGCCGTTGTGAGACCGCGCACTGTCGAGCCGGTACGAAAGATGGTGCCCGCGCCCAAGAAGCCGATGCCCGTGATGATCTGTGCGGCCAGGCGCGCGGGGTCGCGCACGGTGCCCAGGTTGTCGAACCCGAAGACCGAGGCCACTGTAAAGCAGGCGGAACCGGCGCATACCAGCATGTGCGTCCGCAGCCCGGCTGGTCGCTGCACCCTCTCGCGCTCGTAGCCGACGATGCCCCCTAGCAGAAAGGCCAACCCCACCCGCATCATCATGATGAAGTCCGTATCGTGAAAGACGAATACGTTATCGAAGAAATGCTCCAAATCACTACCCTCTTAGGAAGGGCATTATAGAACCGCATACTCAACCCGGCAAAGTTGTGCACCTCTCCAACAAAGAAAAGACGGAATCGCATCACGTCAAGGACGCCAAGAACCCGCCAAGATAGTAGAGGTTTGGAGAATACAAAAAGGAGCAGAGTACGCAGTGTTGTACTCTGCTCCTTTTTGTCTAGAACACCCTTCTTAATCTTGGCGGGTTCTTGGCGTCCTTGGCGTGATGCGATTCCGTCTCTTATCTACGGACGTTTCTCACCCTGGAAGTCTTCGCGGATGAACTTGACAAGGCTCCATATTTCGTTGTCCGGGTTGCCGCCGCCGTACTTGGTGCCCCAGGCGGGCATGCCCGTCAGGTTGA
>JAXDKH010000056.1:0-2764 GCA_034667185.1 Chloroflexia bacterium | reverse complement strand
CTGAATCGGCACGAGTGAACCCTTGAAGCGGTCCTATGGTCTTACGTAGCAGAATCTCAGAGTGGTCCTTCACTATGTAGTCCCGCAATTCACCCACAACGGCGTATCCTAGGCGCTCGTATAATCTACGCGCGCCGGAGTTGAACGATGAGACACACACGAACACGTTAGGGGCTTCCCTCAGGATGCGCTGCTCCGCATACTCAAGCAAAGCGCTGCCGATTCCATTGCCGCGCTGTCCAGGTGCGACGCAAACGCTCTGTATGTATCCGACGAAGGCCCCATGCATATTGATGACCACGAACCCTGCAACTTTGCCGTCAAGCAGGGCCACATAGACCTCTTTGGCCGGGTCGGATATGCTCCTCAGCGATGCTTCATAGTCACGCCCAAGGGTCTTCCACGGCTCGGATTGCGCCATCATGTGCGCACAAACGCGAGCTTCGTCTATATCTAGCATAAATCGGATCGCAACCATAAGGCATAGACTCGTGAATGCAACCTTCGTGATGGGGAGTGATAGCTGGTTACATTATACATCTGGACAGGCGCAGGTATCATTAACAGTGTGCCCTGGTCGTTGAGCTTGCGAGGGTAACACAACGTAGAACCGGAGCCGCTTTATGCCCAACATCCTGGTTTCCGGGCTTATCAACCTGGAGACGACTGTTCTTGTCGATTCCTTCCCCATCGAGTACAGCTCCGTGCGGTACCCTTTCTTCGGCGTCAACACGACCGTTTCCGGTGTGGGCTATAATCTTGGGCGGGCGCTCACCAAGCTTGGTGGCACGGTCACCTTGCTGTCCCTGGTGGGCATGGACTTCCAGGGCAAAGTGGTCGTAGATGATCTTGCGAGCCATGGCATCAACGCTGACTTCGTGCTGCGTACCTTGAGGCAAACACCGCAATCCGCTATTCTCTACGATAGGCAGGGCAGAAGGCAGGTGAACACGGACCTCAAAGATATACAGGAGCAAACGTACCCCCTCGCACGGTTCCGGGCCGCGCTCGAAAGCACCGGACCCCACGAGATAGTAGTGCTCACCAACATCAATTTCTCTCGCCCCTTCCTGCCCATAGCTCATCAGGCCGGGAAGATGATAGCCACTGACGTTCACGTGATCTCCAACCTGGATGACGAGTACAACGCCGACTTCATGCGCTACGCCAATATACTGTTCATGAGCGGGGAAGCGCTGCCATGCGCTCCCGAAGAATGGGCGCAACGGGTCGTGGGCAGGTACGGCACCGAGATATTAGTGATTGGACTGGGAGCGGAGGGAGCGTTGCTGTCGGTCAAGAGCAGGGGCTTGCTCGAGCGCGTTCCGGCGGTGCATGCGCGGGAGGTCGTCAGCACCGTGGGTGCCGGGGATGCCCTCTTTGCTGCCTTCGTGCATTTCTACGCCGGCAGCCGCGACCCACACGAGGCGTTGAGGAAGGCTATGTTCTTCGCCTCGTACAAGATTGGGACCGTCGGCGGCGCGCAGGGCTTTCTCACCGAGGCGGAACTGGGTAACCTGATGCGGAAGGCCTGACGCTCCACCCAAGGGTTTTATACTGAACCGCCAAGACGCCAAGGTAGTAGAGGTTCAGAGAGTACAAAGAGGACCAGAGTACGAGGCATCACGTACTCTGGTCCTCTTTACTTGAATAACAATCCTAAACCTTGGCGTGGTCCTTGGCGTCCTTGGCGTCTTGGCGGTTCCGTCTCTTTCCTTAGGGCGTCTGGCAGTTGGGGAAGAAGGTGTTGGACACTATCTTCGCCACCTGGCCGCGAGTTGCGTTGGCATTCGGGCGGAAGTAGGGGAGGTTGCCCCCACCGCAGGGCTCGCCCGGGCCGCCGCAGGGATAGCCGCTGATCGCACCCCTCTTTGAGAGCCTGTTCACCCACGTGTGGAAGGTGCTGCCCGGCGCGATGTCGGCGTAGTTCTGCCCGCCCGGGTCGTCCGAGAAGCCCGCCGCGTTCGACACGATCTTGGCGATCTGGCCCCTGGTGGCGTTGGCGTTGGGGCGGAAGTAGGGCTTGCCGCTGATGCAAGGCTCACCGGGTCCGCCGCATGCGTAGCCGGAGATGATGCCCCGCGAGTACATGCGCTCCACGAACTGGTGGAAAGCCGAGCCGGGAGGTACGTCCTCGAAGCTGTGTTCGCCGCGCTCCTCGGTGAAGTTCGAAGCGTTAGCCACAACCTTCGACAACTGCCCGCGCGTGATGTTGGCGGAGGGGCGGAACGTGCCGTCCGAGTAGCCGCCCAGCACGCCCCGGCAGGCAAGGCACCTTACGTACGAGTAGAAGGGGTGGCTCGGCGGCACGTCGGGGAACTGGATCTCGCATGTGGTGACTGTCGTGACCGGCGACACGGTGTTAGTAACCGTGGGCTGGCCGGGCACGGTGGTTGTGTGGGTAGCGGTAGGCTGGCCGGGAGCAAGAGTAGCCGTGCTAGTGGCAGTGGGCTGGCCCGGTATGGCTGTAAATGTGCTCGTGGCGGTAGGTTGCCCCGATACCTGCGTAGCTGTGCGAGTAGCAGTGGCGGTAGGCTGGGCAGGCACGGCGGTGAACGTCTTGGTAGCAGTGGGCTGGCCTGGTACGGCGGTGAACGTCCTCGTTGCCGTCGGCTGGTTAGGTACCGCGGTAAACGTAGCGGTAGAGGTGCGGGTAGCGCTCGGCACCGGCGTGTTCGTCTTAATAGGTGTGTTGGTCGCTGTGTTGGCGGGGATAGGCGTGTTCGTCTTAGTAGGCGTGCTTGTGGCAGGGACCGGCGTATTG
>JAXDKH010000055.1:0-3748 GCA_034667185.1 Chloroflexia bacterium | reverse complement strand
GGAGTAATGGAGCGATAATGCAGAGAGACGCGTACAAGATTCAGCACATTTTGCAGTGGAGCTACAAAGACGAGGTGCCCGCCGAAGAGCGCGCCCGTATCGAGGTCGAGCTCGAACGGCTGCCGGTACTGGTGCCTTCGCTGCGGCACCTGGAGTGGGGCCCCGTGGTGGGCGGGCGCAACCAATCGTTCACCCACTGCTTCGTGATGTACTTCGACACTATGGAAGGGTTGGCCGAGTACGCCACGCACCCCGGCCACGTGCGCTTCGCCGGGCCGTTCAGAGAGGCGTGCGCGATGCAGGTGGTGACAGACTTTGAGGTGAAAGAATCATGAACGGCTTCTCCTGGCCCGACCTGCTGGTGATAGCGGGCGTTGGCATGTCGGCGTGGGCGGCTACGCGGCGCGGCTTCCTGGCGGTGCTCCTCTCGCTCGTGGGGTTCGTGCTGTCCCTGCTCATATCCTTTACCTTCTACCGCGTGTTAGCCGCCTGGCTCACAAGCGCCTTCAACTGGAACCCCGTGTGGACGGTGCCCCTGGCCTTCATGGGGCTGTGGGTGCTGGTTGAGGGGCTGTTCGGCCTGGTCGAGACCCTGCTGATCCGCCGCCTCTTCTTCCGGCTGAACTACTCGGCCACAAGCCGGGGCCTTGCGGTACTTCCCGGCGCGGCGCAGGGCCTGGTTGGCGCGGCGGTCTTACTCACCATGCTGGCCCTCATACCCATTGGAACGGGCATGCGCAAAGACATACTCAACTCGCCCATCGCGGGGAGGCTGGTGGATTCTACCCTCACGCTGGAGAGGCCACTGGAGGGTATATTCGGCCCGGCGGCGCGGGAGGCCCTCGGCTTTATCACGGTGAAGCCCCCGCTGAGTCCAGGCGAAGGGGGTGGGGCAGGGCAGGGTGGCGAGGCCAAAGAGGAAGGGGTAAAGCTCAACTTCACGGTGAACGACGCCACCGCCGACCCTTCTACCGAGCAGGCGATGCTAGACCTGGTGAACCGCGAGCGCACGTCGAGGGGCCTGGAGCCGCTGGTGATGGACCCCGACCTGGTGCTTTTGGCGCGCGCCCACGCCGAGGACATGTTCAAGCGCGGCTATTTCGCCCACGACACGCCCGAAGGGGTGGACCCCTTCCAGCGCATGGACAAAGCCAACATCCAGTACCGGCTGGCGGGCGAGAACCTGGCCCTGGCCCCCACTCTCGATATTGCGCACAACGGCCTGATGAACTCCCCCGGCCACCGCGCCAACATTCTCAAGGACGGCTTCCGCAAGGTTGGAATAGGGGTGCTGGACGGCGGTCTATACGGCAAGATGTTCGTGCAGGAGTTTACGGACTAAGGGTTGCTATGCATCCATATCAGCACGGCATGCAAGGTGTGTGCTACGGCACAACGTCCATAGCCAGCCAGCGGATCTCAACTTCTCCTGTGTTCCGGCGCGGGTCGAAACGTAACTGCTTAACGCCACCCTCGATATCGGTCCCTTGAAGAAACGTCCAATATACGTGAACGTTGCCGTCCTGCCGGGCGTACATGCTGCGGCTCAGGCCCTCTCGAAAAGCCCCTGCTTTCTCAGCCCAGTACCATTGCTGGACAGTCTGGTTCGAGTCGCCAGGCGGGTAGCTTAATGCTGCACGCAGGCGTACCGCTCTGTCGCTCGAACCGGTTGGACTGATTGCCACCTCAGGACCGTTCAACTGGGGGTCCTCCATTTGAGCCTGGAGTTTCATGCCGTCACCGGGTGTGCAACTGGTTTCGGCGTGAATTGCCCGCCACGCACTCAGCGCCGCCTGGTCGCACCCGGTGAAGTCCCAGACGGTCAGGTCTTCGCCACTATTGAAGGCGACGGGTGGTTCAGATTCATTCGTGATGCCCGCGAGGAAGTCAATCCTGATATGCGGGTCTGCGGTAACGGACGCAAAGCGCATGGCGAACGCATCTGTGCCGGCTTTGCTCGCCTCCGGTATGGCTCCAACCGCACTCTCTACGTCTATCAGCCTGGGTATATCCCCGTTATTAGCCCCGCGAGAATAGCCCAACGCCAGGCTAGGTCCGAACGCACCCTCGTATATCAGCGGCTTGTTCTCCACATACCAGGCCAGTCCGCCACCGTGTCTGGGAGGCATCAAGCGCAACATCCTTTGGTCAAGCTCATCAACCATTACCGTGATCGTGTGCCAGGGCCGTAGGTTGGCCCACGCTATGCCGCAACACCCGGCAAGGAGCACCCCGACCACCGCCATAGCTGCCCGCCGCAGGGTGACGCTTGATAAAGAGGTAATAGCGTTGTAGAGCAGAACAGCGATGCCAATGCAGGTACCCACCGCCGCGAGATACAGGTAACGGTTGTTGTGCATATCAAGCAACGAAACGCGAAGATTCACCCCTGGAGCGAGGCCGAACAGGGTCCAAAGCCCCGCTACCGCCAGCAATCGGCGCTCGCGATCTCCGAACGCGATAAGTCCTGCGGGCAACAGTATGCTGGCGACCACACCAACTACCTGTGTCGTTGTCGCGCCCATGACTGCGGGGTTGATGGGTACGATCAGTAACCGCATCGCCTCAATAAAGCGGTCCCAGATGACCGCGCCGGAATTGTTACGTGCCCAGTCATAGCCGCCTATGTTGCCCCAGAGCAGGAACCGCATGACCAGCACGCCCACAAAGACCAGGAGGAAAGGCGCAAGGGATAGAGAGAGCCGCCGCAAAGCAGGCTTGTCCAAACGAGGGGTTACATACCAGGCCGCGAGCGCGAACATCCCGATAAAGCTGAGCATGCTCTCCTTCGTGAAGAGAGACATCGCGTAAAGCACGACCGAGCTAAGATAGACAACGGGGTTGCGTGTTTGGCCGCGCCACCAACGCGTAATGAGCAAGAGGCTAGCCATTCCGAACAGGGCCGCCAGGGCATCCCACTGGGCTGATACCCAGCCTACAGCCTCAGTATGAAGCGGCCAGACGCCGAACAAGGCACCGGCCAGCCAGCCTAAGCCCTGTCGCGCGCTCACCTGCGCTACCCATAGGCCGACCAACAGCGCCGTAGAGGCGTGTATGAGCACGCTCTGTACGTGGTATGGGAAAGGGTTGGCCCCCCACAGGTAATAGTCCAGTCTCCAGGTAAGTATGATGCCCACCGGACGGTAAAACTGCCCGTAGGCTATCCGGCCATCTTCGTTTATCAGCCTGCTGAAGTCGAACCCGTAATTACGGGCATCGGTGAGGAATTGCAGGTCATCTACGAGGAAGCCGACACGAATGGCTGTCGCGTAGGCAGCGATTGCTAAGAGTGGTACCAACGCCCAGAACCACGGGCGAAAAGTCATGCCCTTGCCCGCGCTTAGCTGAGGTCGCGTCCCAGGCTGCCCCTCCGGATGAGTCCGTCCGGAGGCCACTTCTTCCGTTGCAATCACGCACCCGCCCTCGCAGCTACCGGGCAATTGAGATTGCCGTGCATCTCACATCAGGCTCAAGCCGGGGCGTAAGCCGTGGACTGCGCCAACCAGTCATGGGGCCTGACGTGAAGATTATAGCTTTATTGGGCGCGCAACATCCACACCTGCGGGAACGGCTTCCGCAAAGTGGCAGCGGGCAACTGTGGCAACCACATGGTCTGGAGCAGGTTCCGCGACGAGCTCGTGTCCCGGCTCACCTTACTCGCGGTGCGCTTTCGACAGAGCCTTGCTAGCTCCTGCGCGACTGGCTGATCCACGCGTACGCCACCAGGGGCAGGTAAATCACCGACAGC
>JAXDKH010000054.1:0-9215 GCA_034667185.1 Chloroflexia bacterium | reverse complement strand
GAGCAGGTAACAATAACGCGCCAATAAACGCTCATCTTTCCCGTTGAGGCGTCGGCCGGAAGGCTGCATCCTAGCCACTGTCTCATCGAGACTTTCAAAAAATGCCTTCAGCAGATTAGGCGGGTATGGTCCGTATGCTGCTCCATCTGACATCGGATTGAAAAGGGTCATGATGGAGTAGGAGGACAATATATCTACCAACTCCTCTGGCGGAATGGGTACAGCATCTACGCTATCCAGTGGTCTCAGTGCCAGCATGGAGGCTCCGGATCGAGCGGTGAGTTGCTCACTCCGTATATTCGAAAAACTGTAGCGAATACGATGGTCGATGGCACTTCCAAGTGTGCTGTAGTCCGGAGGGAGAAGACCTGCAGGACGGATAGTCTCGGCGTTCCGAAGTTGATGGTTCGCGTCTTTCACAAGGCTTTGCGTATTTGGGAACCTTTCGCAGAAATATCGCCCAATGGGACTTAGCTTGCCCTGCGCTAGATGTGAGGTGAGTGACATACTCGTTCCTCCTTTTGTCGCTCTGCATCTACGTGAGGAGATGCCCTATGCAGATTAATGCCTGGCTTGTTTGTACCTCGCCATTGGTATTATCTAGCGATGACTGCCTGACGAAACTATTGTTGCCTCTGTGGTCAGGGTAGACTGCCGTATTGCCATGCTGTTCACCAGCCTCTCAAGCGCGCCGAAAGCCAGGCCCCAAGCGCGCTCGAACCAGAGTCGCCCCTTCTCCCACTCCGCACCACTGCCCCAGCCGGAATGCACCAGGTGTACTTCCGTGCCGATTTCATCGCCGTTAATACGAGGGATGAAGAACACCACCACGTGTGTGAGGGGGTCGGCAGAGTTCATCGTTTGCTGGAACATGGTTGGCCCCCGCCAGTCAAATGAGAGGAACCTGCCAGGCTCTATCGCGGTGACTTTGCAGCCGCGCGTGCCGTCGTTCTCCACTATGGCGGGGTCCCAGAAGATCTCGTACTTGCCACCCACGACCGGCTCTACGTCGGCGCTATCGGCCAGCCAGGAACTAAGCAGTTCGTTGGTGGTAAAGAACTCAAAGGCACGTTCGGGGGTGCAGCGAAGTAGGGCGGAGACGTGGATAATCTTGCTCATGGCCTTCCTCCAAGGGGTAAATGCCGGTATCAACAACATCTACATTCTAGCACGTTTGTTCTATTGAGTCAATAGGTCCGAAGTCGGATTTCACGGCGTCGAAGTAGGAGAGCAGCACCCAGGCTCCCCCTTGTCATTCTGAACGCAGTGAAGAATCTCGTCCTCCACCGGGATGTTTCTTCTTTCTCAGGGTGCTATGTAGCTGAAAGAAAGGTGGTACCTTGTGCTGAAGGACGAGATTCTTCACTGCGTTCAGAATGACAAAGTCCTGCCTTTACCGCGCTATCCGACTTTGACGTCGCCGGGAATCGGAGTTGGGGCCGCGATTGAAGCAGTTGTGGTGACCGCTAGTGCGTCCGACCGATTGCCGAACTCGGCGAGAATCGTTTCCAGCACGGGCAACATGCGGGTAATACGCTTGGCGCGGATAACCACATCCCATAGGCGCTCGAACTTCTTCCAGCCCCCTGCATACGCGGCATGCCGCACTCGCCCTGACCATTTCTCCTTGGTCGAGGCGCCTCGGAAGATGGAGCCCCAGGCATAAAAGTCGCGGTAGGCCCACCAGTAGCCTGCTTCCAATTCCTCCGGCGACAGCTTCGCGGGCTTGTAGACCACGTGCCGGGTGTCGTAGAGATTCCAATCGGAGGTAGTGAGACGGCCCTGCGCCTCCATGCGCTGGTAGAGAGCGGTTGAAGGGTAGGGTGTCAGGATGTGGAAGGTGGCTGTCTCAATGCCTTGGCTCACCGCCCAGTCTACCGTGCGGCTGAATACGGTGGGGTCGTCATCGTCCATGCCGAACACGAAGCTGCCATTTATCATCACACCGAGGTCGTGCAGCCTGCGTATCGCCAGGTTGTAGTCGCGGTTGAGGTTCTGGTGCTTGCGCTGCTCTCGTAAGTTCTCCGCGCTCAACGTCTCGAAGCCGACGAATATGCTCCGCAGGCCGCTAGCCACCGCCTTCTCGACCAGTCCGGGCCGCAATACCGCCTGCACGGTAGAGGCCGCCTGCCATAGCCTGCCCATGCCCCTCATGCCCTCGAACAGGGCCTCAGCGAAGCGCGCATTTCCCAGCAGGTGGTCATCCAGGAAGTAGAGGTGCCTACCCGGCAATCGTTCTATTTCTGCGAGGGCATCGTCCACCAGTTGAGTGTAGTACGACTTGCCCCCTCGGAAGAACGCCTCCTTGTAGCAGAAGTCGCAGACGTGTGGGCACCCTCTCGTAACGACAAGGGAGTTGGGACAGAGGTAAAGGTGCCTCTTTATCAGGTCGCGGCGTATGGGAGGAAGCCCCTCCAGCGTGCGCAGAGTAGACTTGTAGACCGGGGCGGGGTGGCCCGCCCTGAAATCGGCAAGGAAAGCAGGCCAGATATCATCGCCCGGCCCAAGAAAGATGGTATCGGCATGCTGGGCAGCTTCGTCGGGCAGGGAGGTCACGTGCAGCCCGCCGAGAGCGATGTACGCGCCCTTGCTGCGGTAGTGATCGGCCAGTTGGTAGGCGCGATACGCTGAAGTGATATAGACCTGGATTACCACCAGGTCTGGCTCGTCATTTAGATCGAGGGCTTCGACATGCTCGTCTTGCAGGGTCACTTCGTCATCGTCACGCAGGTGGGAGGCCAGCGTAGCCAGCCCTAGCGGCGGGAAGAGCGAATATTTGACCGGCCTCCAATGAGGGCTTGTGGCTTCAGTAAGCGCTGGCAGGATCATCTTCACTCTCATCTATAAAGCTCCTTCCTTCGACGCCCGGTCGAGCCTCCGGTGTTTCGCGTGGCCGTTTTCGACACAAATACCCCCGCCGCGACGGTATCGAACAGCGCCAGGCACCCTCTGTGGAAGGTGACAGGGCGACAGCCTACCGCACGCAGAAGTGCCCGGTGGTCATATGTCACCAGGAGGCAGACAGTACCGAAGAATACCCGCCAGGCTGCCCGAATCACGGACTGGAGAGGCATGGGCAGCCGGGTAATGAAGGGCCGCAGAGTATCGCAGTGGAAGGCGATGTGCCCGTCCTCGTCGTGCACGATCTGACGGCACATGGCACCTACCACGGCATCGGAGGTGCTTTCGAGCAGGAGGCTGAAGTACCGCCTGGCAACTATCTCGGCCACCAGCAGCACCAGTAGCTCAGTACGTAGTCCGGAGAGCGTACAAATCAGCCTGAAGCAGCCGTTGCTCCAATGGCCCTCTAACAGGGGGGCATCGAGGCAGCGTAGCACCCCAGCCATGATAGCGGCATGCTCCTGCTCCTCCAGAACAAACGCCTCAACGGCCAGCGCATATTGCCTGTCTCCGGTACGCGCGGCCACATGCTTGAGGTGAGCGCCGTCGCCACTCTCTCCTATCTGGAAGCGTTGCAGCGACTTCGCCAGGGGAGCCCGCATGTGCGGCGCGATGTGCACGCCAAGCTCCCAGGGTATATTAATGCGCTCGACGCGGTTACGCGCAAAGTACTCGACCCAGTCCACGTTGCACCTCCGCACGCCAGTCTTTGGGGACACTCTAGCAAGGTGGTGGTGCCCGGTACGACCCTTTGCGACTCATCCTTCAAGCACTCAGGTGCGCTTATTCAGGTACTCGCGTGAAAATGCAAAAAGGAGCCTTGATAACATTATCGAGGCTCCCAACATCCTGTAAGATCAACCTAGCCATTGCGTAGGCCGCAGCAACGTCAGCAACTCAAGCCCCTGCCGAGGCTTCACCGAACGCGCAGGCACCTCCAGCCGCTCGATGGCGAAGTAGGGGCCGAAGAGGGCGCGCATCTCTTCCTCGGAGGTGGTGAAGGGAGGTCCGCCGGGCCTGCCATGCGCGAAAAACAGCGCGATGAAGAGCCCACCCGGCTTGAGCAACCGGCGGACGATCTGCACGTACTCCTCGCGCCTGCCGGGGTCAATGGCGGAGAAGAAGGTGTGCTCCAGCACGTAATCAAAGGCGTGGTCGTACCGGGGAGGTAGGGCGAAGAAGTCGTACTGGGCCGTATCCACTGCCAGACCAGCCCTGCGCGCAGCCTCCTGAGTTTCACGCACTGCCGATTCCGCGAAGTCCAAAGCCGTCACCTGAAAGCCATGCCCGGCGAAGAACAGCGCATCATGCCCACGTCCCGCCCCAAGCACGAGCATCGAACCATGCGCAGGCGGCACCGGACATGACATGAAGTCTACAAAGGGAGGAGCGGGCGCACCCAGGTCCCAGCCGGTATTCCCCTCCCGGTAGTGCCTATCCCAGTACTCGGCGTTGAGATTTGGAATTTCGGATTGCGAATTTCGAATTTGATCCATTACATCCTCCTTGCGCCCGCAGCCTACCCATTCCACATGCGAATAAAATTCGAATTTCGAATTTCCAATTTCCAAATCATCCAGGTGCCAGCCACAGACCCATCGCCCAGTTGTCGCGCGGAGGGAGTTGGATGCGCCACACCGCGAAGAGGCGCACGCCGGGGCCATCGTCCGGGGCGGGCATGCGCCACAGGTCGCACTCGCGGTCCCAGCCAAGTTGCACCGCCATCTCGCCCGCGCCGTTCGCTACCGCCACCGACGTGCAACCCGGCGACACGCCCATCGAGTCCAGGTCAGAGCCATCGGGGGGGTGCTCTCCGTCTACCAGGTAGAATCCCTCGCTCCTCGACTCCCTGCTGTAGATGCCCGGCGCGTACAGGTTGAACTCCAGGGCGAACAGGATTTGCATTGGCCGCAGGCTGGAGTTGATGACCCGGTAGAGCGAGGCTATGTCGGGGGCACCAGGACGCAGGGCGCTGCTTTTCGCGATGCGCACTTCAGCCACTCGCTTGCCCGCCCGGATCGCCCCGTCCCTCAGCATGCCGACGCGGAGTTCCCCTCCTGTATCGACCGCCTGGCTGCGGAACTCGCCTTCCACAAAGTCGCCGTATTCCTGGTAGGTGCCCGCCGCAATGTCCTCCGGCCTGGTGCCGAGGGGCATGAAATGGTCTATCAGAGCGCCCCATTGCGGGGCGACCAGGTCCAGGGTGCGGGGCAACGCATGGCTTCCTCCAGGTTGCGAGGCCACGCCAGGTGGTACAGTTCGCCACTGCCACCGTTCCAGCCTGCCACCCAGCAGCCTGTTAAAGCGACACACTGCCGCCCCGCTGTCGATGGTGGTCCCCCCTTCATCCTCGTAGAAACGCTGCGCCTGTGCGGAAGCGTGGTGCCCGTTGCCGTTGCCCTGCGCTGTCATAGACCCTCCTGGTGGTTCTGAATCGTACTACGCCTGCTCCCATGTTTCCTACTACTAGTATAGGAGTACATTGCTATTGACACGGCCGGTAGCTGACTATACGATGGATATGCAGGAGTAGTCCGAGCAGGGCGATGCGGGTGCTTAGTGCGGCGCGTTTTTGGACTGCTCGGTATGCGCATTATCTTGGACAGAGTCGACGTATGGCACAACAGATCTTGAAAGCAGCTAACCTGGTACGCACAACCCCGGCCACTAACCTCCCCCAGGGAGAACGTGAGACGCTTCGCTGGGTAATCGGCATGCGCTACAAGATAGGCGTTTCTCTGCTTGCGGTGCTCGGCCTAAGTTGCTTCTTCTCCATCATCCCACTCGATAGTGCCTACAATCTGCTCTGGCCGTTGCTGATTTACCTGCTCGGAAGCGGCGTATACGACCTGGCCTCGCGCGAAGGTTCTTCACCTCGCCGCATAGCCTTCATCAGACACCTGCAGCTCCCCGAGAAGTTGTTGCTCTGCACACTGGCGATCTACGTGTCGGGCGGGGCGCTCACACCGATGGTGCTGCTCTACCCACTCACCATCGTTGAAGCCATTATATTGGCAGACCCGCGGGGCGTCTACCACACCGGCGCTACCTCTATCGTTCTCTACTGCTCCCTCGCTCTGCTGGAGGCCCAGCGTGTTATCCCTTACATACCCGGACACTGGGGCACCCAGGACTTCTACATGTCGGCGAACGGCGTCACCTACGCCATGTATACGCTCATGGTGTCCACGCTCATAATGGTGACCGCCTTCTTCGCGAACCGCATAGCCCTCCTCATCAGCCAGCGCAACCAGCAGGTGCGCAGCCAGTTGCAGGACCTGCGGACCCTGTATGACATCGCCAACGGACTCGGCAACATCATGGACGAAGACGAGATGTTGCGCTACCTCGCCAACACGCTCAAGACGCTGCAGAACGCCTCCAGCTGCGTAATCAGCATGGTCACGAAAGATGACCACGTGGAGGTGCGGGCCAGCGCGGGTGTGCCCCAGAGCACGCTTGCCAAGCTCAAGGGCGTCAGCCTCGACAACCCGGCCCTGTACCCCGTGTTCCAGCAAGGCGAGCCACTCATACTGGAGGACATAGAGGCGCACGCAGAGTACAGGCCACTGCTAGTGAACGCGGATTCGCGATGTGCGTACCTGTTCCCCATCAAAGTCGACGGCAAGGTAATGGGCTCGATCAGCCTGGCATTTATGACTGTCGCGCAGATAAGCCCTGAGTATAAGTCGCTGCTCACCACTATAGCCAACCAGGCGGGCGTGGCCTTGCAGCGTGCGCACCTCTATAGCAGCACCGAACGGCTGGCCCAGGAGATGAGCGTGCTATACGACGTGGGCCTCTACACCGGCTCCACACTCTCCAGGGACGAAGTCATACGCCGCACCGCTGCTACGATTGAAAAGCTGATGAACCCGGACGCCTATTACATCGCGCTGTATGACAATCAAACCAACATGGTGTCATTTGAGGTGTTCACTGAGTGCGGCCAGCAGATGCCCAAGATGCGCGTGGCCCTCAACAAGGGCGGGCTTACCGGACGTATCATCGAGACGTGCAAGCCGCTGCTCGTGCAGGACTGGCACATTGACGGCCAGCAGTACAATTCGGTAGCAAATAAGACCGGCAGCGAGATGCTCTCGTACCTGGGCGTGCCGATGGTCGCGGAGGACAAGGTGGTGGGCGTTATATCGGTGCAGTCGCTCCAGCCGCTGGCCTTCGACGCACACCACGAACGCCTGCTGATGGCGCTTTCGGCGCAGACCGCCATGGCACTGGAAAACGCCAGGCTGCACCAGGTGGCGCAGGACCAGGCGCGCTTCGACAGCCTCACCAGGGTCTACAACCACGGCGAGTTCGTCAACCTGGTGCGCCAGGAAGTCGAGAAGTCCGACCGCGAGGACTCCTGCGTGGCCCTCATCATGCTCGATATAGACCACTTCAAGCAGTACAACGACACCTACGGCCACGTGGCGGGCGACAACGTGCTGCGCATGGTAGCGAACGCCCTCAAGAGCAGCGTAACCGACAAGGACTACGTGGGCAGGTGGGGCGGCGAGGAGTTCTGCGTGCTGCTGCCTGGCGCGGGCGTGCAGGAAGCCAAGAAGATAGCCCGCTACATTCGCCGGGCCATAGCCGAGCTTTACCCGGTCGACGGCCACGGCCACCTGATACCCAACCCCACGATCAGCCAGGGCATCTCCTCCTATCCCTACCCCTCGGCCACGCCCAGCGACCTCATCGAGGAAGCCGACTCAGCACTTTACCAGGCCAAGAAGCGGGGCCGCAACCAGCTAATCGTGTACGAAGGCCGGGGCATCCTTAAGGAAGCCACAACTACGACAGGGCACCTGTCGGCCAAGATGCTGCTGAAAGAAACAAGGGACAAGGACAAGGACCACACTATCACCACCGGCAACCTCTCGCCCATGGTAGTGACCATCGAGGACAAGGAAGCTGTCATAACCACACCCAGGTTAGCCTGATTTCGGATTTCGAATTTAGGTCTAGAAGCTGTGCTATAATCCCTCGCACAGCTTTTTCTTTGGGTAAACACCTTGTCTCAATTGCCTCCGAAGCTTCAACCTACATCCCCCAAATTCGCAATTCGAAATTCCAAATTCCAAATCGTCATCACCGGCGGTGGGACGGGCGGGCACGTCAGCCCAGCGGTGGCGGTGATTACGCGGCTGCGGGAGAGGAGTGCCGCCGAGGGGTGGGACCTCGACCTGCTGTACGTGGGGAGTGTGGCAGGCGTGGAGAGGCGCACGATTACCGGGATGGGGGTGCCCTACAAGGCGATCCAGACCGGCAAACTGCGCCGCTATCTCTCGCTGGAGACCCCGCTTGACCTCATGGTGAGGCTTCCAGCAGGCTTCTTCCAGGCCTTGACAGCCCTGCGCCGCTTCAAACCCGACGTGATATTCAGCACCGGAGGCTACGTGTGCGTGCCCACCGTCATGGCCGGACGCTTGCTGGGGGTACCTTCCCTCACCCACGAGCAGACCGCCCTGGTGGGCCTCGCCAACCGGATCGCGGGGCGCTTCGCCGACAGAGTAGCAATCAGCTTCCCACGCTCGGCCTCTTTCTTCCCTCCCGGCAAGGCCCTCCTGATGGGCAACCCGGTGCGCCCGTCCGTCTTCCAGGGTGACGCCTCCCGCGTTGCGCAGCGGTTGGGCTTCGAGGCTGACCAACAAACCCTCTACATCACGGGCGGCGCGCAAGGCTCCCACGCCATCAACATGGCCGTGCGCGAGGCCCTTCCCTCGCTGCTAGCATGCTGCCAGGTATTGCACCAATGCGGCGAAGGACCGGACGGCTCCGGTGACGACCTGCGCATGCTGACCCGGATTCGCGAAGAGTTAGCGCCGGAGCTGCGGAGGCGCTATCATGTGCAAGCGTTCGTGGGCGAAGAGATTGGCGACGTATACGCGCTGGCCGCGCTGGTGGTGGGACGGGCTGGCGCGGGCACGGTAAACGAGCTTGCGAGTCTTGGTAAGCCGTCGGTGCTGGTGCCGCTACCCGGCTCGGCGGGCGGCGAGCAGGAGGCTAACGCTCGCGCCCTGGAAAGGGAAGGCGGGGCCGTGGTGCTCCTACAGAGCGACCTTACGCCCGACTCGTTATCCTCTACGGTCTGCGGGCTGATAAGTGACACTGCCAGGCTCACGGCGATGGGGAAGGGGGCAAGGAAGCTCGCTATGCCCGGTGCTGCCAACGCCATCATAGACGAACTGCTGAGGCTGGCGAAGGGGAAGGGCTAAGACCGCACACCCCAAGGCCGGTGCAAAGTCGAGAAGGGAGAATATCAGCACCCCAAGCTCCCCTTTGTCATTCTGAACGCAGTGAAGAATCTC
>JAXDKH010000053.1:0-3153 GCA_034667185.1 Chloroflexia bacterium | reverse complement strand
TGCGCTGGTGCCCTTTTGGGCAGTGTGGCCGTTCGAGACGATGGTGATAAGCCGCAGGCAGGTAGGCGCAGTCACCGACCTGAACGAGGAGGAGCGTAGCGGGCTGGCCGACGTGCTCAAGCGCCTCACCACTCGCTACGACAACCTCTTCAAGGTGTCGTTCCCCTACTCGATGGGTTTCCACCAGCGGCCCACCGACGGCGAGCCTCACCCCGAATGGCACCTGCACGCCCACTTCTACCCGCCCCTGCTGCGCTCCGCCACCGTGCGCAAGTTCATGGTCGGCTTCGAGTTGCTGGGTGAGCCGCAGCGGGACATCACGCCGGAGGCGGCAGCGGGGCGTCTGCGAGAGCAGTCGGAACAGCATTTCTAAGGGGACGACGGACGACAGACGACAGACGATGGACGAGCGAGTTGTTAGTTGTTAGTTGTTAGCGATACTAGACCTTAATCTTCTTTGCGCGTCCTTTGCGTTCTTTGCGTCTTTGCGTTTTCGTCTCCTACCATCGTCCAAAGGGAGAAATCACAGAACCACCATGACTACACCTACCGGATACACGCGGTCTCTGCTTGGTTTGCCTGGACCGAGCGCCGAGGAATTCATTTGGGCGGGGGGCATTGAAGACACCTTTGTACCACAAACCCGGCCCGGCCACCGCGCACTGGACGAATACGAGCTTATAGGGCATTACGAACACTGGCGCGAGGACCTGGCTCTTGCTAAAGAGCTAGGGTTGCGGGCGCTGCGCTGGGGCATCCCCTGGTACAGGGTGGAGCCGGAGCAGGGCAGGTTCGACTGGCGGTGGATAGACGAGGTGCTGCCGTACATGGTGGACGAGCTAGGCATCACGCCCATCATCGACCTGATGCACTACGGCTGCCCCTTCTGGCTGCGCCGCGAGTTCGACAACCCTGATTATCCCGCTGCCGTAAGCGCCTACGCTGCCGAGTTCGCCCGCCGCTACAAGGGGTTAGTCAGATGGTACACGCCCCTCAACGAGCCGCTGGTGAACGCCCTCATGTGCGGCAAGCGAGGGCTGTGGCCTCCATATCTGCGCGGCGACCAGGGGTACCTGCGGATCATGGTGCAGCTTGCGAAGGGAATAGTCGCGACTGTGCAAGCCCTCAAGGAGACCGATCCCGAGTTGATCATGGTGCACGTGGAGGCAGCCGGTATCGTAAGGGCCGAACGAGCCGACCTGGAGCCTCTGGCGATGGAGGACCAGCTAAGGCGGTTCATATGCTACGACCTGATAACGGGCCGGGTTGATATTCAGCACCAACTCTATCCGTGGCTGGTGCGTAACGGCGTGTCTCCGATCGACCTCGCGTGGCTGGTGGAAAACAACATTAGCTTGGACGTGCTGGGACTCAATTTCTACCCGCAGTGGTCCACCAAGCAGATGTACATCAACCGCCAGGGGAAACTGACCTACCGTGAGACAGAACGCCAGGGAACTGGCTTCGCGGAGATGATATCCGGCTACCACGAGCGCTACCAGGCCCCTGTGATAGTGACCGAGACGAGCGCCCGCGGCTCTCATAGGACGCGTTCCAACTGGCTCGTGGAGGGCATACAGGCGATCAAGGGCCTGCGCAGCCTGGGGGTGCCCGTGCTGGGCTACACGTGGTTTCCGATCTTCACCATGATCGACTGGAGCTACCGGCTTGCCCGCGGCCCGCTTGAGCAGTACAGGTTGGAGTTGGGATTGTACAGGTTGGGACAACCAGGTGGCCCGCGATGGACCCGGACGCCCCTGGTGGAGCAGTTCCGTTCCTATGTGGCCGCGCCTGAGCAGTCGATAGGTACTCTGATGGTACAGGAGCGCGTGGGCGAAGGTCTGGCCGAAAGGGAGAGGAGCAGATAATGGACGAGGAGATGAGTCGGCAGGACAATACCAATGAGGAACAGCGAGCGACGCAACTTCGTGCCACCTTTGAAGAGGCATTCGGCGCTCCCCCGGACTTCGTAGCGCGCGCCCCCGGTCGTGTGAACCTGATTGGCGAGCACACTGATTACAACGGCGGCTTTGTGCTGCCGGTAGCCATCAATCGCACCGTGCTCATTGCTACGAGGGCGTTGCCGGAAGGGCGGCACGTCGAGATGGTGTCGGTCAACTACGGCAACGAAGATACCTTCAGCCTGGACGACGTTAGTCACGTCAAGGACAAGGACAAAAGCTGGAGCAACTACGTACGCGCCGTGGCCTGGGCCCTAGAAGACCGGGGGCACCTGAGCCTGGGGCAGATTACGGGCGCGCAATTAGCGATCGAGGGCAACGTGCCGGAGGGCGCGGGCTTGAGTAGCTCGGCGGCCATAGAGGTGGCCTCGGCGCTGGTTTTTACCCGGCTCGCAGGTGTGAAGCTAAAAGGTGAGACGCTTGCCCTGGCGTGCAAGCGGGCCGAAAACGAGTTCGTGGGCGTTAAGAGTGGCATCATGGACCAGTTCATCTCCGCGCTCGGCCAGACCGACGCGGCGCTCCTCATCGACACGCGCAGCCTGAACTATGAGGTTGTACCCCTCGGCTTCGAGGAGCTTGGCTACAAGGTGGTGGCGGTGGATAGCGCGGCCCCTCGCACGCTGGCGGGCAGCGCCTACAACCAGCGGACGGTCGAGTGCGCCGAAGCGATGCGCATCCTGCAGGATGAGTTGGACCTTCCGCAGGGTGCTCAACTGCGCGACGTGAGCCTCTCACAATTGGAGTCGCTACAATCGAAGCTGCCGGAACTGCTTTACCGGCGGGCGCGGCACGTAGTCAGCGAGAACGAGCGCACGTTAGAAGCTGTGGCGCTCATGCGTGAAGGGTTAGGCCGTGGCGACAATCTGAGACGCTTCGGTGAGCTTCTATACGCCTCACACGCGAGCCTGCGCGACGACTATGAGGTTAGCTCGAAGGAACTGGACTTGCTGGTTGAGCTTGCAAGCAGGGCCCCAGGCGTGGCGGGCGCTCGTATGACGGGGGCAGGTTTCGGCGGCTGCACCGTCAACATCGTGCAGGCCGATCACCTGGCTGAGTTCGAGCGTCTCGTGTTCGAGGAGTACCGCAGGCAGACGGGGCGAAAAGCAGCCTTACACGTGTGCCAGGCGGTACGAGGCGGCTCCTACGTCAATTAGTTACTTGGCTGCTTGCCTAACATCGCGAGGTATCTGCA
>JAXDKH010000052.1:0-11966 GCA_034667185.1 Chloroflexia bacterium | reverse complement strand
TGATCGCCCAGCGCCGCCCCTGACACGGCACCGGAGAGATGCTCCGGTCATCCTGCTGAAAACCCGGCAGGAACGCCACGCAGTGTCTCCTGTGGATCAACTTGCAAGTAAATACCCATGATTCAACCAAAAGGCACTATTTGTCATTCCGAGCGCAGCGAGGAATCAGGTGGGCAGGGAAGAATTAGAAGTGGAATATCAATGTAGGCTTGCTGCCTTGTTCTTGTATTGCAACAGAGTACAACTGCCACCTGATTCCTCGCTGCGCTCGGAATGACAAATAGGGGGATGTCGCCATTGCCGCACCCATAACAAAGAGCCACCCCGCAAAAGAGTAGCTCTTCTCTTTCAACCTTCTATTCACCCCGGAAATACGGACTTCAAACCAAATCCGAAATCCGCATTCCCAATTCCCAAATCAATAAACGTCCAGGTATCGCTCAAGCTCCCATTGGGTTACCCGCATGCGGAAGTCGTTCCACTCGTCGCGCTTGGCCTCCAGCAGACGCTCGGTGATGTGGTCGCCCAGCGTCTCTCGCACCAGCTCGTCCTTCTCCATCTCCCGCAACGCCTCGTCCAGCGAGCCGGGCAGCGTCTGGATGTTGCGGCGCTGTCTCTCCGTCTCGTCGAAGTGGTACAGATTCTCCTCGACGGGATCGGGGGCCTCGTAACCCTTCTCGATGCCTTCCAGGCCCGCCCGCAGCATAATCGCGAAGGCCAGGTAGGGGTTGGCGGAAGGATCGGGGCAGCGCAGCTCCACGCGGGCTGCCTGTGGCTTGCCGGGGCGGTTCTTCGGCACGCGGATGAGCGCCGACCTGTTGGTGCGCGCCCACGAGATGTACACCGGGGCCTCGTAGCCTGGCACCAGCCGCTTGTACGAGTTCACCAACGGGGCCAGCACCGCGCACATGCCGCGAGCATGCTTCAACTGGCCCGCGATATACTGCTTGGCGATGGGAGACAGGCCGTACGGGTCGTCCGCATCCGCGAACTTGTTCTTCGAGTCCTCAAGCCCGGCCAGGCTCTGGTGGGTGTGCATGCCCGAGCCGTTGATGCCGAAAATCGGCTTCGGCATGAAGGTGCAGTGCAGCCCGTGCTGGGCCGCGATGGCCTTCAGCGTATACTTCAACGTTACCGCGCTGTCCGCCGTGGTGAGTGCGTTAGCGTACTCGAAGTCGATCTCGTGCTGGCCTCGGGCGACCTCGTGGTGCGAAGTTTCGACCTTGATGCCCATGCCTTCCAGCGCGTTCACCATATCCTTGCGCACATCCGCGCCCATGTCGCCGGTCAGGTCGAAATAGCCACCCATGTCGTGGGTCTCTTCGCTCGGCTTGCCGTTCACCATGCGGAACAGGAAGAACTCAAGCTCCGGCCCTGTGTTCAGCTTGTAGCCTAATGCCGCCGCGTAGTCGAGAGCGTTAGCCAGCACGCGGCGCGGGTCGCCCTCGAACAGCTCGCCGTTCGGGTTGTACACCCAGCAGATGGCGCGGGCGGTGCTCTCCTCGGCCACTTCCCACGGCATCACGGCCCACGTCGACAGGTCCGGGACCAGGAACATGTCAGACTCAGCAATGCGGGCGAAACCCTCGATAGAGGAGCCGTCGAACCACTTGCCGTTCAAGCAGGCGTCCTCGAACTGGTGCAGCGGTATCGCCACCGACTTCACGATGCCCATAAGGTCGGTGAACTGCAAATTGACGAAGCGAATCTTCTCTTTCTCGGCCCGCGCCATGATCTCGGACACTGCCGAGGCCTTATTCCCCGCCGACTCCGGCGTCCACACACGTTTCGGTTCTACCTTGCCATGAAAACCATTCACCCGGGCCTCCAACTCTTGGACCATCTCGATAACCTCCGAAATGCTATCTCAAAATCAAAAATAAAATCGGCAGACGCTCTACAGCTATCCACCGTGGCCAGTATAGCACGCCCCACTCCGGCGTTCTATGTTATAAACGCAGAAACTTCAACCCTCTTTTTGTGCATTTGTCCGAATCACCATCTATCGAGCAGAGAGTTAGTCCAGTACCCGAATTATGGCGACCAGAACCCCCTTTGTCATTCCGAGCGTAGCGAGGAATCAGTTGGGCATCGTTCTCTGTTGCAATGCGTAGTAATATGGGCAAGGCCATTCCCCTACTGAAATGCACCTTCTTCTCTACCCACCTGATTCCTCGCTGCGCTCGGAATGACAAAGGGGGTTTGGTCCCACCCTCCAAGCTTCTCAAAGCCCCTCTTTTCCTCTCCCAAAGATCTTGACTCCACCCATACCAATAAGCTACAACGTAACCAATCTAAAAGTGCAGGAGCGATCTCTATGAACAATTCTCCCGCCGCGGGCCCTAAAACGGGTCCTGCTGTTGCTCTACCCCATACAGCCCAACTTGCCGGCAACCTCTCCGGCGAGCTAGTTCTCCCCGGCGACACCGACTATGAGACCACTCGCCGTTCGTGGAACAAGGCGTACGACTGCCACCCCGTCGGCATCGTGCGCTGTCGCAGCACAGCCGACGTGGTCCAGGCGGTCCGCTTCGCCACTGAAAACCACCTGCCGGTAGGCGTGCGCAGTGGCGGTCACAGCGCGTCCGGCCTCTGTATTGTTGAGGATGGCGTGGTGGTAGACCTGTCCCTAATGAATGGGATGTCTATTGACCCGGAGCGCCGTACCGCCAGGGTTGGGCCGGGCATCACCTGGGGAGAGTACACGAAACAGGCGGCGGAGCACGGCCTCGCTACTCCCGGCGGCGACAGCAGCACGGTAGGCGTCGGTGGTCTCACGCTGGGTGGCGGCATAGGCTGGCTGGTGCGCAAGTACGGCATGACGATAGACCATCTGATCTCCGCCGAGGTAGTCACCGCAGATGGGCAGGTGCTTACCGCCAGTGAGACCGAGCACCCGGACCTTTTCTGGGCGATACGCGGCGGTGGCGGCAACTTCGGCATCATCACCTCGTTCGAGTTCAGCCTGGTCCCCCTTGGCCTTGTCTTAGGAGGCATGATGGCCTTCGCCGCCGACCCCTCCATACTGACCTCTTACCTGCGCCTCGCCGCCCAGGCGCCGGAGGAACTCAGCACCATCTTGATGATGATACTCGCTCCGCCCATGCCCATGATACCGTCCGAGTATCATGGCAAGCCTGTCATCCTTCTGACATTCTGCTACGCGGGCGACCCACAGGAGGGACAGCAGGCGATTGCTCCTCTACGCGGCTTAGGCACACCCATCACGCAGATGGTCCAGCCCATGCCTTACCCGGTGATCTTCCAGTTGAGCGCGGAAGCCACCGCCTCGCGCCCCGCCAGCGTCCGGTCGCACTTCCTGGACGGCCTGGACGACTCTACCGCCGCGGCCTTGGTGGAGCACCTGGACCGTGCCGCCTCCCGCCAGGGCCTCATCCAGTTCCGCGTCCTCGGCGGCGCTATGTCCCGCCCTTCCTCCGACAGCACCGCTTTCGGCCACCGCGACAAGCCTTACATGGTCACCCTCATCAACGCATGGATGGGTGCCCCTGCCGATGCGGCCCAGGTCGCCCAACATAGGGCCTGGACGGAACAAGCCTGGCACCTGCTCCAACCTCACTCCACCGGGGCATACGTCAACTTCCTCGGCGATGAGGGCGACGAAGCCATACACCAGGCCTACCCGCCCGCTACCTACGCCCGCCTCGCCGAGATCAAGCAGCGCTACGACCCCACCAACCTGTTCAAAGGCAACCGCAACATCCTGCCTGCCGGTGCCCACTAGCCTTTTTCCGCCGCCTCCGTTGTACATGACTCATCCCGAAGTTTGAGTTTTAGGGCAACGATATTAGGAAGGCTGAAACCGCCCTGCGCTCTTTGTGCGTGGCGTTTCAGCGTCCTATCATCTAACTGTTGCCGCAACTCTGGGCTTAAGTTGACAGACTCCCGCGTGCTACTTTATAATTTGTCTTTGACTGCCAATTGAGCAGGCGCGCAAATAGCCCTGGTTTGCTGCGCGGAGCAAGTTGAATTTCTCTGCTTCGCTAAGTGGCACCTACATGGTACTCGCGGCTGGCCTGCGCGTAACACAGAAATCCCAACTCCCGGAATAAGAGCAAACATGAAACGTCACAGGTAAGAAGTACGTAGTAGCAAGCGTCACGCGGCGTTCGCCCATACTTCCTACCTTACTTTTGGTACAGCAGATTCGGAGAGGAGCACTTCTTTGCGTCAGAACCCATTAGCCTGGCTCGCCGGCATCATCATAGTCACGATGCTGGCCGGTTACGTAGATATGTCCAACATTATTGGGCAGGGGGACCCCGGCTGCAAAAACCCCGGGTTCTTTTGCCGGGACGTAACCCCCCGCCTCGGCCTCGATTTGCAAGGCGGTTTGCAACTCGTGCTCCAGGCCGAGCCGCGCAACCCAGAAAACCCCGTCACCGCAGAGCAACTGGGCGCAGCCCGCAACATCCTTGAGGACCGCGCCAACGGTACCGGTGCCTCCGAGCCTGTGGTCCAGACCGCCGAAGGCAACCGCATCCTGGTGGAACTCCCCGGCATCCAGAACCTCGAAGAGGCCAGCAACATCATCCAGCAGACCGCTTTCCTGGAGATCGTCAGCAGCGGCTCGGTCCCCATCCCTGAGGGCACCTATATTTGTACGACCGAAGGCTGCCCATCGGCCGCGCAACTGTCGGTCCTCGCCAGTCCTACAGTGCCCTCCGCCCAACCCACACCGACAGTCGCAGCGACCGCCGCCGTCACCGGCACGGGCTCTATCACCGCCACTCAGACGGTGAGTGGCACTGCGGGTGCGGGCACCACGACCGCTGCCGCCACCCCTACTCCCGTCAGCCAGACCTACGAAACGATAGTCACGGGCGACCAGGTTGACGGTAGCCGGGTGCAGATGCAGTTCAACCCGACCACGGGCCAGCCGGTCGTCGCCTTCGCGCTCAAGGGTAACGGCCCCAGCGTCTTTGGCGATTTTACTCAGAAAAACGTGGGCAACTACATGCCCATAGTGCTGGACAAGAAAGTAATAAGCTCTCCCCGCATCGAAAGCCCCATACCTGGCGGCAACGGCCAGATTACCGGCCTGACCGCGACTGAGGCACGTGCCCTCGCGCTCCAACTGAAGTACGGTGCGCTGCCCGTTTCCCTGCGTCCCATCGAGTCGCGCAAGATTTCGGCGACATTAGGCAAGGAAGCCATCGACAAGAGCATCACGGCAGGCATCATCGGTCTCAGCCTGGTAGTGCTCTTTATGATTGTTTACTACCGGCTGCCTGGTGTGCTCGCCAGCCTGGCTCTGATCATCTACTCGCTTATCACCTACGCCATCTTCAAGCTGGTGCCGGTCACCCTCACGCTGGCGGGTATCGCAGGCTTTATCCTGTCTATCGGTATGGCGGTTGACGCCAACGTGCTTATTTTCGCACGCCTGAAAGAAGAGCTAAGATCGGGTAAGACCCTTTCTGCCGCGGTGGAGGCGGGCTTCGACCATGCCTGGCCCTCCATTCGCGACAGCAACGTCTCGACCCTCATCACCTGCGCGATCCTGTTCTGGTTCGGCTCGACCTTCGGCGGTGCGTCCATCATCAAGGGCTTCGCGCTCACCCTGGCGATAGGTGTGATCGTCTCGCTCTTCAGCGCCATCACGGTCACGCGCACGTTCCTCAGGGCCATCATCGGCACGGGGCTTTCCCGCAGCAGGTGGGCCTTCTTCCTGGACCAGGCGCACAGCCCGTCCGCCACGACCACCGAAGCTTAGTCGGGTGGTTAGTGGCTAGTGGCTAGTGGTTAGAAGTTCTTTACTAGCCACTAACCACTAACCACTAACCACTGAAAAACATTCCAACGAGGTACCAATGATAGATCTTGTCAGCAAGCGGTTTTTATATCTGGGCCTTTCTATGCTCATCATCGTACCTGGGCTCATAGCCGTCTTCCTGGGCGGACTGAAGGCGGGTATAGACTTCACCGGCGGCACGCGCTGGGAGGTACGGCCTACCGCCGAGAACGCTACTGCGACCGAGCGGTTCTCCAGCCTGCTGAACGAGCAGGGCTTCAAAGGCGCACTGGTCAAGGGCGGCACTTTGAGCCTTCTTAGCGCAACCCAGCCAACAACCGATACCACTACCGGCTCAATTGACACCATCATCATGGACCTGCCGGGCCAGCTTAGCTCGCAGGACAAGGGTCGCCTGGAGACAGCCCTGGTAAGTCAGGGTCTGGTCGCTGGTAGCTTGTTTACGCAGACGGTGGCCCCTGCTCCGGCTCCCATAACCGGCACCGGCACCGTCACGTCCACGGTACTGCCCAGCGGCACTGTCACCGGCACCCAGGCCATAGCCGCCTCAGGTACGGTCACGGGCACCTCAACCACAAGCAGCACAGGTAGCACAGGCACGACGGAGGGTACACAAGGCCAGACAGGTCCACAGTACCGTATCAACCAGGATTCTGAGATCGACTTCCGATCCGTGGGTCCGACCGTTGGCCAGGAGTTGATTGGCCGCGCATTCTGGGCTATCGCGCTTGCCTCCGCCGCCATCCTGATTTACCTGACACTGGTCTTCCGCCGGGTGCCCAACGCCTTCCGCTACGGCGTCTGTGCCATCATCGCGCTGTTGCACGACGTGCTTGTGGTGGTTGGCATCTTCGCCATACTGGGCCTGGTCTTCGACGTTGAGATCGACGCCCTCTTTATCACGGCGCTCCTCACCGTCATCGGTTTCTCCGTGCACGACACCATCGTGGTGTTCGACCGCACGCGGGAAAACATCATGAAGCGGCGGTTCGAGCGTTTCGAGGAAGTGGTGAACTACTCCCTGGTGCAGACGCTGGCTCGCTCCATCAATACGTCCATTACGGTGCTGCTGACCCTGTTCGCGCTCTACCTCTTCGGCGGCGCGAGCATCCGAAACTTCGTGCTCACCCTGCTCATTGGTATCCTGTCGGGCACCTTCTCCTCGATCTTCACAGCCTCCATGCTGCTGGTAGTCTGGGAGAAGCGCGAATGGACCCGCCTCTTCGGTCGGAGCGCCCCGCCCACCGAGGGCTCAGGCCGTAGACCCGCAGCGGCCAGACGATAGACGATGGACGATGGACGATAGTGCCTCCTACCATCGTCTATCGTCCATCGTCCATCGTCCCTTTCCACAATTGCCTACTTGACGCGAATGTGATACAATTCACACGCCCTGCCCGGTTACATGTCTGTGGCCGGGCAGTTAGATGTAGCGAGGGTTTTTAGGGACGGTACATCGCACAGGTTTGTTCCCGGTTTGAGTGTGGCAACGGGGCCACGCATCTTAATCTCTCATACTTTGGAGGAGAAGGAGAACTGATGAACCATAATGACGTTGTAACCCTGCTAACCTGGTTCGTGCCTGTCGCGGGCCTGATAGCAGTGGGCTTCGCCATCTACATGGCGCGTGACGTGCTAGGGCGCGACACGGGTACGCCGGAGATGCGGGAGATCGCCAGCACCATTGTTGAGGGTGCTATGGCCTTCCTCAAGCGCCAGTACACCACCATCGCGGTACTTGCAGTGGTCACGGCTATACTGGTCGGTGTGTTGCTGGCGGTGATACCTGGTGCCACGCAAGGCACCACGATTGAGGCCGGCAACCTGGGCATAATGACCTCCGTAGCGTTCCTGTTGGGCGCTGCGGCCTCGGCTGTTTCGGGCTACATAGGTATGTACGTGGCCGTGCGCGCCAACCTGCGCACCGCCGCCGCCGCCCGCAACTCCCTTGGTGAGGCCCTCACTGTGGCCCTCCGGGGTGGCGCGGTGTCGGGCTTCCTGGTCGTGTCCCTGTCGCTGCTCGGCGTGTTCCTTATCTATTTCGCATACTCTGCACTGGCAAACACCCCGACCGACCCTAATGCGGGTCTTGCGCAGGCCCCGTTCCTCATCGTGGGCTTCGGCTTCGGCGCTTCGTTCGTAGCCCTGTTCGCCCAACTGGGTGGCGGTATCTACACCAAAGCCGCCGACGTGGGCGCAGACCTCGTGGGTAAGGTAGAAGCCGGTATCCCCGAAGACGACCCCCGCAACCCCGCCGTTATCGCGGACCTCGTGGGCGACAACGTGGGCGACTGCGCGGGCCGCGGTGCGGACCTTTTCGAGTCGACCGCAGCCGAGAACATAGGCGCTATGATCCTCGGCGTGCTGCTGTACGAGATAACGGGCCGCACCAACGTAGCCTGGATCCTCTTCCCCCTCGTGATCCGCGCCTTTGGTCTGATAGCCTCCCTCATAGGCATCCTTTCCGCTCGCGTGTCCGGGCGTGGCGGGCAGGACGTGACCGACAAGGCAGCGCTGGCCGCCCTCAACAACGGCTACTACATCATGGCCGCGGTGTCAGCGGTTGCCATGATACTGGTTAGCTGGATCATGCTCCCCGAACCGGCGTCCAATGGCTGGTCGGCCGGCATATGGTATGGCCTCGCGGGCATCATCGGTATCCTGACCTCAATCGCCTTCGTGTTCATCACCCAGTACTACACGGCAGGTTCGTGGCGTCCCGTGCGCGAAATCGCCGACGCCGCCCGCACCGGCCCCGCTACCACTATCATCTCCGGTATCGCGGTCGGCTTTGAGACGACCTTCCTGCCCACGATCTCTATCTGTATCGCGCTTGGCGCTTCGTACTGGCTCGGCACCCAGGGCAACCCTGCCACTACCGCCTCCGTGGGCATCACCGTACCCGGCGTGGCAGGCCAGTTCGCGGTCGATACCAACGTGGCATCGGGCATCTTCGGTACCGCCGTGGCGACGATGGGCATGCTCATGTCCTGCGCCTACATCCTGGCGATGGACACCTTCGGCCCCATCACCGACAACGCGGGCGGTATCACCGAGATGTCGCACCAGGCCAAGTCGGTCCGCGACATCACCGACGGCCTGGACGCGGTGGGTAACACCACCAAGGCTCTCACCAAGGGCTACGCGGTAGGCTCGGCCGCACTCGCCGCCTTCCTGCTCTTCTCGGCCTACCTCGACAAGGTACGCCAGGTGCAGCCTCAGACTGAGCTGGTGCGAGGCCAGGTACCCATCAACCTGTCTCAGATTGAAGTGTTCGTGGGTGCCTTCATCGGCGCGATGCTTGTCTTCCTATTCTCATCGCTGGCTATCCGTGCGGTAGGCCGTGCGGCGGGCCAGATGATCGAGGAAGTGCGCCGGCAGTTCCGCGCCGACCCCGGCATTATGCTCGGTACCTCGCGCCCCGACTACGCCCGCGCCGTGGACATCTCCGCCCGCGCTGCCCTCCGCGAGATGATCGCGCCGGGCCTCCTTGCGGTGGCTACTCCCGTGTTGGTAGGCGTTATCCTGGGCTGGCAGGCGGCAGGCGGCTTCCTGATGGTGGGTACCATCGTCGGCGTGCTCATGGCTAACGTGCTGAACAACGGCGGTGGCGCGTGGGACAACGCCAAGAAGTTCATCGAGTCGGGCGGCCTCAAGGACGCCAATGGCGTGGTGATGGGCAAGGGCACCGAAGCTCACAAGGCGTCGGTCGTTGGCGACACGGTAGGCGACCCCTTCAAGGACACCGCCGGCCCGTCCCTCCACGTGCTCATCAAGCTGCTCTCAACCATCACGCTGGTGCTGGCCCCGCTCTTCATCCGCTAACAAGTAACGTCTAACAAGTAACGTCAGCAATGATAAAAGGGAGGTGGTCAGAGAACCACCTCCCTTTTATCATGTTTGCCAATCTATATGCTACTTTACGGCCCTCACCGAGAACATCAGCGGAATGGCCTCACGCTCGACGTAGTTCTTGAGCCTGCCCAAACCTTCCTGGGTAGTCTCCATGGCCGCGAACATATTGCCGTGTACCGTATAGTGGAACTCGTGCAAGAACTCTAACTTCAGCCCCGCTGATATTAAAGCATTCAGGATATCGCTCATGCTATGGTGCCAGGCGTGCACGACAAAGCGGAAATCCGCTCCGGGGTCGGCGTAGGAGCCGTGCGTCTCAAACTTCATCGGCCCCTTTGACGAATATGGATGGGCCACCTTGAGCCCCTGGCGGTCCTCTGTGTCTACGAAGACGTGTTGAAACGGGTGGTACTCCACCATATAAAACGTGCCGCCGGGCTTCAGGAAGTGCGCCACCACCTCGCCCCACCGTTTTAGGTCCGGCAGCCAGCCCAACACTCCATATGAGGTGAACACAATGTCGAACTGGCCAGACAGCACGTTAGGTAGCTCGTAGATATCCGATTGGACGAACCTCGCCGGGATACCCAGTTCCTCACTCAACAAACGCGCGATCTCGATGGCTTTGTCCGAGAAATCGACCCCGGTCACCTGCGCCCCCAGCCTCGCCCAGGACAGGGTATCTATCCCCAACTGGCACTGCAAATGGAGCAGCGATTTCCCCGATACCTCCCCAAGTTCCTCCAGTTCAATGGGCTTGAGGCTCGATTTGCCGGCCCTGATGCCGTCCAGGTCGTAATATTCCGACTCCGCATGGATTTGTGCCCAGTTATTCCAGAGGATCAGGTTGGATTTTGTATGCTCGTCCATTCCGTGCCCCTAGTATTCCCTGATACCTCGTTCCCTCACAAACGCCTCGAAGTCCGCCGTGTCCGCCCGCTTGATCAGGAGCACTCTCCCACTGGGTACGTGCTCGATAATCGCCCCCACGGCCACCATGAACCTGCCATTGACTGCTTCAGCCACATCACACGCTCGTTGAGCCGCTTGCCGCCATCACTGGCGCGTTCAACACCTTCTCGATGAACCGCTTGGCATCTGCGTCGCGCTCAGACACGTCAACGTCTACCCGTATCTTCTTGCCAGGACCGGCAGGCCACACCGTCACCCAGATCAACCCATCCCCGAAGAATGCGATCTGGTTCCCCTGGTGCGCGCTCAACTTCATCCCCAACCCGCCTTCCTCCTGCCCGAAGAAGCCCTTAGCTGCCTCAAATATCGCCTCGCGCTTCATCTGCGTATGCGTCTCGTACCGCAACTCTATACCTCCCTCAACCCTGCGGGGAATCACGAATTACGAATTACGAATTATGGGTAGCTCTTGTAATTCGTAATTATCCATCCCACGTGCCGCTCTTGCCGCCTTCCTTGTGCACCAGCCTGACGTTCTGTATGCTCGCACCCCGCTCTATCGCCTTGAGCATGTCGTAGATGGTCAGCGCGGCCACCGACACCGCCGTAAGCGCTTCCATCTCCACACCCGTAGGTCCAGTGGTCTTTGCCCGTGCCTCTATCTCGATTCCCCACTCCTTTAGCTCGAACTCCACCTTCACGGATGTGAGCATGATCGGGTGACACAGTGGTATCAGTTCCGGCGTCTTCTTGGCCGCCATGATGCCCGCCACCCGCGCCACGGCCAGCACGTCGCCCTTGGCCGCCCGCCCCTCACGCACCACATTCAGCGTCTCAGCACTGAGCCGCACTTCCCCTCGCGCCACAGCCACACGCGCCGTGTCCGGCTTCGACCCCACGTCCACCATAACAGCGTGCCCACTCTC
Organism: Chloroflexia bacterium; assembly: GCA_034667185.1. Taxonomy (GTDB): domain Bacteria; phylum Chloroflexota; class Chloroflexia; order QHBQ01; family JADMIH01; genus JADMIH01. The sequence continues at coordinate 497 of JAXDKH010000052.1, read as the reverse complement.
ATCAAGGTGCGTCAGCTTGGCTTGCTCATCTTGCATATAAAGTACCTTGCCCCGGCAGATTCAGCTGCCGCCTAAAGCTACAAAGTCCCCCTACGGGGACTTCCTTTCATTTGAGACAGTCGGCCATGCCGACTTTGTAAGCGTTGCCCGCAGTTGAAACCGCCGGGCCAAAACAACTCAATAAGCGTTCTTCCCTCGTATCATCGTCCAAATAGTCCTGAAGATAATCTTCAGGTCGAACAACACCGACCAGTTCTCCACGTAGTACAGGTCCGCCTGGGTGCGCGTTGCTATATCGCTATCGCCCCGCAGCCCGTTGACCTGTGCCCAGCCCGTAAGCCCCGCCTTCTCGCGATGCCTGCGCAGGTACTTGGGTATCCTCTGCGCGAACTCCTGCACATATGCGGGCTGCTCTGGCCTCGGCCCCACAACGCTCATCTCACCCACCAGCACGTTATAGAACTGAGGAAGCTCGTCCAGCGAGAAGCGGCGCAGGA
>JAXDKH010000051.1:0-3861 GCA_034667185.1 Chloroflexia bacterium | reverse complement strand
AGTTCCCGTGGGGTGCCTTCCCAATCTACCTTGAGAGAGCCAGCGGCTGGTTGCTCGATACCGTGCTGCCCCCCACGACCACGCAGCCCGACGGCTACTGGGCGCGCAGTTCCGAAGCTACCACTATTATCGGGCGCACCCTGGCTTCGATTTTCGACCTCATCACCGTGCTGTTAGTGTTCCTGATTGCCCGGCGTCTCTATTCCAGAGGAACGGCCCTGATAGCGGCAGCCCTCTACGGGTTCGCGGTCACGGCCATTCAGATCGCCCACTTCTTCATCGTGGAGAGCTTCCTTGTCACCTTCATAACGGGGACCATCTATTTCAGCGTGGTGCTGATGCAAAGACCGCGCTGGTGGGCTGCCGCGGGGGCTGGTGCCTGTCTGGGGCTTGCAGTGGCGAGCAAGATTTCGGTAGTGTCCGTCGCCCTAGTGGTGGTGGCCGCTGTAGTGCTTCGAGCCGCCTACCGCAAGCGCACGCGCAAACTAGGCGCGGAGTTCGGCGATCCCATCGGGGTGTCGCCGGCAAGCCCTGAAGAGCGTGAACGGAGTTTCGGCAGTCACCTGCTCGGCGGCCTAAGGTATCTCGTGATCGCCGGCGTGTGCTCGATAGTGGCCTTTGGCATTGGCGAGCCGTACGTGCTCTGGAGCTTTGACTGGTCGGCCCTCGGCCAGGGCGGCATAGATGCCCTGATCCAGTCGAACCCCTGGTCGCGCCGCATAAAGGCCGAAGCTGCAGTACAGTCCGGTGCGAGCGTGCTGCCTTACACCAGGCAGTATGCCGGAACCACCCCGGTGGTGTACCAGCTAGAGCAGATGGTCTTCTGGGGTATCGGGTTGGTGCCGGGCCTCATGTCAGTGCTAGGTGCGGTGGTGGCAGTATGGAACGCGCTACGCCGCCGCCCCGCCGAGATACTTCTTCTGTCAGCTGCGATCCCCTACTTCCTCACGATTGTTAACTTACTCAGCAAGTGGATGCGCTATATGCTTCCCCTTGTCCCTATTTTCTGCATACTCGGTGCCGCGTTCCTAGTCCGAGGCGTCATCTGGGCGCGCAGGCGTTACGCGGCAAGGGAGCAAGTAGCGCCCACCTCACGTGCGGCACGTTTGCTGAGCTTGCAGCGCGGCGTGTTCCCGGCCCTGATTGCTCTCAGCATCGGCTGGGCTTTCTTGTGGGCCGTGGCCTTCATGAACATCTACAGCCAGCCCCATTCGAGGGTGCAGGCTTCAGAGTGGATCCACGACAACGTCCCGAGAGAAGCCACTATTTCGAGCGAGCATTGGGACGATGCGATGCCCCTGAGTCTGCCACCGAAGAACGGCCAAGACCGCAGCGGCTACCCGAAGTCGGTTGAGTTCCTCCTGTATAACTTCGCGCCGCCCGACACGGAGCTTGAAACTATCAAGTCCTGGCTGCGCCGGGTGGACTACGTAATCATCAGCAGCAATCGTCTTTACGGCTCGATCCCGAGGCTGCCCTGGCAGTACCCGGTTCAGAGCAAGTATTACGAGCTTCTCTTCGCCGGCAAGTTGGGCTTCGTCAAGGTCAATACCACACAGGTCACGCCGGAGCTACTTGGCTTCAAGATCAACGACCAGCCCGCCGACGAGAGCTTCACGGTTTACGACCACCCGCGAGTGGACGTGTTCAAGAAGGTCAGCGAGCTAACCGACGACCAGTATCGCACCCTCTTCAGCACCGCGCTGAACCGCCCTACTCCCTCCATCGACAGCCCTAACGGCAAAGTCGATGACGACAAAGGCCTCAGCTATACGCAGCCGCTAAACACGTTGCCGCAGTTGGACGACTACGCCTGGAACCCACTCGGACAGGAAGACACCCAGTGGTTCGCCGTCGCGCTGTGGCTGTTGCTAGTGGAAGTGCTCGGCCTGCTGGCGCTCCCTATCGTGTTCACTGTCTTCCGCAACGTGCCCGACAGGGGCTACCCGGTGGCTAAACTGGCCGCCTTGCTCATGGTTGCCTGGGGCATGTGGATCGCGGCGAGCGCCCGCGTGATACCCTTAACCGTCTGGGGCTTGCTACTCATGATAGGCCTCATGACGGCGCTGTCGGTGCTGTGCTGGCGACTGGGTGCCGGAAGTGCTATCAGGGACTTCTTCAGGAACAAGCGCAACCTGATACTCGCCTATGAGGCTGTGTTCCTGGTCGCCTTTGCCGCTGTGCTGGCCCTGCGGATTGCGAACCCGGACCTGTGGCACACTTTCCAGGGCGGCGAGAAGCCGATGGAGATCGGCTTCCTCAACGCGGTTCTTCGCAGCCCCTGGATGCCGCCACTTGACCCCTTCTTCGCGGGCGGCTTCATCAACTATTACTATTACGGCTACTTTGTGATTGCTTGCCTCATCAAGCTGCTCGGCATACATCCCGCCATTGCTTTCAACCTTGCTGTGCCTCTCTTCTACGCCCTCACCTTCACGGCTGCGATGAGCGTTGTCTACAATCTGGTCGCGTGGAGCCAGCGGCGGCGCGGCAGCACAAGCGCTGTATCGCGCGCCGGACTGGTGTTCGGCGTTCTGGCGGGCGTGCTCATGCTGGTGATCGGCAACATGCACGGCCTTATCCAGTGGTTCATGATTTCGTTCCCGAGCCTCGGCGGTCAGATAGTCGACTTGGAACGTAACCTCGGCTTTGGCGAGCAATCGATGTACACGCAGTACACCGCGTTCAACTACTGGGACGCCAGCCGTATCGTCAGCCACACTATTAACGAGTTCCCTTACTGGACCTTCCTTTTCGCTGACCTGCACCCCCACCTGATAGACATGCCGTTCACGATAATGGCCGTGCTGTTTACTCAGAATCTGCTGTTCTCGGGGGCGTACCGCAAGCCTCTGCTCCTGGCATACGGGACGGATCGCCTTTCGTGGTGGCAGGCTGCACGTCTGCGAGTTACAAGTATACTCGGCTGGCTGTGGGGCAGTGGCGCGGCAGGTGTGGTGACAATCGCGCTCATGGCTCTGAACCTAGGTGCTCTCCTCGTCATCAACTCGTGGGACTTCCCGGCCTACCTGGGGCTTGCCGCCGGTGGCGCAGTAATCGCGCTACTTCTCCTTAGCCGCCATGCTCGCGCCGATGAGTCGGATGCTGAAGTGACGCCGAAAGCTACCGCGCGTAGCAAGTTCTCACTCCGGGAGCAACTGGCAATGTACGGCACGGCGCTCGCATCCGTCGGCTTGCTCGCGGGTCTATCGCTCCTGGCCTATCTACCGTTCTTCTTGAACTTCAAGGCGTTCTACACCGCAATTAGGCCACTGGTGGACGGAGGCCGTATCGAGGACACCGCGGACTTCATGCACAGGACCACGGTTGGGGAGTTCCTGGTGGTTTGGGGCCTGTTCGTGTTCATTTCGGTGTCCTACCTGGTCTATAGGCTGTGGCATTTCCCGTGGAGCGCCGCGGTGGACAGCCTGATGGGAGTAGTACCTCGCACACCCGCAAGCCCCGCAAGAGACCTATCGCCGGTCCAGGCTCTTGAACACACCTCCAACCCGCTGGTTGGACGTCCACGCGGCGGCCTCGTGCCTGCGATGGCTGTCTCAGGCGGGCCATCTTCCGGCACGACCTTCAGTTTCATGCGTGGTTCATCCGAAGGAACGCTAGATGAGCCGACCACAACCGGCGACGGAGTTGAGCACAGTAGTCTACATGATCCTGATGTAAATGGCGACGCGGTTGGCACCTTAGCACACGGTGGGAACGGTGCCGATGGTGCACCATCGGACGGCGACGGCGTCAACACCTCTGGCGGCTGGCTGAGCACTGTCAGCACCGAACCGGAGAAGACGCTGAAGGTCCGAAGACGTGTCACCGTTGGTGGCCCCGGTTCAGCAACTCAAGATG
>JAXDKH010000050.1:0-5381 GCA_034667185.1 Chloroflexia bacterium | reverse complement strand
GGAGCAAATCCGCATTCCGAAATCCCAATTCCCAAATCACCATGTGATCGACGCGGTGTCCAGCATGAAGAAGGGCACCGTGTTTATTGTGCCGCCGGGGAAGAGGTTGGTGATGCTGAGGGTGTTGGTGCCGGGCCGCAGCACGCCCGCAGGTATCACCCATTGCGCGGTGCCCCAGTTACCTGCACCATTGGGGCCGTTCCTGAAGTCGTCCGGCAGGGGGTTATCGCCCGTGTAAATATCGGTGCCGTTTACCACAATGTTGATTGGCGTTTTGGTTGCGTCTTCAGAGTCGAGGCCGGTGATAGTCAGCGTGGCATCTCCCTCAGGGGCGTTGTCGAGGTTGAAGAGGGCCGTCATGGTGCTGTACTGGGTAGCCTGGCCGTACACCCAGGTAGCTGTCACGCCGTGGTATAGCCCGTTGCTGCGGAAATAGCCCCCTATGAAATCGCGATCCTCCAGCGCGATGCCGCCTGCAGCCCCTCCTACCACCGCGGTTGGCTCAACCTGTTCAGGCGTGTCGGTCGGTACCACGGGCGGAGGCGGGGTGTCCGTGGGGGGCGGAGGCGCAGGGGTGTCGGTAGGTGGAGGCGGCTGGGGAGTATCAGTAGGTGGCGCGGGCGTATCGGTGGGCGTGACAGGTTGCGGCGTATCGGTAGCAAAAGGCTCAGGCGAGGGCACCGCCGGGGAACCCACGACTATCTGACCACCTTCCGTCGTGTTGGTAGGCGGCACCTGGACAGGGGCAGTATCGGTTGGCAGCACTACCTGAGCTACCGCCGTCGCGCTGGGTGTGGCTCCACCTCGACCGCCAAGTATGCCCAGCAAATTGCCTCCCTGCCAGGCACCGAGGCCGCACAACAGCAGCCCCAACACGAGCACTATTACGGCGGGCCACATCCCCATGCCCCGCCCGCGCCTCTGCGAGACGTTCACCTGCACGCTCCGCGCCGACTGTGCCGTATAAGGCACGGCTGCCGGGGCTGCCTGCCTGGCCTGTGGCTGCGCGATTGCGGGTTGTGGGGGCGTAGGCATCGTGACCTGTGGGCGCTGTGGCGTCAATGGCGTCAGCGGCTGAGGCATGCTCACTCGGGCCGGGGGCACCTCGGCGGGCGCGGCTGGCATCTGCACCGGCTGGCCCAGCTCGGCGGCCAGGGGCACGTGCGGTGTTACCGGGGTCGCCCTCATTGGCGTCTCGGCAACAGGTACGGCCTGGGTGGGCTGGCTGGAGGTCACGTTCAGCGCGTCGAGGTCGGCTACCAGGTCTTGCGCCGACTCGTAGCGCCTGCCGGGGTCCTTGCTGAGCAGCCGCATCACTATCATTTCGAGGGAGGGCGGCACCTCCGCGACGCAATCGTGCAGGGGTCGAGGCTGCTCCCATACCTGCTTGTAGGCCACAATAGCCGGGTTCTCGCCGGTGAACGGCGGCATGCCGCAGAGCATCTCGTACATGACGCAGCCGAGCGAATAAAGGTCGGCGGCGGCCTTGATGGGAGCGCCTGTGGCCTGTTCGGGCGACATGTAGGCAGCAGTGCCGAAGGTCATACCCGACTGGGTGAGGGCGGGGCCCGAGAGCGCCTTAACTATACCGAAGTCGGTCAGGTGAACGTGGCCTGTCTTGTCTATGAGGATGTTCTGGGGCTTCACGTCCCGATGGATGAGGCCGCGTTCGTGGGCGGCTTGCAAAGCGTGGCAGGCCTGCCGGGCTATCGCAATCGTCTCGGCGGAGGAGAGCCGCCCGCGCTTCTGGAGTAGGTCCTTGAGGTTGACGCCCTGCACGAACTGCATGGCGATAAACATTGAGCCGTCGTCGCTCTCCCCGAAGTCGTAGATGTCCACGATGTTCGGGTGCGCTATGCCCGCGGCGGTCTTGGCTTCGATTGCGAAGCGCTTGCGGGAGGGGTCGTCGTAGGAGAACTGAGGGCGCAGGAGCTTTATCGCCACCGTGCGGTCGAGGCGCTGGTCCCTGGCGCGGAACACCTCGGCGGCCCCGCCCTCACCCACTTTTTCGAGCAGGCGGTAACGACCGGCAAGCAGCTTGCCGCCTTCCATCATAGGTGTAGAACCTTCAGAACCGGAGTACATGAACGACCTGCTCCTCGTTTGATGCGTAGTGCTGCATAGGCTGCATAGCTTGGGGCACCGAAAGTGAATTGCATACCAATACTTAAACGCGGCCCGTTGCTATCTGTCACGCCCGCGCGGGAAGTTGCTGCCTGCCACCCTGCCACATGAGGACATAAGCATTAATCGCGCCCTGCGTGGCAGGCCATGACGAGTTTGAGCAAGGGGATATTTAGAGTCTATCCTATGAGTGGGAGCACCGAAGATAAGCACCCACACAACGCCCTGTCATCCTGAGCGTAGCGAAGGATCAGGTGGCAATAGTTAGCTGTCGCAACAGGCAGGCAGCATTGGCATAATCACCCCGGTACCTCAATGCAACTTCTTCCCTAACCACCTGATCCTTCGCTACGCTCAGGATGACAGGGCCTTCTGCGGGTGGCGACGTCCGCTTGTGGCACTCTTCCCACGTAGGGGGCTTCAGCGGAAATAATTGATGTTCAAGTAGGTGCGCGGGTCTATCAACTGCAGCACGGAAGACTCGAGCTTTACCTCGCTGCTGTCGTCGTACTCGCGTGCGAAGAGGCTGCCTCCCTGGGTGAACGCGAATGCTCCCTCTCCTGGGTACCAAGAAGGGCTTTGCGGAGAGTAGCCTGTGCCACGACCCTCCAATATGGGCAAGCCGGTGGCGGTATATACCTGCGTAGGCGCGATGTCTTGCCCATTGCCAGCGACAGAGCCCGGCACGGCGTAGACCTCCATGCCGAAACCCTGGTTGGAAGTGGTGCGTTGCTCGTAGACCAACTGCCCGTCGTAAGTGCCAAAGGAGCGTAGGTAACCAACATCTATCGTGGGGAGATAGTTTATCCTTGGGTCCTCGCCTGGTGCTAACTTGATGAATAGGAGCCTGGAGGTCCCCTCGAAGTTAAGGGGCGTGCCGCCTTCGATGTCCCACCCGCTCAGCAATAGCTCCGAGCTACCCGGCTTCTCAGTTATATAGGTGAGGTACTTGTTGCCCGGCAGTGTGGCGAGCACTGTGCTTGTGCCAGGGTTCGCGGGATCGTGCAGGCTTACCACGAGCTGTTGCAAATCGCGCTCTACCAGCAGCAATTTGCCGGCGTTCTCACCCTCGGACAGGAAGATGCCTTTCACCCAGGTGTCGAAGGCTACGAAGCTGCCCACCGTCTCTACGGGCACAGTGCGAGTGCTGAGCGTGATTGGCGGCGTGGCGGCATCCACGTCGAACAGCAGCGCCGACTGCGCCTCCGAAGCGCCACCATCAACGGGCGCGATGGTAGTAAGCAGCACGTATCGCCCGTCGGGGCTGATCTGCCCGCCCCCAAGCTGCCCCACGTGCGAGTAAATAGGCCACCGGGTGTACTGCCCATCCTCACCCCTCGTGCCCAGGAACACCTTTATGTTGCTCGACCGGATGCTCACGCCACTCGCATCTGCCACCAGGTAGCGGTCGTTCTCAGGGGAGATATCTAAGAGCGTCTCATCAGGGTCTCCCTGGGTGAGGGTCGTAGATAGGGTGCGGCCATGCTCCACCTGCTCGTAATCGAGCCACCAACCGGTGAACCCGATGCGCACGGCATTCATAAAGGAGCCGGCCCTTTCGTTGAAGCGCCCGGCGACGAGGCGATCCCCCGCAGGCTGGTAGTAGCTGTAGAAAGCCGGGTCGAGCGTGGAGTCTCTCGCTGTGACTCCGCTGCCGCTGAGGGTAGCGACTTTCAGCTTACGTCCCTCCAGCTCGGGTCTGCCCGCGGGTGGTTGGCGGTTGTACGGCACCGGGGTAGGTGTAGCGCCCTGCTGCCAGTGCTCACCCGGCACGTCGTAAGCCACACTGTCCCTGGTGGCCCCCAGCACCTGGCTTGATTTGTCGCTGCCTTCGAGCCATACCCAGCCCTTGGCTGTTCGATAGTAGAGGCCGGGCGGTTCGGCCCCAGCCCGCAAGGCAATTGCCCCTTTGAGGGTGTTGCTGTATACTTCTGCCTCTGCCGTTGCGTAAAGGGAGGCCACGTCCCAGTACGCAGCCTGGATGTTGCGCACGGCCTGTAGCTCGCCCAGAGCCGTCACCCACCGCTTGTCGCTCATGGCCGTAGTAGCGGCGCGGTAATGGCTGTCGCGTTCGCTGATGAGCTTCTGGACCTGCCCGGCGCGTGCGGTGGCATCTTTATAGCCGGAGGCCGCTTTGAAGTAATCATAGGCGAGGCCCCAGTCCTGCTTCGTCACGGCTTCCTCGGCGTGATGGTAGCTCTGCTGTTTGACGTCTTGCTGCCACGACTGCCACCCGGCCCAAGTCACGACCGCCAGCAACAAGAGCGCGCCCAGCACGAACTCGCGGGTGTAGCTCCTGGCAGAGGGCTCAGGTTCCGGGTCCAGGTCCTCCATTATGGAGATGTCGTCAATGTAGTCGGGCATGGTCCTTAGCCGCTTGAGGGCGTAGCTACTCCTCTATAGCCCCACCTATGCTCCGCAGGTGGGCGCGGAAGGTGTAATCCGGGTCTGCCTCGCGCCGCGCCAGGTACTCTTCGAATCTTAGTTGCTCCGCGAGCCTGGTGCCGCTGCGTATGGTCTCAGCCTGCCGCCTCTCGGTGCGGCGAATAGTGCCTGCAGTCTCGAGCACCGCCTCTACGTTCGCTTGCGGCACGAAGATGAGTCCGTCATCATCGGCAAAGAGCACGTCATCTGTACTTACTTCATGCGTGCCGAAGCGGGCGAAACTAAGCGCAGCCGGGTCACGCGCCTCCAGTTGAAGCGGACCCGCCGGGCACGTGCCGTAGCTGAAGATGGGCAAGCCGATTTGCACAAGCTCTGGCGTGTCTCGGTGGAAGCCCCACACGGCCATACCCGCAACACCGGAGGCCAGGGCTTCCAGGGCGGTGAGGTCGCCTATGCAGCCCTGGTCTGTGCGCCCGCCATTGTCGATCGTGAGGATGTCGCCCTGTTGGACAGCCCTCATAGCTTCCAGGAAAATGTCTACGCTCCCGTAGTGCCGCGCGGGCAGCACCCGGCCGGACATGCGGCTCCCCGGCACGACCGGCCTGAGCCCAGGTGGGGCGAGGCGAACAGGCAGCTCCAGGCGCACGCAAGCGTCCGCCACCAATGGCGTAGACAGGTCGGCAAATGCCTCGCTTATGCTACGGTTGTCCATCCCAGCCTCCAATGACCTTCACTTCAGTTATAGCAGTAAAGAGACGGAAACGCCAAGACGCCAAGACGCCAAGGACCACGCCAAGGTAATAGAGGTTTGGAAGTGCAAAAAGGACCAGAGTACATGATGTCGTACCCTGGTCCTTTTGCTTAGAACACCA
>JAXDKH010000049.1:0-12891 GCA_034667185.1 Chloroflexia bacterium | reverse complement strand
GGGGCTGTGCCCTTATGACATTGCTTCTGGCGGAGGCTCACGCAGCGCGGCGCGGCGGCCGTGAGATATGCAGTACGTCGCCTATTGTGCTGAAACCCACCCGCGCATAAATACGTTCTTCCGCTTCGTGCGCCGCCATGAGGAAGGGCAGGGTGATACCGGTGTTGAAGGCTTCTTTCAGTAACCGAGAGGTAAGCGCGCCCGCTACACCACGGCGGCGATATTGCTCACGCACTCCGACACCCGCTATTTCCGTCACTCCGTCTTTCGGTACGGTGCACACCCCGCCTCCCACAGGCTCACCCGTCGATGCCACGCGAGCAAGGACGACGAGCATACCAGCCTCCATGCTCGCGCGGAGCCTTATTGCGGCCTCAAGGTCTCGGGTGGGGTTGGCAGCGCCGTAAGCCTCGTCCTGTGCCATGAGGGTATCGAGCAATTCCTCGTCTGATGCGGGGATAACGAACTCTATACCATCCGGTGTGGGCATGTCCTGTTCCGAACCCGGAGAACAAGTCATGAGTGGAAGGCGTCCCTCTACTACGAACCCGGCAGACGTGAGAACGCCTTCTACCAAGGGCGCGAGGGCAGATATGTACTCAAGGCGTGGCCTCCGCCTGCGCTTGTTATAGGCTTTGACGAGAGCCGCCACCTCATCAGGTGACGGGGCGGCGTTATCGTCGGGTATGGCGTAGTTGAGATAAGGGTTATCGCTGTGAGTCGAAAAGGTCGCCAGGAAGGGGCCAATACGCTCCACATCCCGCCCGTGACCGGCGGCGAAGCGTAGATATTCCTGGATTCGAGAATTCAGACCTGTATGACCATGCATCATCGGCTCAATAGCCCCTTAGAACCAGAACTGCTTCCAGGCGGACCACCAATCTGCCGCCTTCGACACTATCAGCCTGGGCTCGAGTACCTGCACCCCGTGCTTGTGCCGGTAAGGCTCAGCGCGGTCGGGAGACACCACCTCTATCTTGATTTCGCAAGGCTTGCCGGGGATGTACGGTGGCACCGGGCGACGATCCTTCACGGCTTGCCTGGCGGCGTCTTCGATTAGTTGGCGAGCGCGCACAGGCGGAATGTGTCGGGCCGTGTACCTGCCCAGCCCCTGCTTGACGGCTACCGTCTTGAGTTCGTCGCCCAACAGTCCCCGCGCTTCGTCACACGTGGCCTGGTCGCCGGTGACCAGCAACACCGGGCAGTTCCAGGTGCCGCACAGGGCCGCGTTGATGCCCGTCTCGCCGACCAGCGCACCATTGAACCACAGGTTGTGCCACGCCTCGCTCGACACGGTGTGGCTGAGGACGCCGTATCTAGTGCCCGCCATCGCGTGCATGCCGATGAAGAGTGCGGCGTCACAGCCCTCCTCCAGCGCGCCGGTGTAGCCGGTCCACCTCTCCTGCACGACGTACTCGCAGCCGGGGTCCAGCATGTCGGGCACGAGGGAGTTGAACGACCAGGGTCCACCCGCGCCGTGGCAGTCCATCACGACCACATCGTCAGCCCCGCCAGCCCTGGCCCCGCGCACCGCCGCGTTTATCTCCTCAGTGTAGAGCTTGCGGCATTCCTCGTAAAGGCTCTCGCCGCCCGTCACCTGCTGCCACTTGACGATGCCCGATACGCCTTCCATGTCACTGATGATAATTACTCTCATGGTGTGTTTTTGCTCCCTCGGTCGTAGGTAAGCTATTTCAGACGGTCTGGTTATGCTATAACCAATTCAGTGCCCGAGTCTCCCCGTCATCCTGAGCGTAGCGAAGGATCAGGTGGGTAGGCGAGAGTCTACAACGTTCAGGATGAAGGCGGCAAGCGGAATACTGGTGCATCACTCGGACGAGTCAAAAACGGGTCATTGATCCTTCGCTACGCTCAGGATGACAGAGGGGAGTATGGTCCTCGAATGCGTTGCAGGGCACCAGGGCATCACGGCGTGGGAATGCTACTGCTCCCCCGCCAGCGGCAGGGCGAAGTAGAAGGTGCTACCCTCGCCCTCCGCCGATTCGAGCCACATGCGGCCCCCGTGCCGGGAGATGATGCCGTGCGAGATGAACAGGCCGAGGCCCAGGCCGCTGTAGTTGGACGTGGACACGTTGCTGGCGCGGAAGAACCGCTGGAACACCCTCGATTGCTGCGTGACAGGTATGCCGACGCCGTAGTCGCGCACCGAGACGATTGCCTCCCCACCCTCTGACATGGCCACCACCTCGATGCGCCTGCTGTCGCCTGAGTACTTGATGGCGTTCTGGACCAGGTTCGTGAGCACCTGTTCGAGACGCTGGCGGTCGGCCCCTACGATGAGAGGCTCCTCCGGCAGGTGAAGCTCTAACTCGAACTCGGGCGACACGAGGGTCTGGTTGCTTGCCACTTCCTCTATGATAGAGCGCAGGTCGAAGTGCTCCACGTCGAACGTGAGCGTCTGGCTCTCCATGCGCGATACGTCTAGCATCTCGTTCACCAGCCGGGTAATGCGGTTCGCCTGGTCGTTGATAATGCTGAGGGTGCGCGCCAGCTTGACCCCATCATACGAATCAAGGTTGCGCAGGGTAGACTGTGCGTAGCCCTTTATCGTGGTGATGGGCGTCTTCAGTTCGTGCGAGGCGAGGGCTATGAAGGAGTCCTTGGCCTGGTCCAGCTCGTGTCGCAGCGTCGAATCGACAATGGCGCTTAGGAGGCCCACTATCTTACTATTGGCGTCCTGCACGGGACGCAAATGTATGTCGCCGTACACGGTCTTGCCGGTGCGGGGCTGGACGTGGGGCACATCCACCAGGCTGATCATCTCGCCTTCCAGGGCCCGCATGTGCAGATGCTTGCGCTCTTCGGTCTGCGGGTCTATCTCGTACAGCGTCAGGCCGCGCAGGTCGCCAGTGTACCGCACCCCCGCGATACGCTCCCATTCGGCGTTGTAGTTGACGATGCGCATGTCGGTGTCGTAGTATACCACCCCCACCGGCATGCCTTCTATAATGGTGGCGAGCAGGGAACGCTGCGCCTCTATCTCGTCCTTCGAGCGTATTTTCTCGGTCACATCCACCGAGGTAACCAGTATGCCGAGGATTTTGCCTTCGGAGTCGTGCACGGGGCGTATCGCGGCGTCCACGTACCGCAGCTCCCCATCGGGGCTGATGTTCGGTATGCCCTCTCCCTTGTACGTCTCCCCGGCCAGGGCGCGGTCGTACAGTTCCTTGCGCGCGGGTGCCTGAGGATTTACGTCGTACAGCACCTGCCCCTTGACATCCTGCTCGCGCAACCCGGTCAGCTCCAGCCAGGTGCTGTTCACGTCCACCACGCGCATCTCGCGGTCGTAGAAAGCGATGGCGACGGGCGTGCTCTCAATGATTAGCTCTAGGAACTTGCGCTGATCCTCGATGGCCTGGCGAGTATGCACCTTCTCGGTGACGTCAATAACCGCGGTGAGCAAGCCGGTAACGTTGCCTTCGTCGTCGCGCATCGGGACAATGGACGCGTCGACGTAGCGCCCCTGTGGATTGGCCTCGTTTTGCAGGAACGACTCCGGCATGTGAACCGGCTCGCCCTCGGCCAGTATACGGTCGGCCAGGGCCTGGTAAGATTCCCTGTTGGGGCCGTGCTCGAACTCCTCCACGCGCCGCCCGATCACCTGCTCGCGGGTGTAGCCCGCCGTCTCCAGCCAGGCGTCGTTCACCAGGACGTAACGGTTCTCTTTGTCCGAGAGCGCAAGCCCCACCTTGACGTTAGCCACCAGGTTCGCGAGCCTCTCGTACTCGCGCCGCAGAATTTCGGCCTGGTCGAGCACCTGCTCCTCCAGGCGCTTGCGCTCGGTAATGTCCATCGTCACGCCGCGCATGCCGAGAGGGGTGCCGTGAGCGTCCAGCATCGGTGCCGAATGCGACTCCACCCACACCACGCGGCCGTCCTTCGCGACCCAGCGGAACTGGTTGGTACCCGCCCTGCCACTCTCGAAAGTCTGCCGGGCCACGTTTGCCGCCGCTTCTTTGTCGTCGGGGTGCACTATGGTCAGCCAGAAGTTGGGCGTATCGAGCCAGTCCTCCTGGGTGTAGCCAAGCAGCGTCTCCACGTAGTTGCTGACGAAATCTATGCGCTGGCCGACTGCATCCGGTACGCCCCAGGCTTCCCACACCACGCCGGGCACGTTGGCGATAATGTTGTCCAGCCGCTGCCGCTGTTGCTCCACCTGGGCGAGCAGGCGCACGTTCTCCTGAGTTACCGCCTCTCGCTCCTCTATCTCTCTTTCAAGCTCAATGTTTGCCGCCTGCAACTGGGCGGTGCGCTCCACCACGCGCCGTTCGAGGTCTTCGTTGAGACGCTTTATCGTCTCCTCGTCCTGCTTGCGCTCGCTGATATTCTCAACCATGCCGAGCACGTACAAAGGCTCCCCGGTCGTGTCACGAACTATCGTCACCGTAAGCTCGATCCAGATAACGTCGCCTGACTTGGTGATATATCTCTTTTCTAGCCTGTAGGTGGGTATCTCACCCTTGAAGAGCTTATCGGCGAGGGACAGGTCGGCTTCCAGGTCGTCGGGGTACGTGATGTCCACGAAGGTGCGCCCGGCCAGTTCTTCCTGTGTGTAGCCCAGCATGTCGCAAAAGGCGGCGTTGACGCGCAGGAACTTGTAATCGAGGCCCACCATCGAGATACCGATGGGGGCGTGATCGAACATCTGCCGGAAGAGTTCTTCGCTCTGCCGCAACTCCTCTTCCGAACGCCTTCGCTCGGTGAGGTCTCTCGTGACCTTCGCGAAGCCGCGCAGTTGCCCTTCGTCATACAGGGGAGTAATAACTACATTGGCCCAGAAGCGGGTGCCGTCCTTGCGCATGCGCCAGCCTTCAGCCTCGAAGCGACCCTCCCCCGTTGCGGTTCGTAACGCACGTTGCGGCACGCCGCGTTGCAAGTCTTCGGGCGTGTAGAAGGTAGAAAAGTGCTTGCCCAGTATCTCGTCAGGGGTATAGCCCTTGATGCGCTGTGCGCCGGGGTTCCAACTCGTGACAATGCCCTGGGGGTCGAGCATGAAGATGGCGTAGTCGCGCACGCCCTCCACCAGCAGCCGGAAGCGCTCTTCGCTGAGGCTGGCCCGCTCCTCGGCTTCGTGGCGGTTTACGCGAGGCGAGGCCATATGCACCTGTGCTTCGGTGCCACCGTCGTCAAGTGGGGGCGTGGGGTCGGGCTGTGGCTGTAAGGACATACCGTCTTCTCTCGTGTGAAGTCAAGGGTTGGCAAGACGAGTGCAAAGGCACAGGCCGCTCCACATGAAGAGCACGCCAGGAGTCGCGCACGCTATGTAGCGCAACAGCACCCGTATCCGCCCAGGAATGGCAGCAATATACATGCCTCTGTGCAAATTATAGCAGCTACGTCAGAACTGGGGAACCGGAACGTCGCCTGGGCGCTTGAGCACGCCGATGTAAGGGAGGTTGCGGTACAACTGATGGTAATCGAGGCCGTAACCGACTACGAACTGGTCCGGGATGGGGAAGCCCACGTAGTGCAGGCGCATATCAAGCAGGCGAACACTCTCGCGGTCGAGCAGCGTACACACACGCAGCGACTTGGGCTGGCGGGCGCGCAGCAGCTTCAACAGGTAAGCCAGCGTCAGGCCGGTATCCACCACGTCCTCTACCAGCAGCACGTGCTTCCCGGTGATGGGCGTGTCGAGGTCTTTGAGCACGCGCACCCCGCCCGCGTTGCGCGTCTGGGGGCCGTAGGAGGAGATCGCCAGGAAGTCTACGCTCACCGGCACATCGGCGGGCATGGCGCGCATGAGGTCGGCCATGAAGGGCACCACGCCTTTGAGCACGCCGACGAAATGGACCGGGTCGTCGGGACCGGCACCCATCATCCGGTAGTCTTCGGCAATGCTCCAGGCAAGCTCGCCCACGCGGGAGGCGATTTCGTCCTCGGAGATGAATTCCTCGATATTCTCCGGCGACCAGGGTTCGGCTTCCTCGATATCTCGTTGTCGCGGTAGCGCAGCCTCGATGTTAAGCAATATCTTCCTGCCTCATCTGCGTTCCCGCACGGGCGGCATCCGCGGCTTCAGCCTCTACCTCGTCCTGAACCTCTTGCAGCGCAACCGGGCTTTCCGCCTCGATCTCTTCCGGCCTGATGCCGAAGCGCTCCAACAGCCGCTGGTAGTCGCGCCTGTAGAGCAGCTTGATGTTTATTTCCGGGTAGAGCGCGCGGAGCAGGCGCAGCTTGCGGTTCTTGCGGCGTACGAGGGCCTGGCGCATGGTGGTCAGCTCGATGTACAGGTCGTACTCGGTCAGGTAGAAGTCGGGCCTGAACATCTCGACCGGGCGGCCATCACGCCACTGCAACGGGAACTGGTGAGGCTCGTACTGCCAATCTATACCGTAGTAGTTGAGCAGGCGGGCGAACTCGGCTTCGCTGGCGTGGTGGAAGTCGATCCCTCCGATGGTGATGATGCCCTGCTTGCTGGTAGTAGCCTCCATAGTAGCTTCCGTAGTAGCCTCCTCGCTAGCCCCGGCACCGTCCTCGACACCGGCAACTACTGGTACGTTAAAGCCATTGCCATGCCAGGGCACAGCAACAGAGGTGGGTGAGTCGTTAGTTAGCGGGTCCGAAGCGGGGGGATCGTTACTGAGGTGGGTGCCGAGGGGTGATAGAGGTACGGCCGGAGTGTTGAGGGTTTCCGGGGAAGCCTGGATATGAGGTGCCTGGTAAGGAGAAAGAACTTCGTTTTCCGGGGGAAGCCCGGCTATATCGCCTGATGTCTGCCTGCTATTCTCTTCCCCTGTCTCTACCGGCCTCTCTTTGTTCCGAGTGATCTTAGCCTTCGCGTCCCTATCACCGGGAGGCGCGTGGCGTATCGGCATGTTGTCAACCCTATTCTAGGCGTCGTACCTCGACTACGGGTGTTGCACCCGGCGTTGCTATTCACGCATTAGCAATACCTTCCTTCATTATAGCATTCGGTTTATGACAAGTACAAGGTGCTTTTCCACAGCTTTGGTGCCCGCCGATGCACAGTGTGATAGCAGTAGAACCTGCTCCGCGCCTCAGCTAACGAATATCCACAGCACCCACAGCCCTGAGAGGAATATACACCCCACCAGCGAAAGCGCCGCCACCAGGCGGAAGGTCCGCGGCTTCTCCAGGGCTACACCAAGGAAGATGAAGATAGGGAAGATAATCAGGGTGCGCCTTGGGACATTTACTTCCGGACGGTAGATGTACGTGTACATGGTCAGGCTGAGATTTGCGATGAGGAGCACAAGGGAGTAAAGGCGCAACTCGACCGATTTAACCTTCAGTATGACGCCGGCTACGAGCGCCACCAGGACTACTGTGAAAAAGATGTCCATCAGGTTGAAGGAGAGCATCGGGTTGTCCGGCCTGACCTGGACGATGGCCCTGAGCAAAGGTACTCCGGGGAACTGCAATTGTTCCTGGCCGCCGAGGTCCGCCGCGCCGGTTATGGGAGTCTTGATGAACAGGTAGCGGTACAGGGTATAGGCCCCCGCCGCCATGGGTATCAGCAACAGCCACAGCCACTGCCACGTTTTCAGCAGAGCAAGAGGCCGCCCGAGCAAAGACATGGGGCGCTCGATGCCTTGCCGCGTGGCGTGCTCCCGCAGATACATATACGCGAACGGCACGCAGAGGAAGACACCGGGCTGCTTGCACAGCGCCGCCATGCCACCCAGTATGCCTGCCAGCCACCAGTTGGAGGCGCGAGCGTAATAGAAGGCGGCCACCGTGGCGGCCAGGAAGGTGGATTCTACGTAGCCGAGGAACAGGAAGAACGAGGCGGGGAAGATGGCGCTGAATATCACAGCCCGCCGGGCCGCAGCCGCACCGTACTCAGACTCGACCAGGCGGTAGAGGTACCAGAAGAAGATGATGGCGCTGAAGTTGGCGATCAGCCAGCCGGAAAGCACCGAGTCTCCAAGCGTGAATATGTTGACCAGCTTTATAAGCAGGGGCAGGCCGGGGAAGTACGCGGTGAGCCACGCGGGGTCGGCTTCGTAACCGTGCTCGACGATCTCGGTATAATGGTACGTGTCGTAGACGTTCCACAGGCCCACGGTCATGCCATAGAGGTCGCGCTCCGGCCAGCGGGCATAGGCGTAGTCGGGGTGGGCGCTCTCCCCCGGTTGAGCGTTGCCGGTGATGAGCAGCGTTGCTCCCCAGCCGGATAGTAGCACGCGCACGGCAAACCACACCAGCAGAGCTACCTTCAAGGCCTCTCTCGCCGTGGACTTCTCAGCGACTTTCGGCCCTGTAGCGCCTGTTGCGGGTAATGTGGCTGTTCCGGGTAAGTTGTGCGCCGTCTTCAGCATCTAATCTCCATGCACTCGAATTATACTGAAGCCGGCATGCTGAAATGGCAGGTTCTCCCTGACGAATAAGTACTAACGACGTCGCGAGATAGTACCACGCCAAACGGTGGTACGTCTTGTGCCAGAAAGCATGGAAAGGGGTCCGCATCAGCGGCAGTGCTCTTGACATGGCCCCGATCTCAGAGACAGGAAAGGAAACTTTATGGCATCGCAAGTGGACCCGACCGTGTTTGGCAAAATGACGAAGAAGCAGCGAGTGGACGCGGCGCTACGCAACCAGCCGGTAGACCGCCCGCCGGTGGCCCTGTGGAGGCACTTTTACGAGTGCGAGCGCACAGCAGAGGACCTGGCAGGGGCTATGCTGGCCTACCACAAGAAGTACGATTGGGACTGGATGAAGGTCAACCCACGGGCCTCGTACCACGTCGAGGGCTGGGGCGTGAAGATCAGCTACGGTAAGGGCGGGCCGTTCGACCACCCGCAGGTCACGGAGTACCCGGTCACGAGCGCCGCGGACCTCGCCAAATTGAAGCCCCTCTCCACCTCGGAGGGGGTGCTCGACGAGCAGATAGAGGCGTTGGAGCGCATCACCGAGGCGCTGGGGGGCGAGGCTTACGCCCTGCAAACGATATTCAATCCCTTCTCGGTGGCCGCCGATATGGTGGAGAGCGACCACGCCCTGTTCGAACTGATGCAGAAGGATTCGCAGGCCCTCAAGGACGCGCTGGAGGTAATCACCGAGACCTTTACCGGCTTCGCCCGCGAATGCATAAAGTCGGGTGCGGGTGGCATCTTCTTCGCCACTACTGAGTGGGGCAGCCGCGACCGCATGACAGAGGAGCAGTGGGACGAGTGGTGCCGCCCCTACGACCTGCGGGTATTGGAGGCGGTGCAGGAAGCCCCCTTCAACGCGCTCCACGTCTGCAAGAACAACAACCTGCTCTACCACCTGGCCGACTACCCGGTGCACGCCATCAACTGGGCGGTAGGCTCGCCCGGCAACCCGTCGCTGAGGGATATGCAGCTAAACAGCGACAAGACGGTGATCGGCGGCTACCAGAACGCCACCCTACGGGACGGCACGCCCGCCGAAATCACCGCCGAAGCCCGCCTCGCCCGCGAGCAAACGGGTGGGCGACGCTGGATACTCGGCCCCGCCTGCTCCATCCCGGTGGACTGCCCGGAGGAGAATGTGAGGGCGGCGAGGACGGCAGCGGACAACGTACAGACCGTCTTGTAACAACATTTGCAGAAAAGACAGAGGGGTAGGTGCTTGGGCCGCTACTGTGGCTGAATCACCTACCCCTCTGGGCCGCCTGTTGTGCCAAGTATACGAGATTGTTCGATACAAGTGAAGGCTAAGCGATGTTTCCGAGGGCGAAGATATTGTCGTCAGGAAACGCGGATATTGTCCCCAGCCGACGCCCGGCGAATGAATTCGCTGGCTATAGTTTGCAAAGTCTGCCCTGCAGCAGACTGATTCTTCTTATAGAACCTATGAAGACCTAAAAAGATGTAACAGTCCCCGAAGGGGGACTTCGCATGTGTAGCCCGCGATTTCAATCGCCGGGCGTCTCTATGAAACCAAGATAACCCACAATGCGAGATACCATAGCTATCAGCACTCGACTAATCCTCTCCAAAGATGTACATGTCAAGGAAGCGGTTGCGGAACTTGCTCTGTGGGTCGTAGGAGCGCAGCAGCCGTTGAAAGTCTGGCAGCTTCGGGTAGAGCGACCGTACTCTCTCAGGCGACATCGTGAACAGCTTACCCCAGTGCGGGCGTGCATCAAATGGGGATAGCGCTTCCTCAATCACCGGTAGCAACTGCCGGACCTCTTCCCAGTCCTTGCGCCAGGTGAAGTGTATTCCGACACAGGGCTGCCGGTAGCAGGGGCTCATCCATAAGTCGTCCGCCGCGATGGTACGTATCTCCGAAACTTGCAGCAGCGGGGCCACACGATCGCTCAAGTCATTTATCGCGCTAATGGCGTTCACCGCATGCTGTCGGGGTACAAGATACTCGCTTTGCAACTCCTCACCGCTGCTGGGGGTGAAATCGAGTCGGAAGTGCGGTAGGCGTTCAAACCAGGGGCCGCGAATACCCATCTGCTCGGTACAGGACTCCGCCGAGAGGCCGGGGATGGGGTGCCGGTGGGCCTGCGCCAGCGTCGCCCCGAACAGCTCAGGTGCAGGCGTGAAGTCATCATCGTCCGTGACGCGGCGCTTGAACCACAGGTGGTCCACGAGGCCGTCCCGCCACCGAGTAAAGAGACTGACGCTGTCTGCGGCGGATACAATCTCCTCGAAGTGCTCTACCGCTTGCGCGATAGCCAGGTTTTCATAAGCGTCCTGCCGCATATCAAACGCCGGGACGACGTCAAGGGTAAGCTTCGTGACCACTCCAAGCCCGCCCAGCCCAACCACCACCCCAGCGAATTCGTCACCATCGCGCTCGCGGGGTAGCGTCACCACTGAGCCGCCGGCGGTAACAAGCTCCAGGGCAGATACGGCGGTGGCGAGATTGCCGTTGCGGTCGCCGGAACCATGCGTGGCCGTCGCGCAGGCCCCCGCCACGGAAATGTGCGGCAGTGACGCCAGATTGTGCAGCGCGTAGCCCTCGCTATGAAGCCGCCTGTTGATCTGGCCGTACCTGGCGGCTGCCCCTATTGTGGCGGTATGCCGTTCGCGGTCCAGCGCCAGGAGGTCGCCGGAAGCAGCCATGCGGTCCACCGAGACCAGGTCACCTGGCGTATCGGCGATGTCGTTGAACGAATGCCGCGAGCCAAGCACCCTCAGCTTCTCGCTGCGGCTTACGATCTCCTGTACCTGCTCGATTGTTTCGGGGTAGTGCAACCTGGGGGCGGTGTAAGTGTAATTACCCGCCCAGTTGTTCAAGCTTGTAGCCATGTACGCTCTCCTCTTAGTTGGACGAAATTACGTGCAATAAACTATCTCGCAGGCGTTAGTAAACATCATCTAGGCAGGCGCTTGAGCACCGAGGACGTACCTGGACTTTCTGCTTATTGCATATGCTGAAGCATGAACTCTATAATGCATCAAGAGGGAAGTAACTTGCTAGGAGATATTGGCAATGGCCGAGAACCCAACTACCATCAGCGTCATATTTGACGGCCAGTTTCTACGGCCCGAAACGCCCCTGGACCTGGAACCAAATACGCGGTACCTTGTTACAATTCAGCCGAACACGTTAGGTGAAACGGGCGGTATGGACGGTGATGCCTGGGACGTGCTGGAGCGCTTCACCGGGACGGTTGATGCTCCTGCAGACTGGTCGGAAGAGCACGATCATTATCTGTACGGCAGTCCCAAACGTTCCTCAGAGCCCTCCTAGAGTTCACCATGATCAACGACAAGCTCCTGCTCGATACCGTCTTCATCCAGGCACTACTAAACAGGCGCGATGCGTACCATCAGCAGGCACTTGTATTATTCCCTCGTGTGCGTAATACGAGGGAAGTATGGGTTACAGAAGCCGTATTGATAGAAGTTGCAAATGCCCTCAGTGCCCTGAACAGATCGGCAGCAGTTGAATTCATCCGGCAATGCTACCAAACTCCGAACACTCGGGTAGTGAACATAGACACTCCATTGCTACACCAGGCGCTGGAACTCTAAGAGGCGCGAGCCGACAAGACCTGGAGCCTAACTGATTGTATATCATTTGTGGTTATGTCTGAGCAAGGTATAGTTGATGCCGTAACTGCTGATAGGCACTTCGTTCAAGCCGGGTACAGAGCACTAATGGGGAAGATTGCTGAATCATAGGATTAAAGTGTGAGAAGCCTGGGAATTGCTCCCAGGCTTCTCTATTCTTAGAGCTAGTCGTGCTTACACGACCGCGGGCTCGACCTCGACCGGGGCCTGCACCACGAAGGTGATGCCATCCTCGGGGCTGTAGTCGGCGATTACCATCTGGCCTGCTGTGATGTCGCCACGCAGGAGGCGCTTGCTCAGCGGAGTCTCCAGGTCGCGCTGGATCACGCGGCGGAGAGGCCTCGCGCCGAACGTGCGGTCGTAGCCAGTCTCGGCCAGGTGCTCCTTGGCGGCGTCACTCAGTTCGAGGGCGATACCGCTGAAGGCCAATCGCGTGCCCAGGTCGGCGACCTGGATGTCCACGATCTGCTTCAGCTCGTCCAGGCTCAGGTGGTCGAAGACGATGATGTCGTCGATGCGGTTGAGGAACTCGGGGCGGAACGTCTCCTTGAGAGCGTCCTCCACGCGTCCGTTCACCTCTTTCTTGCTCATATCGTCAAAGCCCTTCGGCTTGAACCCGAAGCCCTGGTGCTTGGGCAGGAACTCCGTGCCGACGTTGGAGGTCATGATGATCAGCGTGTTGCTGAAGTCCACCGTGCGGCCATGACCATCGGTGAGACGTCCGTCATCGAGCACCTGCAGCAGCGTGTTGAACACATCGCCGTGGGCCTTCTCGATCTCGTCGAACAGCACCACCTGGTACGGGCGGCGGCGTATCGACTCGGTAAGCTGCCCGCCCTCGTCGTAGCCCACGTAGCCCGGAGGCGAGCCGACGAGGCGGCTGACCGTGTGCTTCTCCATGTACTCG
>JAXDKH010000048.1:0-6090 GCA_034667185.1 Chloroflexia bacterium | reverse complement strand
GGCGCAGCACTCAGCCCATTTTTCCGAACATCTGTGCATTCTGCACGCTTTATTTTACCACATCCGCCCTCTCCAACGCGAACCGGAACGCTTTTGCACATCCCATAGTGGGCTGGAAAGTAACCCTGAAACACACCTCCTGTACGGAGCAATAGCTGGACAAGAGTAGTACAATATGCGCATACTCAGCGTGCATTGTACTCCTTCAGCAGCCGCCAGCACACGGTGGCAACCCCTCCCCTATGCTCCCCACGCAGCAGAACCCCGATTATGATACTCTCATGTCCATGGCGCTCGCGGCGGCGGAGGGCTTTAAGGCGCTGTCTCGATCCGCTAACGGGCACAACGATGTGGTGGCGGGTGCGCAGTGCTGGTACTGCTCGTCCACGGCCCCCGTGTTCAATGGCGCTGCTATCCTGGAGGAGAGACTGCTCAACCCCGATACGCTACGGGGCATTGTCGAGTATTTCACCAGCAAGGGCCGCCCCTACTCACTGATGACAGTGGACGCCTTGCTGCCCCACGCCGGTGGAGTGTTGCGCGGCATCGACTACTACGAGTACGACCGCATGCCAGCTATGTGGCTCGAAGGCGCGCCCCACGCTTTGCAGGAGTATCCCGGCAATCCTCGACTCGTGATAACGCGGGTAAGCGACACGCAAGACCTGGCAATCTTCCGCGCCATCTTGAGCAAGGTCTTCTACATCGCCCAGGAGGAAGCCGAGATGGTGCTTGGTGACAACGCCCTATCCGTAAGTGAGGTGCGGCACTACCTGGGCAGGCTCGATGGTGAGCCGGTGGGCACCCTCTCGCTCGTGATGAGTGGCCCGGTGCCCGGCATCTGGAACGTCGGCACCCTCCATGAGTACCGCCGCGAAGGCATCGGCACGAGCCTCATGTACCACGCTCTAAGGGAAGCCGCCGAAGAAGGCCACACCGCCAGCATGCTGCTCGCCTCCAGGGAAGGCGTGCCCCTCTACGAACGCCTCGGCTACCGCACGCTGAGCATGGTGCGCATCTTTGTACCCCGGTAGACGATGGACGATGGACGATAGAAGAGGAGACGGAACCGCAAAGACGCCAAGAACGCAAAGGGCGCGCCAAGATAACCAAGGTCCGGATTTGCTAACCACTAACCACTAACCACTAATCACTAATCACTCTGCTATCGTCCATCGTCCGCGAAGCTATGTCCTCTGCGCCTTGGGGATCCTTGTGTACCGCCAGCGCTTTTGTCGGGTGACCAGTAGTTCTATATTCTCCCAGAAGTCGGGGCCCATCTCGGAACGCGCACCGGGCAGCCAGCTATTCACCTTGTCCCAGGCAACATCGAGGCTCTCCATCGCGTCGAATATCAGGTCATCACTGATGAGGTTCTGGTCAATCAACACGCCTACAATCTCCCAGTAACCGAGCACGGTGTTGAGCATACGCCATTCTTTGCTGCCCAGGGGATAGCGGGTCCTTATTTCTTCCCACGTGCCGGGTTGGAACTTGCCCTCGAACCAGGTCTGCGACTCCTGCATAAGCGGGTCCAGCCGCAGCTTGAACAGTTCTATCAACATGTGGGCGTCGTCCCGGGTTGGTATAGCCATGTTATTGCTCCTGTGCAGCGTCGTGATATAGTTTTGATACGCGATTATACCTTATCAGCAGTATAATCTTGGGTAGCTTCGATTGAATAAAACAACCGCGAGAGTAAGAAATACGACCGACAGCGAAGTGCTAATTGACCTGATGAGCGACATGGGCACCGAAATCCGCGGCGAGATAGGCGATATGACAGCCGAGGAACTTGCCTGGCAGCCGGACCCGCAGGCCAACTCGATAGGCGTCACCGTGTGGCACGTGGCCCGCTGGCTTGACGTGCTGGCGGTGCGCATCCTCGGCACCGGCTCCGCCGACGACGAGCTATGGCATACCCAGGGCTGGGCCGGAAAGACAGGCTACGACCCCAGGGGCCTTGGCGCATCGGGCCTGGGCAACGTGACGGGCTACACGGTGGAAGAGGTAGCCGCCATACCTCCAATGCGCGCGGCAGACTTGCTGACCTACCTAGACAGCGTCATAAAGGCGGTAAACAGCCGCATAGCCGGGCTGGCGGAGGGCGCGCTGCACGAGAAGGTGCCCGGCATAGGTAAGTCGCGCACTGCATACCAGTGGATCAAGTTGCTGCTGAAGGGTGGCCTGGGCCACCTGGGGGAGATACAGACGCTCAAGTCGCTGCACGAACGCAGGGCTGTTGCTGCCGTATAAAGCCAGGTGTTGCGACACAGCCCTCAATAAGGCAGCAGGTACCTGTCCGACCTGGCCTATTTCAAAACCTTCAGGCCCACAAGAACGAGGTCAGCCGGGCCCTGCGCGTCATACATGGTGTAGGTTTGGGGATATCCCATGTCGGGATGGAACTTGATTTCCAGAAAGTTCACGCCGCTGACGGGGTGGAAGCGGTCTGGACGTTGCAATATGCTGCTTATACTTTGGAGCATAGCATCCACGGTAAAACTGTCTTCAAAGTACTGGGCATCCCAGATCTTTGCGAGGTCTGCCGCAGTCTCATCAAGGCTTTCCAGTTTGGTTATTTTGTCTACTCTGATACCATTAACGCTCTGGACTTGCACAAGGAGCTTCCATTTACCGGAGCTATATAGATCAAGTGTCTCTTCGTACTCTTCTACTGGCAAGCTGTGCCATTTGGCGAGCGCAGCCTCATACTTGTCCTGGGTCACACTCCAGTAACGATAGCCGAAAAGGTTGCTCCCCGTGGCTAGCCACACCGTAAGAAGTGTGACCAGCAACAGCCTGGCTCCAGTTCCTGATGTCCATTTGGCGTGCATGAGATGCATGCTCCATTCTACATCCACAGCCGCCGTTTGCCAGCCTACTAAGACCACAGTACCAACCACTCTACGTCGCACGTACCTTGACGGCCGCGAAGTGCTGTGCTATAAAATGCCACAAACCCATAGCAGACGTGCGTAGAAGGAAGACCAAGTAGGCAGGTGCACAGGCCGCGCAGAGAAGGGGTGTATGCTGCGAACCCCCCAGGCGGCACATGCCGAATTACACCTTCCCGAGCACCAGGGTCGCGCCCGTTATAGCGCATGGTCAGACCTGTAGCACAAGAACAGACAGGCATATGACCCGCAAGGCGCACGCCGTGAGGTGTACGCAAAGCACGGTGGTACCACGAAGCAAAGCTCTCGTCCGTCGCACGACGAGGGCTTTTTTGTTTAATTTGGAAATTGGAATTTCGAAATTCGAATTTAGAAGGTATCCAACAAATTCGAAATCCGAAGTTCCAAATTCGAAATGGAGGGAGTTATGGACGAGCCACAGGTTACGCGGCCTACTGAGCTGCGGAGCGAGTTGAGGGAGATGCGGCGGGAGATCGAGGCAGAAGCTTCCGCCGCCGGGGAAGAGGAGGATGCCGACCTGGAGGCGGAGGCCACCGTCCGGTCGGAGTTGCGCGAGGAGGAGGCTGAGCGTTGGGGCGGCGAAATCAACACGGACGACGCGGCAATCGAGGCTGTGTTGAACCGGGCGGTGGTGGACGTAATCGTACGGGAAGAATTGCGCGAGAAGCTGAAATCGGGGCGCAAGCTGCGGGTGAAGCTGGGTATCGACCCGACCGGGCCGATGCTTCACCTTGGGCGTAGCGTGCCGCTGCTCAAGCTGCGCCAGTTCCAGGAGATGGGGCACCAGATCGTGCTCATTATCGGCGACTTTACCGCATTAGTGGGTGACGCCTCAGACAAGGACGCCCAGCGCGTGATGCTATCTCGCGAGCAGATAGAGTCGAACATGGCGACCTACATGCAGCAGGTGGGCGACATCCTCGACCTAGACAAGGTCGAGTTCCGGCATAACTCCCAGTGGTTGCAGCCGCTCAACTTCAACGACGTGATACGCCTCGCCTCCAAGTTTACGGTAGCGCAGATGATCCAGCGTGAGAACTTCTCCGACCGCTGGGACGCGGGCAAGCCGATTGGCCTGCACGAAATCCTCTACCCGCTGATGCAGGGCTTCGACTCGGTAGCCATCAACGCCGACGTGGAGATTGGCGGCACCGACCAGCTATTCAACCTGATGTCAGGGCGGGCCTTGCAGGGCGATTTCGACCAGGTGCCGCAGTCGGTCCTGACGATCAACATGATCCCCGGCACCGACGGGCGCAAGATGTCCACCTCCTGGGGCAACACGATCTTCATGCTGGACGACCCGACCAATCAGTTCGGCAAAATCATGTCGGCGGGCGACGAGGTTATCACGCTCTACATGGAGTCGTGCACGCTGATGCCCATCGAGGAGGTGCGGGAGATAGAGTCCGCGATGTCGTCGGGCAACCTCAATCCCATAAACGCCAAGAAGCGTCTCGCGTGGGAGATCGTGAAGATGTACCATGGGGAAGCCGCCGCGAACGAGGCCCAGCACGCCTTCGAGCAGCAGTTCCAGAACCGGGATGTGCCCACGCAAATCCCCATCGTGCCCATTGAGAAGGCGCTCGGTGGCAAAGCGGACGACAAAGGCGAAATCGGCATCCTGGACCTGCTGATCCACACCGGCCTCGCCCCCAACCGCAAGCAGGCCCAGCGCCTAGTCGAGCAAGGCGGCGTCCGCATAGGCGAGGAGCGCATCACCGATCGCGAGTATCGCGTCCAGCCGGATGACGGCATGGTAATCAAGGCCGGGCGTGGGTACGTGAAGATAGAAGCGTAGCAAGAGCTGCAAGACGACTAAATCGTATAGCTCTCAAAGCAGCCAAACAACAGGGGAGGGTACCAAGAAGACTGGTGTCCTCCCCCATTGTTGTAGAAGCTATCTCAAAAACAAAGCTGTCAAACATCAGTATGCAAGCCCCACATTGTCATTTCGAACGCAGTGAGAAATCTCGTCCTCCGCCAGGATGTAGCTTTTTTCCCGTAAGACCCTGTGTAGTAAGTAAGGGGATATCATGTGCTGTAGGACGAGATTTCTCACTGCGTTCGAAATGACAAGAAGAGCCATGTGCCCCTATTCCACATTGTGGTTCTTCAGATAGCTTCTAGGCAGTATTACCTAGTGTCGACGTGTCGACAAACAACTAATTAGGCTGTGTTACCGATGGTAAGGGATATGGGTGCCCGTAATCTATAGGAGGGAGAACACAAGCAGATTCGAGTTTGGGAAGTGTTGATATGAAAGCGGAGCACGAAGACACAGTAGCACTCGGGCCGGGACAAGCGATCGTAGCTTGGTCCGCTTGGGTGGTAGTCACCGTAGTTGCGGCCACCTTGGGACTGGTTGTTACCGATGTGCCTATCCTCAGGATGGATGACGTTTCGTTCAGGGGGGATAATGCGCTGGCCCCTTTAACTTACTTTGCCTGTGGGTTGGCGCTGATCATTGCGCCGCTCGTAGGCGTGGGGCAGGGCCTGATTATCAAGCGCCTGTTTGCCGGGCCAAAGTGGCAGGTGTGGATTATCGTGACATTCCTAGGGGTAATAATTGTCGAAGTACTGATCCCGATCCTGGGCATCCTAAGTAATGGAAACTTAGGTAATGTATTCACCCCGATAGTACTCGGCGCCATGTTGGGTCTGCCACAAGCGGTAGCCTTGCGCGGTATACATCGTGCCGGCTGGTGGCCTGTAATTAGCTCTACGGCCTGGCTGCTTGGCGCGTTCGCCGGAGTTGCAGTTGAGGCAATGTTCTTCCCTGAGCCAACAGAGGGCTGGTTGTTTTACCCGCTGCAAGCGGCCATAGAGTGGGGAATTAGCTGGGCTGCCGCGACAGCTGTGTACGCTATGGTAACGGGTGCGGCTCTGATATGGCTAGCCAGGCTTGCCACGATAGCAAGGCCGGTCAACGCCCGAAGCAACTGAGCACCGCGTCCCAGGCCACCTCCGAGGCGACCACGCCCAGGGCCACGTCGTTGAGGGCGGGGTTCTCAACCTCGTTGGTGGTGACCGCCCAGAGCACATCGCCGTCGTACAGGGTGTGGAACGGTTGTATGGCCTGGCTCATCGAGCTGTGCACAGTGCGGGCAAACTGGCGCAGCGACCATGCCAGGCCCCGGTCCATGTTCAGCTTCTGGTTGGTAACCAGCAC
>JAXDKH010000047.1:0-20469 GCA_034667185.1 Chloroflexia bacterium | reverse complement strand
CACGGCAAACACGCTTCCATTTCCCCAAGGTAACAACGCTAACATCTTGATTGAAGTAAGTGGCGACACCTTTTTAGACTTCGATGAGGTCTTAGTACCAACATTTCAGACTGGTTTCTGGATCACTGACCTGGGCGGTAGCAGCACGGCAGGCAACGGTACAGCCATCCAGGGTCTCGCTATCAACCAATTCGGGACAGGCATATTCATCGAGTACCGGTCAGACAACAACGTTGTTGCCGGTAACTTCGTAGGCACCGACGCGGCAGGCACCACCCCCAAGGGAAACTCTGACAACATTGTCGTCAACGGTGGCAGCAACATTATCGGTGGCACCACTCCGGCGGCAAGCAATCTCCTCTCGGCCGGCGGTACAATCGGGTATGCCACCGAGGGAGCAGGAGTGTCACTGGGCCAAACGGCGAACTCGGGGTCGGGCAACGTGGTACAGGGCAGCTACATCGGCACGGACCCGACCGGTACAACTGCGATGGGGAACTTGATGGGGATCTCCAATAGCATAACCGGCACTCTCATCGGCGGAACAGCTGCCGGGGCCGGAAACCTTATATCGGGCAACCAGAGCCAGGGGATCGTGCTCACGGGTGGCCGGGTAAACAATACCATACAGGGGAACTGGATCGGCCTGCAATCCGATGGCACCAGTCCCCTGGGCAACGGCACAGCCGGTATACACGTTGCAGGCAGCAGTAACAACCTCTTAGGGGGCGACCTCGGGTCCACTGCCGCCCCGTGCACCGGGGCCTGCAACCACATCGCCTACAATGGCGGCGATGGCGTCGACGTCGGTAGCGGCGTGGGCAACAACATACGTGGGAACTCTATATTCAACAACGGTGACCTCGGGATCGATCTCGGCTCAGATGGGGTTACCATCAACGACCCGGGCGACGCCGACACAGGCCCCAACAACCTGCAGAACTTCCCTGTGCTCGTTTCCACAAGCACGGCGGGCCAGCCGGTAGTGATCACCGGCACGCTGAATACCAACACCATCTCCACTGCTGCGGACTATCGCATCGAGTTCTTCGCTAACCCCGCATGCGATGCGAGTGGCAACGGCGAGGGCCAGGACTATCTGGGCTCGGTTGTACCAACCGGGGCCGCTGGGGTTTACGCCTTTACTTTCAGCGCACCTTCAGTTATCGGCGTCCAGTACGTAGCAGCAACCACCATCAACGTCACTACGGGCGACACGTCCGAGTTCTCGGCGTGCCTACAGGTATCCGGACCTAACGTCACCAATACGCCAACCGAAACAGCTACCGATACTTCCACGCCGACCAACACCAACACGCCTACTGAAACACCTACACCTACCGAGACAAACACGCCCACCAACACTGCCACGCAGACCAACACACCAACTGAGACCAATACCCCTACCGATACCGCCACGGCCACCAACACGCCCACCGAAACCTCAACCCCGACTCAAACCAATACTCCGACCAACACGGCTACTGAGACCAGTACACCCACGGAGACCAACACCCCAACCGAGACGGCCACGCCCACAAATACGGCCACACAGACCAGCACGCCTACTGAAACAAACACCCCGACCGAGACGGCCACTCAAACCAACACGCCAACTGAGACAAACACGCCAACGCAGACCAATACTCCGACGGAGACCAACACTCCTACTGAAACCAATACTCCAACACAGACGAATACTTCCACGAACACCGCCACGGTGACGAATACTCCTACTCAAACAAACACGTCTACTCAGACGAACACTCCTACCATCACCAACACTCCAACAATAACCAATACACCCACGCAGACGCCGACGGGTACTCTTACGGTGACGCCAAGCGTTACCTCCACCTCCTCCACCAGCACCAGCAGTGTGACCGCCACAGGTACGGTGTTGTCCGCTACTCAGACCACGACGCCGGTGCCGGCGTGCACGGTCACGTTCCCTGACAATAACCCTGGGGATACGTTCTACGGGTACATCCAGTGCCTGGCCTGTAGAGGGGTCATTACAGGCTACCCCGACGGTATGTTCCACGCAGAGAGGAACATCACACGTGGGCAAATAGCCAAGGTGGTGTCGAACGCGGCGGGCTTCAACGAGGACCCAGGGAACCAGATCTACTCTGACGTGCCGCCCGGCTCTCCTTACTATGCCTACATCAACCGGCTGACGAACAGGGGCATTGTGGGTGGGTATCCTTGCCCCACGAGGCCCGATGGCGGGGATGAGTGCACGCCTGAGAACCCCAACATCTTCAAGCCGAACGAGAACGCGACGAGAGGGCAGCTGGCGAAGATAGTGTCCAATGCAGCGGGCTTCTCGGAAGCGGTCTCTGGACAGCACTACCAGGACGTACCACCCAATGGGGAAGGTAGCCAGTTCTACGCCTGGATCATGCGTCTCACCAACAGGGGTGTGATGTCAGGGTACGCATGCGGCACCTCCGACCCGAGGAGTGGACTCTGCGACGGGCAGAACAGGCCCTACTTCCGCCCAGGTAACACCGTCACTCGAGGACAGGCATCGAAGATAGTGGCTAACACCTTCTTCCCTGAGTGCGAGAGCCAGTCTACCGCACAACCTGCCTCTAAGCGCTAACTGTTGCATCTACAATGAAAGGGGAGGCCCGGCCGGGCCTCCCTTTTTTGTGCTTAGTAGAATGTGCCTCAACAACGATAATGTGGAACAGGAGCACCCAGGCCCCACTCTGTCATCCTGAGCGTAGCGAAGGATCAAGTGGCACGCTAGAGTCCCCAACGCTGGGGAGGATGGTGGGGAGAGGAATACTGTTGCCGCAATACCAAGGGTCAAGCGCGGATTACTGACCCTTCTCTACGCTCAGGATGACAGAGTGGGGCTTTGGTCACTGGCTTCCTGCACTCTGTAGATAGTCACGAGCGTTGGTCGCGGCGGGTTAGGCGGTTCTGGAGGAGAACCACCACGAGCAGGAAGCTTCCGCGAATGACCGATTGCCAGTAGGCGCTGAGGCTGATGGAGCCCCTGCCGTTCTCGAAGTTGAGGATGTTGAAGATCAGGCCGAGCAGCAGCACGCCCGCCAGCGTTGCCCCGACCGAACCCATGCCGCCCGTGAGTAGTGTGCCGCCCACCACCACGGACGCGATAGACGAAAGCTCCCAGCCGAGGCCCTCGGTGGGCTGTCCGGCCCCAAATTGAGCTGCGAGGATAACCCCTGCCAGGCCAGCCAGCGCGCCGCTGAGCGTGTACACGGCGATCTTGGTGCGCTCCACCGGGAGGCCCATCAGGCGCGACGCCTCTTCATTGCCGCCAACCGCGAGCACGTGCCTCCCGAAACGGGTGAAGCTCAGCATCACCGAGCCAAGTATGAAGGCCGCAAACAGCACCAGGGCGGGTATCGGCACTCCAAAGAAGTCGCCCTTGCCGAAGTAGGTGAAGTCGGTCTCGTAGGACACGCCCACGGATGTGTTATTGGCGAATATGAGCGCCAGGCCGCGGGCTGCCAGGAGCATAGCGAGTGTGACTATGAAGGGCAGTATGTTCAGCCGGGTGATTATCCAGCCGTTGGTGAACCCTACCAGCATGCCGACCAAAACGGGCACGAGCACGCCCACCAACATGCCATAGGGGCTGAGCAGGGCGGCTACCACGCTCGCCAGCGCCGCCACCGAGCCCACCGACAGGTCAATTCCGCCCGTCATGATCACGAACGTCATACCCAGCGCGATCAAGCCGAACATGGAATTATAGCGCAGCACCGTGCTGATGTTGTACGGCGACAGGAAGCCTTCATAGCGCAGCGCGCCGAAGAGGATCAGCAGGGCAAGGGCAATCAGTACCCCCTGGCGCTGGAGCAGGCTGGCGGCTCTTGCCAGATTGGTGGCCTGGCGCACGCGGGGCGCGCTGGACGAAGCCGGGACGGTAGCCATGTAATTCTCCTTCGAGTTGCTGTTAGGACCGGCGCTGCCGCTGCACGTAAACGGCCAGCAGAATGATGGCGGCCTTGACTACCCTCGCCGCCGCGTCCGGCACGCCATGCACCAGCAGCGTGTAGCGGATAAGCTGGATTATCAGCGCCCCGATCAGGGTGCCCACTACGGTGGCGCGTCCCCCGGTCAGCGGCGTACCTCCCACCGCGACAGCCGCGATGGCGTCAAGCTCCATGTCGAGGCCCACGAGGTTGGCGTCGGAAGAGGCGTTGCGCGCGATCACGATCAGGCCCGCTATGCCGGAGAGCAGGCCGCTGATGCCGTACACAGCCAGCTTGACCCAGCTGACGGGCACCCCCGCTAGCCGCGCCGCCGATTCGTTGCCGCCCACCGCCAGCACGTACCGTCCGAAGATGGTGACGCGCATGATCCAGGCGAACAGGGCTACGATTGCAAGCATGAGGATGACTTGCAGCGGAATGCCTAGCGGGCGGCCCAGGCCGATGTACTGGAAGCCGGGGTTGGTGAAAGCCTGTAGATTGCCGTTGGTTATGACCTGGGCGATACCCCTGCCCGCGATAAAGAGCACCAGCGTGGCGATGATAGGCTGGATTTTGAAGCGCGTCACCAGCGTGCCGTTGAACAGCCCGAACACCCCCGCCACCAGCACGGGAATGATGAAAGCCAGGACGTTACCCACAAAGGGGTCGCTAAATGGGGGTATCTTACTCAGGAAGATAATAGGCGCGAGCGCCCCGGCAATAGCCATCAGGGAGCCTACCGACAGGTCTATGCCCCCGGTGGCTATCACCAGCGTCATGCCCGTGGCTACTATCACCACCGTGGCTACCTGGGTGAGATTTACGTACAGCGTCTGCTCGGTGACGAAGTTGCTTGTAAAGATGAGGTTGAAGAGGATGAGCAGCAACAGTGCGATCAAAGCGCCGTAAGTCTGCCCCACCCCGCCCACCCATGAAGGCATCACAATGCGGCGTGTGGGGCGCGGCACAGTGGTATCGGCGTTAGCCACCGGCTCCCCCTCCTGCCACTGCCACAGACCCAGCCTCGGCAGGGTTCTCCGGCCCGTGCGCCATAGCGTCCATGATGGCGCTTTGCGTGACCTCTTCGTGGGGCAGCTCGGCCACCGTCTTGCCGTCGCGCAACACCACGATCCGGTCACTGCCTTCGGTAAGCTCCTCGATCTCGGAAGAGATCATCAGCACGCCCAAGCCCTGGTCCGCCAGTTCGTTTATCAGAGATTGAATCTCACCCTTCGCGCCCACGTCTATACCACGCGTAGGCTCGTCCAGTATCAGGAGCCGGGGGTTCATGCACAGCCAGCGCGCCAGTAGCACCTTTTGCTGGTTCCCGCCTGAGAGTTCGCGGATCTTCTGGTCGGGGCCGCTGGTCTTGATGCCCAGTCGCTTTATGAAGTTGTCCACAATCACTTGCTGCTTGTCGCGCTGCACTATGCCGTAGCGGGTGAGAGTGGGCAGCAGGGCCAGGGTAAGGTTCTCGCGCACCGACATGTGAGGGATGATACCCTCAGTCTTGCGGTCCTCGGTGCAGAAGCCAAGCCCCGCCCGTATGGCGTCCCTGGGCGACTTGAAGCGCACCGTCTTGCCATCCATGAGCACTTCGCCGGCCTGCACGGGGTCCGCACCGAATACCGCCCTTGCGGTCTCCGTGCGGCCCGAGCCAAGCAGCCCCGCCAGGCCCACGATCTCCCCCGCCCGCACGCTGAGCGATGCGCCCTGCAACACACGGTCCCGCTGCAGGTCGCGGGCGTCTAGCAGTTGCTCTTCAGCGTGGTGTACGCCTTCGCCGAAGCCGGTGGCCCCGGAGCGCCGCACCTCGCCTAGCTCCTTGCCGAGCATGCTGGCGACCAGCTCCAGCTTGGTGATTTCGGACATGGGGCGGCTTTCCACCGTTCTGCCGTCGCGCATGATGGTCACTCGGTCGCATACGGCGTATAGCTCGTCCAGGCGGTGGCTGACGAAGATAACCGAGACGCCCTCGCTCTTGAGCTGGCGGATTACCTCGAAGAGGGTTGCCACCTCGCGCTCATCGAGGGAGGAAGTGGGCTCGTCCATTACCACCAGTTTGCTCTGGAACGACACGGCGCGCGCCACAGCCACCATCTGCTGGGTGGCTACGTTGAACGTGAGCAGAGGCTGGGTGACATCGATGTGGATGCGGAAACGGGCGAGGAGGGCGGCAGAATCGGCGTTCATGCGCCGCCTGTCGATCAGCCCATAGCGGCGGGGTTCGCGCCCCATGAAGATGTTCTCGCTTACCGAGCGAAAAGGGACCAGGTTGACTTCCTGGTAAATAGTGCTGACGCCGTTGGCCTGGGCCTGTTGCGGAGAGTGGAAATCGACCTGCCGCCCGTCGAAAATAATCGTGCCGCCATCGCGGCGATAGGCTCCGGTAAGTATCTTTATCAGGGTTGATTTACCGGCCCCGTTCTGGCCGACCAGGGCGTGTACCTCAGCCCGGCCCACCGTCAGAGAAGCGTCCTGGAGGGCTATGGCCCCCGGAAAGGTCTTGGTGATACCCTCCATACGGAGGAGTGGCTCAACCTGCTCCACATGCACCTCACCTTCTAGCTGTATGCGCACAGAGAAACAAGGTCACGACAGGCGGGTGCGTGTATGCACCCGCCTGTCAACTCTGCCAAACCTCGCAATGCCACGAAAGCACGCTATGCCCGGCAAATTCCTACGCTAGTACGAGTTAGGAAGTTCCTTCTCGGCGTTGCTGGCATCGTAGAAGTTATCGGGGTTGATAATCTTGGCTTCTATCTTGTCCCCGTTGGCGTACGCTACCAGGGTGTCGAAGGCCTTGGGGCCAAACCGGGGGTTGCACTCCACGGTAGCGCCCATCTTGCCGTCAACGATCGATTGCAGAGCGTCCTTCTCGCCGTCGATAGAGACGACGGTCACGTCCTGGCCCGGCTTGCGGCCGGCGGCTTCCAGGGCGGCGATAGCGCCGATAGCCATCTCGTCGTTGTGGGCGTACACGGCGGTAACGTCGGGGTGCGCCTGCAGCAGCGTCTCCATGACCTTGCGGCCTTCGTCGCGGGCGAAGTTACCGGTCTGGGAGGCGAGCACCTGCATGCCGGGGGTGCCGGCGATGGCGTCGTGGAAGCCCTTCTTGCGGTCGTTGGCGGGGGACGAGCCGGTGGTGCCTTCAAGCTCGATGATCTTGGCGTTGCCGCCCGTTTCCTTGATCAGCCACTCGGCGGCGCGCTTGCCTTCCTCGATGAAGTCGGACCCGATGAAGGTCACGTAGTCCTCACCCGGCTTGGCGAGCGTCTGGTCCACGTTGCGGTCGAGCAAGATGACCGGGATGCCTGCCGCCTTAGCCCTCTTCACGGCTTCGGCCAGCGGTTTCTCCTCGCGGGGAGCCAGGAAGATGGCATCGACCTTCTGGGCGATCATCGAATCTACGTCCGAGACCTGCTTGGCAGCCGAGCCTGCAGCGTCGGTGTAGACCAGTTCGTAGCCGCGCTTGGCCGCCTCGTCCTGCATGCTCTTGGTCTGGGCGAGACGCCAGGGGTTGTTGCTCTCGGTCTGCGCGAACCCGACCTTGTACTTGTCCTTCTTGGCAAGCTTCGGCAGGCCGCCCGTGTTCCCGCTTGAGTTGCCACTGCTGCCACCCACATCACAGCCCGTGATGGCGATAAGCAGCACCATGAGTAAAGTCAGCCGCGTAAATAAAGTTTTACCTTTCACAAGTTTCCTCCCTCTGATAACGTGGATCGACTCACCAAACCGGCGCAACTTTGCGCGAAACCTGCACCGGCAACCGGACCAGGATAGACCCAGGTCCTTTTCACTGCCGGCGGGGCATTCAGTCGCCCTGGCGGAGAGGTACGTGGTTCATGTACGCTGCCTCCTTCACTTGGAGGCAATCCGGCATAAGCAACTTTCCTCCTCTCTACTGGAGTATAGCCCGGTAGCGGGCGCGGGCGCTTGCGGCGATAGGCGAAACACATAATAGGTCTCGCAAGCAACAATACACCGCCCTTGTAAGCGGGCGACCAGGAGATATGCCTGACAACGGCAGAAGCCGGGCGATATAGAGCTAAGCATGACTTATAGGGCTACTGATGACTGGCTGGCGGAGCGAGAACAGGTTTCGTAGCAGAACAGCTTGGCTAAGCACTAATGCAACCGGTGCCCAATTCTAACCTCGTTACTACGAGTTGTCAAGTGAGTGAGCCTGGTATTGAGATCAGGCGCGGATGGCAAGAAAATCTTCGACTTCCAGGCGTGATGCAAGGCCGGTTTGAGCGCCCCGGCGGGTAACCTTGATAGCGGCGGCAGCGCTGGCAAATCGCAGACAAGCGCGCGAATCCAACCCCTCCAACAGGGCCACCACGTACGCAGCCGTGAAAGCATCCCCGGCGGCGGTGCTGTCCACGGCCTCAACCTCGAAGGCTGGCATGTAAGTCGCGCCCCCACTCTCGACCAGCATGGAGCCTTCCTTACCCAGTGTCACCAGCACGGACCGCACGCCACGCGCGAGCAGAGCCAGGGCCGCCTCTTGTTGGCCGCCATCCGTACCGGCCACCACGAATAGCTCGGTCTCGTTCACTATGAGGACATCCACCAGTTCAAGCAACGCGACGGGCAGTTCGCGGGCGGGCGCGGCATTCAGGACGACCTGGACGTTCGCGGCCTTAGCCAACTGCGCGGCCTGAATGACAGCTTCAAGCGGGACCTCCAACTGCAAGAGGAGGGCACCGGTGTTGCGGATACTGTCGGCGGCGGTGCCCACGTCGGTGGGCGTGAGCAATCCATTAGCGCCCGGCTCCAGCACGATTACATTCTCGCCCCGGTCATCGACGAAGATGAGAGCCAAGCCTGTGTTCGCCCCGTCCGTGCGGGTGACGCGGGCGGTATCGACCCCGGCTGCGCTCAGGCTGTGGATGAGCGCGGTCCCAAAGGAGTCTTGCCCCACGCGCCCAACCATTTGCACGCGGGCACCGAGTTTGCCCAAGGCGGCGGCCTGGTTAGCTCCCTTACCGCCCGGTACCTGGGCAAACGAGTGGCCCCTTATGGTCTCCCCAGGCGCGGGTAGATGAGGCACGCGTATAACCAGGTCCATATTGAGGCTGCCGAGGACCACGATCTGTGGACTCATATGGTGCCCTCCCGGTCGGCAATCACGACCTCGCAAATTGCCATGTTTGTACAAGACGAAGGGCCGCTTCTGCGATCCTCCGTCTCTTTATACGATGTTCTATGAGGCTGCGCCAGAACCCAAAGAGTCAGTAGATAAGCCCACAAAGGGATTGCCACGACTTTGGCTGCGCCTTGTTCCGGCTGACTTCCGTTGTCGGAGCACTACCGCACCTTCGGGCATATACAGAGAGGAGGCTTAATCGGCCTCCTCTGTGTTCGTCTCCGACAGCTACTTTAGATTGGACGCTCTTACCACTAATTGGGCAAACTCTTGCACGTCGGCATCCTGGGACAACGCCCCTGCGGCCCGCTGCGCCAGCGAGAGCACCTGCCTACCAAGCTCGGCCTGGCCCGGTGCGCTGCGAAGCTGCTCAGCGAACGCTGCCACGGCCACGGCAAGCTGCAAATGCGGCTCTGCGTCATCCAGGCTGCCACCAAACTCGCGGCGCTCGAACGGCTTGCTGATCTCGCGCACCTGCCCGTCCTGGGCATCGGCATAACGCACCTGCACGGTGAGGGCTGCCCCGGGCGCAGCTTCTTTTACCAGCTCCACTTCGTAGAGCGCCGTCACCGAGTGGCCTGCACCCACTTCACCCGCGTCAACTGTGTCGTTGCGGAAATCCTGGTCGGCCACCGCGCGGTTCTCGTAACCGACGAGCCGGTAGCGCGCCACGATCGCGGGATTGAAGTCGACCTGGATCTTGGCGTCCTTGGCGATCACCTGGAGGGTTCCGGTCAGGTTCTCCACAAAGATGCGCTTAGCC
This sequence comes from Chloroflexia bacterium, assembly GCA_034667185.1. GTDB lineage: Bacteria > Chloroflexota > Chloroflexia > QHBQ01 > JADMIH01 > JADMIH01. The sequence continues at coordinate 10,598 of JAXDKH010000047.1, read as the reverse complement.
TCGCCCAGGTTATCTACGTAGGCATAGTTACCGTTGCCGTCATCGGCAAGCTGCTCCATCAGTTGGTCGTTGTAGTCGCCCATGCCGAACCCGATGGTTGTGAGGTCAACGCCTTGCGCCGTGTAATCGCGGATCTGCTTGCGGATGCCGTCGGGGCCGGTCTCTCCAACGTTAGCGACCCCGTCGGAGCAGAGGATTACGCGGTTGATCGCGCCGGGCACAAAGTGCTTGCTCGCTAGGTCATACCCAAGTCGCAGCCCCGCCTCGGCGTTGGTGGAGCCTTCGTCCTGCAGCGAGTCGATTGCCGCGAGGATCGTGTCTTTGTTCGCAGCGGTCGTGTGCGCCAGCAGCACTCGCGCTTGCGACCCGTAGACCACGATGCCTATCTGGTCGGCCTGGTTAAGCTCATCAACCAGGAGGCGCAATGCCTGCTTCACCAGCGGTAAGCGATTAGGCTGTTGCATGGAGCCGCTCACGTCGATGACAAAGGTGAGCACGGCATCCTTGCGATTCTCTGCTGCAATACGCCTCCCCTGTATGCCCACCCGCACGATCTGATTGTTGCTCTGGCCAAAGGGAGCGGGCGCGGAGTCCACGTAAATACCGAACGCATCCGTTTGTGGAGTAGGATAGTCATAGTGAAAATAATTCACGAACTCTTCTACCCTCACGGTCTCAGCAGGTGGCAGCGTACCTGTGTTGATGTAGTTACGTGCGGCGCTATATGAGCCGGTATCTACATCCATGGCGAAGGTAGAAAGGTGGTCTTCGGAAGTTGTGATGAACGGGTTAGGCGGCAGAGCCTCAACAGGCGGTGCTGCCCAAGAATCGGTACCGCCCTGGTCGGCAGCAGGTGCCTCCTTCTCAGCGCCGGACTGCGGGGCAATAAGATAGCTGTTGTTTGCCGCAGCCGAGCCTGTAGTCGAGGTCGCTTGTGCCATAGCTCCTGTTGTTCCACCGGAGGAGCGCGTTGAGTAGGCCTGTTCTGACCCTCCGCATGCAGACAGCATGGTGGGGAGCAGTATTGCGGCCAGCAGTAGAAGATACTTTCCTTTGGCGTTCATTCCTTTCCTACTTGTTCCGTGAACTCACGTGCAGGGTTGGCCGGGCGCGGTCGAGTACATGGATGACGCCAAGGAGTTGTAACTTGTTCCACTCGTTCCACATCTTGCGGCTAAGTGCCGGCGAACAGGCTTCCAGAGTGAGCAAAGACCCTATCAACGCTCCACTGCCTTCAGGGCTGGAGATAAAACAAAAGCAGAGGGTCCTCATACGAGTAACCCTCTGGTTATAGGCCCCGTGGTGAACAGCGGGGGACTCGAACCTTCAACCCACTTATTAAGAGTCAGTGGGAATCAGGCACATCCTACCTATATTCGGAACGTATTTACGCACGCAAGCGTTCATAGTTTCCATAGGCTTCCGCCGGTTTGGTCGCCAAGCAGTAGTAGTTCTTGGGGCTGACCGAAACTGCTCAGCAGGCGTAAAAGGATTGTGACCCAAAGCACACCCTTACACACAGTACACCTGGCACGCAGATGGTTGTGGCGCTACTCGCCTGGAGCCTTCATATTAGCCCCTTGGCCTCACCCGCCAGAGACTGTAGCCAAGCAGAGCCACTATGGCGAGTGGCAGCAGGAGCGCAGCATAAGATGTCCAGCCGCTGCCCGCAGTCTGTGCGTCTGCTCCCGAGAAGTGGGCGAGCGCGTACAGTAATAGCAGTGACAATACCACCCCTGCCGCGACCTCCCAGGCATCGCCTACGATAAAGTCGTACCAGAACGCAAAGAATCCTCTTACGTACTTCATACCCCTGTCACCGCCTCCTGGGCCTTGCCACTCTCGCCCTTTGTTCGCGCCCGCAACCCGACTATGATTACCCCTGCCGAGACGGCGTAGAAGACCAGCAGGCCAAGTATCGCCAGGTCCTCACCAGGCCATTGTAGCCCCACGCCTTCCCCCGCCCAGAAGGTCCCGAAGGCCGTCAGCATGATGCCTACCACGAACTTGAGCGTGTTCTCCGGCACCCTGGTAAGAGGGCGATGCACCAGCAAGGCCGCCGCGGTTACCAGCAGCGCCGCTGCCACGGCCCCGATCACTGCGGGCGTGCTGTCGCCTGCGGTCAGCCCAAAGGTGATAACGATGAATACCACTTCCAGCCCCTCGAGGAGCACGCCTTTGAACGAAACCGTGAAGGCGGTCCAATCGATTGCAGGGCGGGACTGCGCGCTCACACCGGCTATTGCCCCGGACGGTGCGGCAGGCTCTTCCCTCAACTCAGCCACCTCTCGCTCGTAGATCTTCTCTTCATCGTGCAGCTCTTTCAGCCCCGTATACCGCATGATAGCTTTGCGCAGCCACTGCAAACCAAAGATCAGGAGTAGCGTGCCTATGACAATCCGAAGGGCATCAATGGGGATCAACGTCTGCAGAGTAGCTCCCAGCAAGGCTACCAGTGCCGCCAGCAACACCGCCGCGCACACCACGCCGTACCAGGCGCTACGCCAACCCCTGGTGACTCCTACGGCCAGCACGATTGTCACGGCCTCCACGACCTCGACGCCACTTGCAAGAAAACTTGATACTAATCCTATCCACCATTGTGTGCTCATGCTGAATACCCCTGACCCTCCCTTACAGAATTAGATAACCATTTGAGTTCCACCGGATATTGTACCTGATTTCGCAATACATCCTCCAAGCGTTAGCGAAATTGGCCGCCCCAAGAGGAAGGCGGCACCAGATAGGGATTTTCCTGTGGAACGAGAGGCTAATAGTCCTCATGGGGCGGAGTTACAGGTGTGCCAATCGGTTTAGGAGTAGCTCAGTTGGCATTGGATGTCAATGCCAAAATTTCGCGATTCAAGGACTTGACAGTGTAAAAATAAAATTATATAATAAGAAAGAATTGTACACGGCTAAGGATCAGGGTTAGGCACATGCAGGAAGTCCTCTACATCGAAGACGTGGATCAAGCGGCGGCGCTGCTCAAGCCTCAACGCATTGAGATGCTCAAGCTGATGGACCACCCACGCACCTGTCTTGAGTTAGGCAGGATCTTCGGCGAGACCCCGCAGAAGATCTACTACCATATCAAGGCGCTGCAAAACGCCGGCCTCGTCGAGCAAGTCGGAGAGCGTCGCGTGCGTGGCACCGTGGAAGGCTCCTACCAGGCTCGCGCTCGCTCCTACTGGCTGGCATCCGACCTTGTTGGCCAGATCGGCGGCGCTGGCATGGCCCAGGACCAGGCTAGCTTGCGTCACCTGCTTTCGTTGACTGAGGAGATGCGCGGCGACATCGGCCACCTGGCACAGGAGGTCGGCAGAGAGATACCGTCGCTCGGCCTGTCGCTGCACGTCGAACTGGACGACGAATCCCGCCGCGCCGACTTCATGGCCGATGTCCAGCAGATGGCCCAGATACTGGCTCGTAAATATGGCGCTACGGCTGGCGATGACAGCGACGGTGACAGTGAGGATGCGCAACCGCCGAGATCGCTTTTCCGCCTCGTCCTCGTCTGCTACCCGAAAAGCTGATCGCGTTCACGCAACCTGCTTCCGAAAATCGCGCCGGCTCATGCTAGATGCGCGTCGGTAAGCCGTGTCCAAACTTATACTCAGGAGTGGAGGAACACGATGGACGAACTCTACCGGCTCCAGGTCACAATCGCCGCCGACGCGGCTTCGGTCTACAATGCTCTCACCAGTGCCGAGGCATTGGAAACCTGGTTCGCCGAGCGAGCAGAGGTAGACCTACCGGCGGGTCGCTATGATTTCTGGGGTTGCTACACCCCCGAAACTCCCGACCAAGCGCAGGGCCGCCACCAGATCATCGCCGCCGAACAAGACAGCCACCTGCGCTTCGCATGGCCGCTCAAAGGTGTCACTACCGAAGTCGAATACAGGCTGCACCCACGCGACGGCGACACAATCGCTACCATCCTCACCGTCACGCACACCGGCTGCGGCAGCGATACCTCCGCCCCTTGCGCCCCCGAAGACTTTTGGTTACTCGTCCTCGAAAACCTGCGCCGCCACGTCGAGGGTCACCCAGTTCGCTCGCACTTCGACTTCCACACCCTCAACAGCCAGGAGGACATTCACCACGAGATTGAGATCGACGCCCCAGCCGACGTCGTCTTCTCCAAGCTCGTCGAGCCGTCTGAGCTAAACCGCTGGATCGCCCACAACGCCGCCGTCGAACCGCAAGTCGGCGGCACGCTCGATCTCGGCTGGGGCGAGGGCTTTGCCTCCACGATCCTCGAAATAGAACCTCCCAACAAACTCGTCTACGGCTGGGCAGGCTCGCAGGTCGTCACCTGGACACTCGAAGGCTCCGGCGGCAAAACTCGCCTGCTCATCGTCCACAGCGGCTTCGACCCCTCCACGCCCCCCGGCGAGCGCCTCGGCTGGCTCAACTTCATGACCTGGATCGGCTCGATGTCCGAAATCGGCCCCTCCTGGCAATCCCCGCTCTGTCTCGTCAACAAAGAATACCCGACGTTCTACTCCCGCTCCCTGAACGACCACCAAAGCGAGCTACTACCCGCTGGTGTGGGGATTTGACGTACGGCAGCGATTGGACTATTGGCAACCAGGAACGAGAACACCAATACCGGCACCGGCAAATGGGAAATTGGTGTCAAACAACATGATGTGGGATGCAAGAAGGGCTGGTGATTAGAACACCAGCCCTCTACCGTGCGTAAATTTACAACATTTCTTAGTGAACCGCGGGGGACTCGAACCCTCAACCCACTGATTAAGAGTCAGTTGCTCTGCCAATTGAGCTAGCGGTCCATTTTGCGTACGCAGTATTGTACCAGAAAATGCCGGTTCTGTCAAAATATGTCCGGCATCCGAGGGCCGCCAACATGCCCCAGCCTGTCCACCCGGCGTAGAACCTTCACAGCCTCGCCCCTTCACCATTATTTACCGCCTGCTAACGTATTTACAACCAAAATAGACATAACAAGGTATCGTTGTTGCTTACAATTAGTCATGTGGTCGCGGCTCCGGGTGAACCGGGTGCCCCAGCCACGACGCTACTCAATGAGGAGAGCGAAGATAGGAGATAGGAGATTGCAATTTGGAGCCTTACACTCAACGACGAGCACGAACAGAAACACGAACACGAGCAACACGAGAAGCCTGGCAGACAACTCAGGGCACGCTACATGTCTACTACCCGGTCAACGCCCACCTGTACCTCGGCGACAGGACGCCGTTGTACCTCAACTGGATTGTCGAAGGTGACGACGGTAACCTGTACCTGGTGCCTGCTGAGCTAGATGGTTGGTTGCGCCGTAGCATCTACAATGGGCCACGCGAGCAGTTGAAGCCGGTGGATGGGACGATGGGCAGGGCCATTATCGAGATGCTGCACGTAGACGCAGACCTGCTCCAGCGCAGCGCGTAGTCCACATAGCATTACATAAGTAACAAAGCGTATACAGTAGTCAACGAACAAGAGCATTAGCCGTGTGTACCCTATGCCGGGTACGGCTGATGCTCTTGTTCGTTTGTGTTCCTCCTATTTGGCGTGATGTGGGTCGCAGTGCGGTAGCGGCTTACATCACGCCTCTGTCTTGTTTTTCAGCCGGCACTTTCGGCATGGGCGGTGTCGGGGTGGTCCTCGTTGCCGCTACCGGGCTCGGCCAAAGCAGGGCCTACCTCGTTGCTGGTCGAATGCACGTAGTTCCACGAGCCGTGTTGGAAACCCTGCGTGTTCTCCGGTTCTTCCCACGGCTCCACGCTGGCGATCCGCTCGCCCACCTCGTGTGGCTCCTTCATTCTCTCGCCCTCTCGCGCTCCGGAGGCCAGCGGGCTCTCGAATATGTAGTTGGAACGGGTGCTCTCGTTCTCGTCCGGCGGGTTGTTCATAAGATTCACTCCGATCAATGTTGTGGATTGGTGGCTTGCCAACAAGGTTATTCCTATAGCTGTGTGCGGGTGCAAGATTCGGTCCAATCCCATGCGCAAGCACAGGTCCTAAACTCATGACGCCAAGGACCACACCAGGAGTATTGTGGTTTGGAGAGTACAAAAAGGAGCAAGGTACGTGATGTCGTACCTTGCTCCTTTTCGCTAGAGCAACAACCCTAGTCTTGGCGTTATGCGTTTAGGTAATCTCGCCCTTATTTCCCCTGCTGTTGCTGGTAGCGGAAGGTGCCTAGCTGGGAGAGCAGTACATTGTAAGGCGGTTTGTTCTCAGGGTGCATCTCGAATACGGCACGCTCGAAGTACTGCACTGTGTAGGTCTTGCCGTTGAGAGGTGATACCTCGGTGAACTCACCCGATATCGGGTAGCCTTGCTGGGCGAGGCCGCCGTGCTCCTGCCAGTACTGCAGGAACGCACCGCCTACATAGTGCCCGGTCTCGGCGAAGTAGCGCCCGGTTGCCTTGTTCTCGCCCTGCTTAGCGGCACCGTTGGGGTACTTCTGCTTGTACTGGAAGGTGCCCAATTGCGACAACAGCACATCATAAGGAGGCTTGTTCTCAGGGTGGTATTCAAACACGGCACGCTCGAAGTACTGTACCGCGTAGGTCTTGCCGTCCAGGTCCGAGCGCTCCATCATGACGTTAGAGATGGGGAAACCCTGCTGAGCCACGCCGCCGTTGCGGTCCCACTGCTGGAGGAACAGGCCGTTTACGCTATGCCCGGTCTCCTTGAAGGTGCGGCTGCCCGTGCCCGGCACCGTCGCGGGTACTACAGACCTGTCGCGGTTGGACTCTGCGGTTGTTGTGGGCTGCACAGTCCCGGTGGCGCGAGCCTGCTCGGTCTCATGGCGCTCAGGGTGCTCGGTCTCGGTCGGCTCGACCTCGCGCTCTGCCGTGCCGGTGGCCTCCGGGTGCTCAGTGCCTTCTGCCTCCGGGTGTTCGGTCTCCGTGGCTCCGGCGTGCTCAGTTTCGTGAGCTTCCGGCCCCTCTGTGCCCTCTGCCTCAGGGTGCTCTGTTTCAGTGGCTTCGGGGCCTTCTGTGCCTTCTGCTTCGGGGTGCTCAGTCTCGGTAGCTTCAGGGTGCTCGGTTTCAGTGCCCTCCGCCTCCGGGTGCTCTGTTTCGGTGGCTCCGGCGTGCTCCGTCTCGGTCTCCCGAGGCTCTTCCGTGCCATGCCTGTACGTTACTGCGCTGCTGCCGCTGGCAGAGACCTTGGTCGCGGTATAACCCACAGCCAGTAGAGCAAAAACCAGGACGATAGATAAGAAAAGAATAGTGCCTTGCAAGCGTTGGTTGTATTGTCTCATTGTTTTCTCCTTTACGGGTTGTCTGCGTGGGGAAGTTCCGCCACTCTAAGAAGTAAGAAGTGAGTGGGAGGTGCTTCACTGTAACAATGTACGGGCCGGGTAACACAAAATGACGTCTGTAGGGGGTCTACAGCCGCCATTTGATGATAAACAGTACTTATGGGCTACGGTTTCGCGTTCAATGGGTCGCCAAACCCATACTGTCAATAATGCGACCAGACAGTGGTGCCGATGTTGTCCCACTTGTAGAACCACTCGGCCATGGGGATGCTCAGGTTGACGCAGCCGTGGCTGTGCGGGCGACCAAAGTCGTCGTGCCAATAGGTGCCGTGCAGCCCCTCGCCCGACGTGTGGAAGTACTGCGGGTAGGGCACGTCCTTGAGGTTATAGTAGTCGCCCTTCTCCTTGCTGCCGCCGTCCATATCCTGCTTGAGCAGCTTGTAGAAGATCTTCCAGACGCCTACCTCGGTCGGGTGCAACCTGGTGCCTGTAGAGGCGAGCGTCACGCGCAAGGGAGTGCTGCCGTCGTAGGCGGTCACCACCTGCTGGCTCAGGTTGACGTTGACCCACTTGCCCATGAACTTGCCCGGCTCGAACTTGACGGCTGCGAGCCGCCGTACCAGGCTCGAATGCACGTACATCGGCTGCTCCGGCGTTTCCGACACCCGGTACCACAGGCCGCCACTCGCATCGGTGACGCCCTCGTAGAGCAGCACGCGTCGCCCAGCGCCCCACGACTTAATGCGCGGCCTCTGGACGCTGGGGCCGCTCCTGACGTTGCCCCCGCCACTCATCTCGCCTATCCACAGGCCGCCGTAGCTGCCCGGCGCGGTGCTGAACACCACCGAGGTGGGCGCGTACTGGGCCTGTCCCGCGTCCTGTACACCCTCCGCGCTTGCGGGTGCGGCTGATGACACGCTCATGCCCCCCAGGCACAAGGCTGCCAGCACCGCGGCTATGATCGGCAAGTTGAATTTAGGCTTGTTGGTTTGGAGGGTAAACTTATATCTTGCCATCTCACACCTCTACACACGTCTTCTGATATGTATGATTTTGCATTGGCGCACGCCGCTATTCTGCACGACGCCGGTCATCGTTGGGCCGAATTTGGGAGGGGAACTCGGATTGCAGATGGGTGAAGGTTAGCTACTACACGGCTGCACATATAGAACGTACGCACAGGCAGCAGGATACGGTTTTGGTCGTGCGACTTGTGTAAACAATCATTAACTAAGTTCCTATAGAACCTGAGCAGAGGGTGGCCCGGAGCCCACAAGCTATCATCCACTTACATGCTGGCGCGTCCCTTGCATGTCGGGTCGTGGGCAAAGCAGAGCAGCGAGAGGGGAGTGGGTAGCACTTAGCTGTTACGCCCAGAGCAGGACCATGATAGTTTACGGCGACCCACAATACGAAGAGTCCTTGGCTGCCCTTGTGGAGCAGTTGCGACAACGCCTCACCGCCCTGCTTGCGGGGTCCGGCAGAAGCAGCGCCGCAGATATGCTGCAACAGTTGCGTGCCGCCCTCATCCTGACCGGGCAACTGGAGCAAGCCGCCTGCGACGCGTTGGACGGGCAGGAATACCAAGGCTATAACAGCCGATTACATGAGGCCACCGCGCATGTGGCTCAGGCCTTTTACTACACGTGGGCCGAACAGAACGGTCACAAGTGTGGTGGCATAGACCCAGCCGAGAGTCTCTCCCGGTCACTCTCCCAGCTTGGGGAAGAAACAGCGCAGCCGGACCGGAGAGTGACGGTCAAAATGCCGGAGGGTTTTGCCTTCTACACCCTCTACCCCGAGCAATACTGCGCGGCGGCCCTGCGCTGGCTGGCCGACCATCACAGCATCAAGAATAAGACGGCGGTGGTAGTGGGAGTGCGTAGCATCGGCACCACGCTGGCCGCTGTCGTGGCGACCACCCTGCGGGCGCATGGCTGGAAAGTGGCAAGCCTCACTGTACGCCCTACCGGGCACCCTTTCCAGAGAGAGGCATACATCGCGCCGGAACAGGTGGGGGGCGCGGAGTGGGGCTTGGTCGTGGACGAAGGACCGGGGCTGTCTGGTTCCTCTATGTCGGGGGTGGGGCAGGCTTTGGTCGCGGCGGGGCTGGCGCGGGACAGGATCAGCTTCTTCCCGGCGCACGCCAACGAGCCGGGCAGCGCCGCTTCAGACGAGATACGTGCCTGGTGGTCGAGCACGCCCAGGTACGTGGTGCCGCTGGAGGATGTGCGCTTCAACGGGCTGTCCCTGTCCGGGTCGCTCGCTGCCTGGCTCACAGCGCAAGACCCAACCGACCCTGTTGTTCGCATTGAGGACGTGAGTGGAGGCCAGTGGCGCAGGGTTCTATACAGGGAGAGCCGGATGTGGCCGCCCACCTGCGCTCCGTTCGAACGTACCAAATACCTTTGCACCACAGAGAGTGGCAAACGCGTGCTGTTCAAGTTCGAGGGGCTGTGCAGCACGCCGGGCACCTCGGGCACCACCGCCGAGATAGTCGAGTCAATATTGGTTGAACGCGCCGCTGCCGGGTGGACGCCTGCGCCACTGGGGGTTGTAAATGGCTTCGTAGCCATCCAGTGGGTGGATGGCACGCCACTGGACCTGGAAGATTGCGGCCCAGAGATGCTCCGGCACATGGGCGGGTACATTGCAGTCGTAGCCGGGGCCCCGTTGTCTGCCGAGCAGCATGCGGGCGCAACCGGGAGGCTGGCGGATATGCTCTACTGGAACACCTGGGAGGCTTTGGGCGAGGACGTGGCCGAACGCACCCGGCACCGGGCCGACGGCCTGCGCGACATGCCAAACAACATACGCAGCTACGGCGACGGTCGGATGGCACCCCGCGAATGGATGCGTACCCACGACGGTCGGATACTGAAGTCGGGCAGCGCCGGGCACTCCTGGGACCACACCTGCATAGGGCCGCAACCTGTGGCGTGGGACTTGGCAGGGGCAATTGTAGAGTGGGGCCTTGATGAGGAGGGGAGTCGTTCTTTGCTTGAGGCTTTCTACTCGGCGGGTGGCTACCCCATATCAGATTCTACCCTCACCTTCTATCGCATGGCCTACGCAGCCTTCCGCGTTGGACAATGCCACCTATGCGCGAGTATGTCCCCCCACGATCCCGCGGAACAAGAGAGGCTGTGGTCAGCCTATAACCGCTACAAGGGGGACTTGGCTACGTTGCTTTGGGGAAATGGATGAGGCTATGCTCTTTGAAGTCACGGAACCCTGCCCCTGTCATCCTGAGCCTCCCCCCTGTCATCCTGAGCCTCCCCCCTGTCATCCTGAGCGTAGCGAAGGATCAGTAACCCGTGTTTGATCCTTCACTAATTGGGCGACTATTTTCCTC
>JAXDKH010000046.1:0-12778 GCA_034667185.1 Chloroflexia bacterium | reverse complement strand
CGAAAGTACACAGCCCGCACCACCTGCCCCATCCAACCTCACTCCGCCTATCACGCGCATCCTGGGCCGGCAGGAAGAGATCGCCAGGATAAGCGAGTTGCTGGCAAGGCAGGGTGTGCGGCTGCTGACCATCACGGGACCAGGGGGAGTCGGCAAGACAAGACTGGCTACCGAGGTGGCCCTCCACATGGGGCAGTTCCGCGACGGTGTGTACTTTGTGCCGCTCGCCACCGTGCGGGAGCCTGGCCTGGTAGGCAGCGCGATTGCGGAAGCCCTCGTCGTGAAGGACATGGGCGGCCAACCACTCCGCGACACCCTGCGACACGCCCTGCACGACAGGCAGATGTTGCTCGTACTGGACAACTTTGAGCAGGTAACACCGGCGGCTACCCTGGTGGTGGACCTCCTCGAAGGGGCACCGGACCTGAAGGTGCTTGTCACCAGCCGTGCCGCCCTTAACCTGCGGGGCGAGCAACAGGTGCCCCTCTCCCCGCTGCCCCTGCCAGACCTCTCCCACAATGGCAAAGGGTTAGAGGGCTTGCTGAGCTACCCGTCCATACAGCTTTTCGTGGAACGGGCGCAGAGCATCAACCCCGGCTTCGAGTTGAGCGAGGAGAACGCCGAGGCTGTAGCCGCCATTTGCGCCCGTCTCGATGGCCTGCCTCTCGCGATAGAACTCGTGGCCGCCCGCAGCAAGCTGCTGTCACCCAGGGCTTTGCTGTCGAGGCTGGACAAGACGCTGGGGTTGCTTAAGGGGGGCAGCCAGGACATGCCCGCCAGGCACCAGACCATGCGCGACACGATTGCCTGGAGCTACGACCTGCTGGACGAGGGGGAGCGCGCCCTGTTCGCTCGTATGGGGGCTTTCCTCGGCGGCTTCACCATATCGGCAGCCGAGGCGGTGTGCAACGCGTACGGCGACTTGCAGTGTCAAGTCGTGGACGGCCTGGAGTCGCTGCTGGACAAAAGCCTTATACGCCAGGCCGGGATGTCCCAGGACGAGACGCGGTTCACCATGCTGGAAACCATCCGCGAGTACGCCCTGGAGCAGTTGGACCGGCTTGGCGAAACGGAGGTCATCAGGCTCCTTCATGCCGAGTATTACCTGGCGCTCACCGAGCGAGCCGAGCCGGAACTGAGGGGGCCGCACCAGGTTAGCTGGCTCGACAGGCTGGAGCAGGAGCACGACAATCTGCGTTCGGCCCTGCGCTGGACCCTCGACACAGGCAGGCCGGAAATGGCTGCGCGGATTGGTGGTGGACTCTGGCACTTCTGGTACGTGCGAGGCTACCTGGGTGAAGGCCGCAAATGGTTGGAGGAGGCGCTGGAAAAGGGTGGTGAAGCCCTGCCACTGGAGGTGAAGTGGTGGGTGTTTCACGGTGCGGGCCGCCTCGCGATGGGCCAGAGCGACTACAACCAGGCGACCGCCCTGCTGAACGAGGGCCTCGGCATAGCACGTAAGCTGGGCGACCCAGAGAGGGTAGCGAGGTCGCTCTACCAGTTGGGCGCGATATTGATGTACAAGGGCGACTACCAGGGTGCCTGGGCTTTGCAGGAGGAGGCGCTCGCCCTGTACGAGTCTATAGGCAGCAAATGGAACGTGGCCGCAACCATAGGCTTCATGGGCACGCTGGCCCTCTACAAGGGCGACTTTGAGCAATCGATTGCGCTCCTGAATAAGAGCATAGCTCAGCTTCGAGAGGTGGGGGAGCACTGGTACGTGGCCCTGGAGCTAGGCAGCCTATGCCACGCCGTCCGCCGGCAAGGCGACCTGGCGCAAGCGGAGGCCATCGCGAACGAAAGCATCGCCATCTTCCGCGAGGTAGGCGACAAGCGAGCCATGGACATAGCCATACTGTGCCTCGCGGACGTTGCGCGCTATCGTGGCGAGTACAAGCAAGCCAGGTCGCTGTACCGTGAGGCGCTGGAACTGCTGTCCAAGATGGGCGACCGGCACTTCATCGGGCTCAACCTCATCGGGCTCGCCTTCCTGAGCCTCGCGGAAGGGCAACCGGAGCGCTCCGCCACAATTTTCGGTGCCGTCGAAGCATTACGAGAGCGCGCTGGCAGCATCATGATCCCGCCCGCCGACCAGGCTGAGTACAACCATGCCCTCGCAACCCTGCGCTCTCAACTTGACGAATCGGCGCTCAAATCCGCCTTGAACAGGGGCAAGAGCATGCCCATAGAGCAGGCCATTGATGAGGCTCTTAGGGACGATTGATAGAAGGAGACGGAATCGTCAAGACGCTAAGGAAGGACGTCCACATGCTTTTGCTACGCTCAGGATGGCAGGGCGGGGACGTTGGTCTTGATGTTGCGGGGAATAGGTATTAGACGGAGCATGCTTCATAGTAGCTATCATCCCCCGCGCATCTTCGGCAGAGGACACGACCATCCACCAGCACCTCGCGGGCGTTCATGATCTCTTCGCCGCACCCCTCGCAGGTCACGCGCAGGCCGGGCTGGCTGATTAGCTCCTCCAGGGAGACCGTGAGGCGCACTTCCTCCACGCGCAGTAGCTCCGGCGTAGACATCACCTTATAGGCGGCAAGCTGCGAGTGCCAGCTATCAGGCTCGGCTGGAGCCAGTTCGAGAGCGCGGGCGCGGGCCGACGACTGAGGAGAGACACGCAGGGCCTTACCTGTAGACGTGTCCACGAAAGTAGCAGCCACCTTGCCGTAATCGATGAGGCGAAGCGTGCGACGGCCCAGCCAGCAGCCGGTAGCCACCGACAACCCATCCGCGAAACACCCGTCCGTCTCAACGAACGCAAACAGTCGCTTGCCGGTCTGGGGCAGAGGCATGTCGAATAGCTCGGCGGCGTGCATGCCGGTACGCACACCCAGCACCTGCCTGGGGCAGAGGTGGTGGTGCAGCGCGGTGCTCCTGTCGAGGCACACTTGAAGGTCGGGTACGATACTGGTATCGTGCATTGTTTACGAGGCAAGGGCTAGTGTAAGCCATATGAGCAGACGGATCGCGGGTGAGAGTACAATACCCATTATAGCAAAGTAGCATCCCCTGTTTAGGACAGCATCGATGAGCAGCGAAAGCGAAACCAGCGGCCTGGGGGTAGCAGTGCTCGCGGGAGGGGCCAGCACGCGCATGGGCACCAACAAAGCCCTCCTGCGTGCGCGGCCCGATGGCCCTACGATGGTAGAGACTGTCGTTGCGCGGCTGAGCGAGGCAGGTCTCACCCCGGACCTGTTGGTAACCAACTCGCCAGAGGTGTTCGCTTTCCTCGACATCCCCACCGTACCCGACGAAATTCCAGGCTCCGGTTCGCTCGGTGGCATCTATACAGCGCTCAACCATATGACACAGGACCGCACGCTGGTCGTGGCCTGCGATATGCCACTGCTCAATCCCGACTTGCTGCGCTACATGGCATCCCTACCCACTCAAGCAGATGCTCTGGTACCGCGCTGGACTGGCTCGGACGGCATCTCTCATGTGGAGACCATGCACACCATCTACTCTCGCCGGTGCCTGGAGCCCGCACGTCAACGGATAGCAGCCGGCAGGTTGAAAGTGCAGGCTCTGCTTGAGGATGTAAGCGTAGAATATCTTGAGGAGATCGAGATGCGCCGCCACGACCCAGGACTTGCAAGCTTCCGCAACGTCAATACGCTGGAAGACTGGGAGTGGCTAAGAAGCAAGCTCTGAGAACGCTGACTGAGCTATCGTCCATCGTCTATCGTCTATCGTCTACTGGATAGGTTGACTGCCGCCGGGCCGCAACGTAGAATAGGTCATGGAACCCAGCGGAGCAACAGAGCGCGAAGTCCCGCAGGCGGACAGGGGCCGGACTCCGGTTGCGTCCCTCAGCGTGCGGCAGACGGTGCATCGCTGGGTAGGTGACCGTAGCGAGCTTACCCACGACGATCTCACGATAGAGGAGCCGCTGCAAATCCGCATGGCGGGCGTAGACGTGGCAGTCACCATGCGCACTCCTGGGCATGACGAAGAGCTAGCCGCAGGCTTCCTGTTCACCGAGGCGCTTATTACAGGCAGGCATCAGGTAGACTCCATCGCCCGCTGCCTCGCCGAAGATGGCACCCTCTCCCCCAACATCATCAACGTCCAACCCACCGAGCGCGACCTGGTAAACCCTCACCTGTGGGGGCGAGACTTCCTGGCTACCTCCAGTTGCGGCCTGTGCGGTAAGACCAGTCTCAGCCAGGTAGAACAGGCAGCGCGGCGCGTGCGTCCCATGTCACACAACTTCACTGTGCCGGTCGATACCCTCTATACACTTCCTGACAAGTTGCGCGAGGGGCAAGACACCTTCGCCCAGACCGGCGGCATCCATGCGGCGGCCCTGTTCGACCTTGAAGGCAACCTGTTGCTGGTGCGCGAGGACGTAGGCCGCCATAACGCTGTCGACAAAGTCATAGGCTACGCTCTGCTCAACGACCTGCTGCCACTCGACCGCCACATCCTGCTCGTGAGCAGCCGCGCCTCGTTCGAGATCGTGCAAAAGGCGCTGGCGGCGGGTTTCGCGCTCGTGTGCGCCATCTCCGCGCCCTCCAGCCTGGCGGTGGAACTGGCGAAGCAAGCCGGGCTGACTCTGGTGGCGTTCTTGAGGCAGGGGAGGCTTAATATCTATTCGGGGCCTGAACAGGTGATATGAGGCGTCTGCTGTGTCATCGCTTGCACCAGAAGATATAGCCATAAGGCCACTCCGCGAAGAAGAGATTGGGCTGCTTGACGAAATGAACCGCGATTGGGCCAAAGGACGGCCCCAGGCTTTGCACCAGGAGCGTTTCAGCAGGCAGCAGACAGGCAAGGCCGTCTACCTGTTCGCATGGCACGGGGAGCGCCCGGTGGGGCACGTATTGCTCGTACTGGCGGGTCCAACCAAGGAGCCGATGCGTAGCGCCTTGAGGAACTGCGCTCACATCTCCGACCTGTTCGTTGTGCCCACCTACTGGTCACGAGACATAGGCACCAGGCTGATGGACGAAGCTGAGGCCTTGGCGGCCGACCATGGCTTTACAGAGATCGGTCTGGACGTAGCCATCGATAACGAGCGAGCCATTGCACTGTACGAGCGTAGGGGCTACAAAGACGCGGGTTTTGACGAGCGAGCGGTAAGCTGGACGTATGTTGACCCGGAGGGGCAGGAACAGGTGCAGAACGACGTGCTGGTATACCTCGTGAAGAAGCTTAGAGCCAAATCGGAGCACCGCAGTGGATGAAACCATAGATACGCTTCCTATGTTACAACGCATTGGCTGGCACCCTTCCGACCTGGCCCAGATAGAAGCGTATGCCCTTATGGCACCGGCTCGCAAGGTGGAATTGATGCTTAGATGGCGTGGCGAGCAAGTCCGGTTGCTAAGGCAGAGGCTGGAGCAAGAGCACCCAGGCTGCTCCAAGGAGGAACTATCGCTAATGCTTCAGGAGCACCTCGATTTAGTGAGAGAGCCACACTGGTACATGGAAGAGAAGGTAGGAGGATGAATGCGCAATAAAGAACCTTCCAAACGTCGCAACCTGTTCTGGCGACTCGGCAACAGCCCCCAGCCCTACAGCGCTATGTCCATCGCCCGGCACTCGCGCATACGGGACGCCGTCTCGGTGAACGGGGTTTGCCCCTACTGCGCCGTGGGCTGCGCGCAACGCATCTACGTCAAGGCGGGGCAGGTGGTGGATATTGAGGGCGACGAGCGCAGCCCCATCAACGAGGGCACCCTCTGCCCCAAAGGCTCCAATACCTTCCAGTTGACCGTCAACCCCCACCGCCAGCAGCAGGCTCTCTACCGCGCACCATACAGCGACAAATGGGAGACGGTGCCGCTCGATTGGGCCATGCAGCGCATCGCGCAGCGGGTGGTGGAGACACGGGAGGCCACCTTCGTGGAGCGTGACGCGGACGGTAACCTGCTCAACCACACGCTCGGCATGGCGCACCTGGGTGGGGCTACCCTGGACAACGAGGAGAACTACCTCATCAAAAAACTGTTCAGCAACCTGGGGATCGTCGCAATCGAGAACCAGGCCCGCATCTGACACAGCGCCTCGGTGCCCAGTTTGAGCGCCACGTTCGGTCGAGGGGCCGCCACAACCTACCAGGAAGACCTGCAAAACAGCGACTGCATACTGATCATGGGCTCCAACATGGCGGAGGCCCACCCGGTCGGCTTCCGCTTCGTGATGAAGGCCCGCGAGCAGGGAGCGCGCGTCTTCCACGTCGATCCCCACTACAGCCGCACGTCCGCCTGCGCCACAGACTACGTGCCGATACGCACCGGCTCCGACATCGTCTTCCTGGGCGGCATCATCAACCAGGTGCTGCAACAGGAACGCTGGTTCAAGGAGTACGTGCTCGCCTACACCAACGCTACCATCATCATCAACGACCAATATGTGGACGCCGAGGATGCGGAAGGCATCTTCTCCGGCTTCGATCCCGAAAGGGGCGAGTACGACCCGAAAGAGGCCAACTGGCACTACGCGGGCACAGAGCCGCCAGAAGCAGCAGGCACAACTGAAGAGCAGGGCACCTACTCCTGGAGCAAGACGTCGGGGGCGCACGCTGAGGGTGAGCCGGAGCGTGACCCCACTTTGCAGCACCCCAATTGCGTGCTCAACATCTTGCGCAGGCACTACGCCCGCTATACCCCCGATATGGTGGCCGAGGTCTGCGGCTGCTCGGTCGAGCAGTTCCAGGCCGTGGCAGAGGCGCTCATGTCGAATTCGGGCCGCGAGCGCACGGGGTCGATTGTGTACGCGCTGGGGTGGACCCAGCATACGACGGGCGTGCAGATAATCCGCACGGCGGCGATGCTGCAACTGCTCCTGGGCAACATGGGCAGGCCGGGCGGCGGCATCATGGCGATGCGGGGTCACGCCTCCATTCAAGGCTCCACCGATATACCGACGCTGTACAACCTGCTTCCCGGCTACATCCCGCAACCCACTTCCACAAGAGGGCATAACAGCCTGGCCGAGTTCCTGGAGAAGGAGACGGTGCCCAAGGGCTATTGGGCCAACCTGCCGAAGTTCGTGGTGAGCCTGCTCAAAGCCTGGTACGGCGAGGCGGCCACGGCGGACAACGAGTGGGGCTTCGGCTGGCTGCCTCGCATCTCAGGCGACCACTCGCAACTGCCCACCTTCGCCCGCATGGCCGAGGGCAAGGTCAAAGGGCTGTTCCTGCTGGGGCAGAACCCTGCGGCAGGCGCTCCCAATGCGAAGCTCAACCGGGCCGGTCTGCGCGAGCTTGATTGGCTGGTGGTGCGCGACTTCTTCCTGCTGGAGAGCGCCACCTTCTGGAAGGAAGGCCCCGACAACCCCGACCCCGCCACAATCGGCACCGAGGTCTTCTTCCTTCCAGCCGCTGCGGGGGCCGAGAAGCCCGGCACGCTGACCAACACTCAGCGCATGGTGCAATGGCACGACAAAGCTGTTGACCCATCCGGCGACTGTCGCTCCGATCTCTGGTTCATCTGGAACCTGGGCCGCCGCCTCAAGCAACTCTACTCAGGCAGCACACGTCCCCAAGAACAGGGTCTCCTCAACCTCACCTGGGACTACGCGCAAGACGGGCCGGAGGTGCTCCCCGGTGGCAGGCGCAGCCACATCCAGGACGAACCAAGCGCCGAGAAGGTGCTAAAGGAAATCAACGGCAGGCACCTGCTAGAAGACCGGCAACTAAGAGGCTTCGAGGAGCTAAGCGACGACGGCACCACCGCTTGCGGCTGCTGGATCTACTGCGGCATCTGGCCCGAAGAGCATTACAACCGCGCCGCCGACCGTCCCTCTTCCAATCCGAATTCCGGAATCCCAAATTCCAAATTCTCCTGGTCCTGGCCCGCCAACCGCCGCATGATGTACAACCGGGCCAGCGCCGACCCCGAAGGCCGCCCCTGGAGCGAGCGCAAGAAGTACATCTGGTGGGACGAGCAACTAGGTATGTGGACCGGACATGACACCCCCGACTTCCCTCCCGATAAGCGCCCCGACTACCGCGCCGGCCCTGACGCTAAGGGTATGGACGCCATAAGCGGCGACTCGCCGTTCATAATGCACTCGGACGGCAAAGGCTGGCTCTTCGCGGCTTCCGGCGTCAAGGACGGCCCGCTGCCCACGCACTACGAGCCGCTTGAGTCCCCAGTAGACAACCTGCTCTACCGCCAGCAATCGAACCCCACCGCCAAAGTGGAGCAGTCGCCCCTCAACCCCATGGCTCTGGCATCGGACCCACGATACCCAGTGGTGGCTACCACCTACAGGCTCACGGAGCACTACCTGAGCGGCGGTATGAGCCGCTTCGATAGCTGGCTGAACGAGCTGCAGCCCGCCATGTTCGTGGAGATGAGTCCGGAGCTTGCGCGGGAGAGGGGCATCGAGCATGGCGACTGGATAGTAGTGAACAGCCCACGGGGCGAGATCGAGGCGAGGGCGATGGTCACCCCCCGGCTGCACACTCTCAAGGTCGGGGGCCGGGTGGTCCACCAGATCGGCGTGCCCATCCACTTCAGCTACGCCGGCGAGGTCACCGGCGGGCAGGCTAACGAGCTAATACCGATGGTCACCGAGCCGAACGTAAGCATGCACGAGGGCAAGGCGTTCGTGTGCGAGGTGCGCAAAGGACGCATGGCTCAGCCGTCGGATGTGCCCACCGTCTCTGTTGCCAAACGACCCACCGAGGAGCCGGTGCCCGACACCCCACAGCAAGCCCAGCCGGAGGGAAGATCGACATGATGCAACATCAACGTAAGGAGCAGATTGATGTATAAAGAGCTGGTAGCCGCCTGGCTGGATAACTACGTGGCAGCTTGGAAGAGTTACGACCCAGAGGCTATAGGCAATCTCTTCACCGAGGACGCACGCTACTTCTACGACCCATTCAACAGGCCCGTGGAAGGGCGGGAAGCCATAGTAGCCGCCTGGCTGGCCGAGCCGGACGAGCCGGGCACCTACGACGCCGTTTACGAGCCGGTGCTGGTCGATGGCAACCAGGCAATGTCGGTTGGGCGCACCATCTACTACGAGGACGATGGCGTGACCGTGAACGCAGAGTGGAGCAACGTCTTCCTGCTGACCTTCGACGAGGATGGCCAGTGCAGCCAGTACCAGGAGTGGTACTTCGAGAAGCCCGACCAGCTGGACCACGAGAAGCAAGATGAAGACGAAAGCGAAACGGACGACTAACCATGTCGCAACAGGCAGTTACCAACAACCAGCGGGACGAGCAAGACCTTGATAGCCAGTACCGACGCCCTTTCGGGGAGGTTGGCCACCGCGTTGGCGAGGAGATGGCCCGCGACCACCTCCCTGAGAACCTGTGGACCATCGCGCAACTCGACCTAGAACCCAACGACCGCGTTATGGAAGTGGGCTTCGGGCCGGGTGTCGGCGTAGAGGAGGTCCTGAAGCGAGTACCGTCGGGCTTTGTCGCCGGAGTGGACTTTTCGGAAACGATGGTCCGCGAGGCAAGCAGGCGCAACGCGGAGGCCAGTCAGGGTGGGCGCGCCGACTTGCGATACGGCGAAGCTGAAGCCCTGCCCTTCGAGGATGCCTCGTTCGATAAGGCTTTCAGCGTCCACTCCATCTACTTTTGGTCTCGCCCCGACCTGGCGTTCAGAGAGTTGCACCGCGTCCTCAAGCCGGGAGGGCTGCTGGTGATTACCATGCTCTCAAAGGACAGGTGGCCGCCCAACCCGCCGGGGTCCGCGCTCGAATATGGCAAGCTGGAGTGCAGACCGTACTACGGTGGGGAGGTAGAGCGGATGATGTCCGACGCGGGTTTCAGAGCGACCCGTGTGGCAATTGACCCAACCTCAACAGACAAGACCAAGCTCTCCAACTTCTCGGTATTGAGCACGAAATAGTACATAAGATACTTTAAGTGAGGTTGAATGCGCATGAGCCAAGAAGTCAAACCGAGCTTCTGGGAAGGCATCAAGCTGGTGGACGCCCCGCCCAAACGTGACGCTATGGGCTTCTTCACCGACTCGACCCTCTGCATCGGCTGCAAGGCGTGCGAGGTAGCCTGCAAGCAGTGGAACGGCCTCCCCGCCGACGGCATGGACTGGACCGGCCAGAGCTACGACAACACCCGCCACCTGTCCGCGACTACCTGGCGCCACGTGACGTTTACGGAGATTGCGGACTTGGGGGTGCAGGGGTCCTCCCCTGACGGGGTGTGGGGTGTCCCCACTCCACCCCCTGCTCTTGAAGGGTCCAAATCCGGTTTCCGCTGGCTCTTCAACAGCGACGTGTGCAAGCACTGCACCGAGGCCCCCTGCCAGCAGGTATGCCCCACCGGCGCGCTCATCCGTAACGAATTCGACGACGTGTACCTGCAGCAGGACGTGTGCAACGGCTGCGGCTACTGCGTGGTGGCCTGTCCTTTCGGCGTGCTGGGGCGTAGCGCGGAGGATGGGCGAGCGCACAAATGCACCCTCTGCTACGACCGCCAGAAGGACGGCATCGAGCCTGCCTGCGCCAAGGCTTGCCCCACGGACGCCATCACCTTCGGCCCCGTGGAAGACCTGCGGCATCGCGCCAACGAGCGACTGACGAAGGTGCATGCTGACGGACATGACAAAGCCTACCTGTACGGTGCCGACGACGCGGGCGAGTACAAGCGCCTCAACGCCTTCTTCCTCCTCACCGAGGAGCCGGCCGCCTACAACCTCCCCGAAGCCCCACACATGCCTACTGCCTCGATGAAGCGCCGCTACATGTGGAGCGTGGCGGTGGGGCTGGGGCTGAGCCTGTTGAGCGCGGTGGTGTTGGGGAGGAAGGGCTGATGCGGTTTTGTGTATACGTCTGGGGAGATGTATATTGGGGTATGGAGGTAATCCTATAATGGGAAATTGTATAGAACGCAGATATTACTTGAGCCTGAACAGCATCGGGAGCTATCCACCATCGCTAAGAGAAAAGGCCGGAGTATTTCTGAACTGATAAGAGAGTTTGTCCAGAACGAATTGGAACAGCGGAAGGCTGAGCAAAGTGCCACACTCAGGAGGAGATTAGAGGCGCTCGAAGGGATTCGCCAGTTCCGGGAGGAAGTGTTGCGCGAAAACAACGGACAGCCCATTGATTTCGACGTAGTTGAAGCAATCAGGTCCGAGAGGAACAAGATGAGCACAACTGGTCTATTCTCACCGGCTCTGGTGATTGACAGCTAAACAAGCCATGTATTGAAACGCCCATGCCTTACGAGGAGCAACCTCTTGCCTACCTACAAGTACTTCGAGATAGACACCTACCAGTCCGACGAATCGATAGACTTCTACTGCACCGACGCCTCAATAGCCGACTGGATGCTGGCTGAATTGGACAGCGTGTTCGACTTCCAGGCGAGTGAGACGATAGGCGCGGGCGGCAAGGGCTACCGGCTGAGCAAGTACGGGCGCAACTGGCACAAGCCTATCAGCATGTGGATGGTCCAGCAGCTATGTGCGAGCGGCTGGGAACCTTTCAGCACGAACATGGCGGTGTACGGTGCCGGGTATTACTCGAAATCGTGGGCGTTTCGGACGAGTGAGTAGATGAAGCTGAAGATAGGCATGTCACAGATGCGCTGCGAAAAGGGTGACTGGGAGGGCAACCTCCGGCGCACCGAGGAATTGATGGAGGAGGCCGCAGCACAAGGCTGTGAAGTGGTAATCTTCCCCGAGATGGGCCTATCGGGCTACTGCTTCGACGAGCACTATAGAGACGCCGCGCGGTCACTCGACTCACCCGAGGTACAGCATTTCGTGGACCTTACTGCTCAATATGGGGTCGCTGCTTCCGGTGGCTTCATCGAGGCTAATAGTGAAGACAAGCCGTTTGTCACGCAGATGCTAGCGCAGTACGGGCGCGTCATCGGTGTGTACCGCAAGGTGCAGATCGTCGATGAGGAAGCGGAGCTGTTTTCGCCGGGTACCGAAATGCCGGTCTTCAAGCTGCCTGTCGGCGGGGAGGAGCTAACCTGCGCCCTCGCCATCTGCGCCGACAGTGATAGGCCCGACCTCTTCGCCCGGTTCGCGGGGCAAGGTGCGCGGGTAGTCTTCCATTCCTCGGCACCCGGCCTCTATACCCGGCGAACGGACGAGACATCCTGGCGCGCTGGTTACGACTGGTACAAGTCGCACCTGGGAGAGCGCCTGCCCACCTACGCCAGGGACAACAGGCTGGCTATAGCAGTTGCCACCCAGTGCGGCGCAACTGTGGACGAGGATTTCCCAGGCGGCTCTTTCGTGTTCGGCCGGGATGGTTCGTGCCTGGCCTGCACGAAGGACTACGGGGAAGCCCTATTGGTCTACGAACTGGATGTGCCCGAATAAGCTATGCAGGACTTCGACACCGGCAGGAAGAGGCGGAAAAGCTCCCCCCTCGGCGCGGCCCACACCAACCCCCGCGACGCATACGCCGACGTGCCCATCCTCAAGCAGCCCACCTGGAACCACGAGGTAGCGGCCTACTTTTTCTTCGGGGGCATCTCGGCAGGTTCTGCGTTGATAGGGTCCATTGCGGAGGTGGTCGGCGGCGAACGGCACAAGAAGCTGGCACGCACCGCCCACTACGTCTCGTTCGCGGCGCTCCTCCCCTGCCCGCCCCTGCTGATAGACGACCTGGGCACCCCCTCCCGCTTCCACCACATGCTGCGCATCTTCAAGCCATCGTCGCCCATGAACCTCGGCTCGTGGGCGCTCACGGTGCACGGGGCAGGGGCCACGGTGACTGTGCTCAACATGCTGGCCTGCGAAGGTAAGCTGCCCGTGCTTGGCCCGCTCTTCCGGCTGCTCCCGGAGCGGCTGCTGGCGGGGCT
>JAXDKH010000045.1:0-7984 GCA_034667185.1 Chloroflexia bacterium | reverse complement strand
TGCGGTAGCCAGCGGCACGGTAGCGGGAGCAACTAACACGCCTCAGGCTACGGTCACGGTGTGCACGACCACCTTCCCAGACAACAATCCCGGCGATACGTTCTACGAGTACATACAGTGCCTCGCCTGTAGAGGCATCGTCACGGGCTTCCCTGATGGCATGTTCCACGCGGAGCGCAACATCACTCGTGGGCAGATCTCCAAGATGGTGTCCAACTCTGCGGACTTCAACGAGGACCCAGGAGATCAGATCTACCAGGACGTGCCACCAGGTTCTCCTTACTACGCCTACATCAACCGTCTCACCAACAGGGGCATCATGAGTGGGTACCCGTGTCCAGACCGCCCTGCAGGTGGTTGTTCTCCTGACAACCCGGTGATCTTCCTGCCCAATGCCAACGCCACAAGAGGACAGCTCTCCAAGATCGTGTCTAACGCCGCGGGCTACAACGAGGCGGTGAGTGGGCAGTTCTACGCAGACGTACCTCCTACAGGAGAGGGCTCACAGTTCTACGAGTGGATCATGCGCCTCACCAACAGGGGTGTGATGAGTGGCTACGCCTGCGGAGGACCTGGGGAGACATGCGATGCGCAGAACAGGCCCTACTTCAGGTGGAATGCACAAGTGACCAGAGGCCAGGCGAGCAAGATAGTGGCTAATACCTTCTTCCCTAACTGCCAGACACCTGTTAGTAGACCTTAGCAGCCCGAAGCAAGTCAGAGGGAAGTTTCCTGAGGGAGCCATGTGGAAGGCTCCCTCATTGATTCGTCGTCACACTCTGCTGGCAAGAATCTTGCGGGTGCTATTCTCTAATTCCTGCATATGCCCCGCGTGCTTACCCTGTCTACATGATTGTATAATGGTGCCCGTAGCCGCGTACACGACTATACTCAGTACGACAGTCACGCAAGGAAGTCGAGGAGAATCTAATGACCGTAAAGAGCTATTTTCAGCCGTCGTTTTTGCTGCTCTTTTTGCGCAGGTGGGGCCTCCTGCTGCTCGCCTTGTTCGCTATGGGCTACATGTTGAGCCTTAGTACCGCTGCGAGTGTTGCCTCCCATACACCCAACCCCACAACCGTCACCATCCCCGGCAGCCTTCAGAGTGAACTTGGCTGCACGGGCGACTGGCAGCCGGATTGCGCCACCACGCACCTTGCGTATGATGCTGACGACGAGGTTTGGCAGGGCAGTTGGTCTGTTCCCGCGGGTAACTACGAGTATAAGGCGGCTATAAATGATAGCTGGACTGAGAATTATGGCCGCTACGCTCAGCAAGGCGGGCCAAACATTCCTCTTAATCTGGGCAGTACAACCACTGTCAAGTTCTACTACGACCACGAAACCCACTGGGTAACCAGTAACAAGAACGCCGTTATCGCCGTAGCCGTTGGTGATTTCCAATCAGAACTAGGGTGCCCAGGTGACTGGCAGCCCGACTGCCTGCGCTCATGGCTTGAGGACCTTAACGAAGACGGCATCTACGACTTCACCACTACAGCCCTTCCAGCAGGTAACTACGAGGCTAAGGTAGCTATCAATGAAAGCTGGGACGAGAATTACGGCGAAGGGGGAACGCCAGGTGGCAGTAATATCCACTTTACGGTCTCCTCCAATAATGCTCCAACGGTTTTCACCTACAATTCGACCACTCAC
Source organism: Chloroflexia bacterium (assembly GCA_034667185.1). Classification (GTDB taxonomy): domain Bacteria; phylum Chloroflexota; class Chloroflexia; order QHBQ01; family JADMIH01; genus JADMIH01. The sequence continues at coordinate 6,328 of JAXDKH010000045.1, read as the reverse complement.
GTCATGACGATCGGGGGTCCCAGCCCCAGCCCAACTCCCACTCCGCAGATTACCTCCTGTACCAACGCGACGACAGGCGACAATAACGTCTACTGGGTCGGCCTAGGACATAACTCTTTCGATGCCACGTACCGCAACCCCACAGGCCCCGTGCCCACCAACCAGGGTACTGTCACCCTCAAGTTCCGCACCTGCGCAAATGATGTTGGCTCAGCCACAGTTCGCATCTGGAACGACGTAGATAACGTCGAGTCGCTGCTTCCCATGAGCCCCGCGGGCAACGATACCGACCCCATGCTGGGAAACGTTAGCTATTGGAGCGTGAACGTCAGCATACCGACCACGCCAACCATACTCTACTACGTCTTCCGCACTATGGACGGTTCCAACACGGCGCACTACAGGGCCAAATACGGCAACGCCTTCTACGGCGGTTCGGCCAGCACCTGGGGCGCACTAGGCGGCTGGGGTGATCCTACAAACAACCAGGGAGACGCCGAGGGCAACTCCTTCCAGTTGACCGTGTACGATCCCAACTTCGTCGTGCCCCAGTGGATGCAGCAGGGCATTGTCTACCAGATATTCCCCGACCGCTTCCGCGACGGCAACCCGACCAACAACCCGGTCCAGGGCCGCTTCTTCTACAGCGAGACCGGCTCCCTACTTCGCTCCGGCCAGGCCCAGGCCCGCTGGAATAGCACCATCTGCGACCCGAGAGGGATTTACACGCCCGGCTGCCCCGGTATCTACGGCCAGAACTTCTACGGCGGCGACTTGGCGGGCATCACCCAGAAGATCAACCAGGGCTTCTTCGACAACCTCGGCGTGAACGTGCTCTACCTCAACCCCATCTTCCGTTCGCCCTCCAATCACAAGTACGACACCGCCGACTACAAAGTCATCGACCCCGATTTCGGCACTCTGGCCGACTTCCAGACCATGACAGAGGCGGCCCATGCCCACGGCATCAAGATCATGCTCGACGGCGTGTTCAACCACACCTCTTCCGACAGTAAATACTTCGACCGCTACAGCCGCTACGACGCGAACGGTAATCTCTCCAGCCCCGCCGGCCCCGGCACCAACGACAGCAGTGGCGCGTGCGAAGCCACCACATCCGGCTTCCGTAGCTGGTACTACATCCCGCACTTCGCAAGCCCAGGCCGCGACGGCGATCCAGGCACAGGTCCTCTGGCGTACTGCGTGCCACCCGACCCGCCTGGCACGCCTGCGACTACCTACGAAGCCTGGTACAGCTACTCCTCCCTGCCCAAGTTGCAGGCCAACTCGCCGCAGGTTCGCCAGCTTATCTGGAGCAACGGCCTCAGCTCGGTCGGCCCTTACTGGACGCAGCAGGGCGCTGACGGCTGGCGCTTCGATGTGGGCGGCGACGTGGACCCCGGCCGCACCAACGACCCCAACAATGACTACTGGGAGGGCTTCCGCGCCGCCGTGCGCAATGCGGGCCTCACGGGCAAGAGCGACGTGCTGATGCTCGGTGAGGAGTGGGGCGATACTTCGCCGTGGCTGCTCGGTAACGAGTGGGACAGCACGATGAACTACCGCTTCCGGGCCGCCCTCCTCAGTTGGCTATTCACCGGTTGCACCGATAGCACCCAGGGCTGTTCGAGCGACCCCAGGGGCGAGAAGTTCCAGGAGAACGACTCCAACGACGGTAGCTCCAGCGGCCCCATCGGCTACCTCAGCCCATCTCAACTCGACACCCGGCTGCGCACCATACACGAAGACTACCCACCCATGGCCTTCAAGGCGATGATGAACCTGGAAGGCTCGCACGATACCCAGCGCCTGTACTTCCTGCTCAAGAAGGGCAATAACGACCGCGACGACTACGCCGTGCAGCGCATGAAGGAATGGTGGCTCTTCGCCTTTACGTACCCTGGCGCGCCCACTCTCTACTACGGTGACGAGATGGGCCTCAACCAGGATGGCGTGTACTCAGGGAACTGGCAGGACGACCCTTACAACCGCGTGCCCTACGCCTGGGGCGATACGCCGGGCGACTATACGTCCGACACCACCAACCTCCTGCCGCAAGCCCGCAAGATGTCGAGCATCCGCCTCAGCTACCAGGCCCTGCTCGATGGCGATGTGGAGCACGGGCTGATAGTCAGCGACACCGAGAAGCTTTACGGCTTCGGGCGCACCAACGGCAACGAGACGGCCCTGATCGCTCTCAACCGGGATAACGCCACCCACAGCGCCACCTTCAGCGGCCTCAACGCCGCCCCCTACAACCTGCCCGACGGCACGGTCCTGCGCGATGCCATGACCGCCATGACAAGCACCACGGGCATGACCTACACGGTGACCGGCGGCACGATTACGGCGAACGTGAATGGACAGTGGGGCGCGGTGCTGCTCGAAGAGAGCGAGATCGACACACCGGCCAGCGCCGTCGTAACCGGCACCCGCACCGGCTCGGACGTTACGCTCAGTTGGTCGCCGGTGGTGACCGACACAGACGGCGGGAAGGAGCTTGCCACCAGCTACGAAATCTACCGTGGCACGGTCTCCACGTTCTTGCCCGACGTGAGCAGCAAGATCGCTGAGACTGCCCCGCCGCCCTTCGGCACCAGCGACGGCCAGATCACCTTCACCGACCCGAACGCCTCCAGCGCCGCTTACTACTACATAGTGCGGTCCTGCAACGGCGCGGGCAACTGCTCCGACAGCAACCCGGTACTGGTTGCCCTGGGAACCAATACCGCCACTCCCACCGAGACAACCATCGCCACTAGCACCGCGACTGATACGCCTGTAGATACAACTACCTCTACAACTACCTCCACGGCTACTGAGACTGCCATCCCTACCGGCACCGCAACAGCTGCTGACATACCATCGGAAACCGCTACTGAAAGCAGCACAGCCACGGCGACCACCACTATAATACCGAGCAATACGGCCACCGTCAACCCATCGGAAACGAGCACCAGTGCCAGCACCAGCACCAGCACAGCCACCGCTATTCCAAGCACTACAAGTACACCCACGGTCGCTCCCAGCAACACCGGTACGGCAACAGGAACCAATACTGCCACTGCCACACCCAGTGTCAGTGCTACCTCCACACTGATGACGGCTGCTACCAACACCGCCACAACTGCGCCGTCCGGCACGGGCACCGCCATCAGCACCGCCACGAGAACGGTTACTGCACTGCCATCGAGCACGACAGCTGCTTCGGCCACGACCACAGCCACGTCTGTACCCACAGCCTGCCCGATCCAGTTCCAGGACGTGCCGCCTTCGAACGAGGTAAGCTCCTTCTACCCATACGTACGCTGTCTCGCCTGTAGAGGCGTACTGGGAGGCTATCCCTGCGGAAGCACCAACCCGCAGACCGGACAGGAGGAACCTTGCGGGTCCAGCGGCAATCCCTACTTCCGTCCCAGCAACCTCATCACGAGGGGGCAGATAGCCAAGGTGGTAGCTAACGCTGCAGGCTACAACGAGGCTGTGGAGGGGCAGACCTATGCCGATGTTCAGCCCTCCGACGATCCAAGCTCCTTCTATGTCTACGTAGAGAGGCTGACCGCGCACAACGTGATGAGTGGCTACCCCTGCGGCGCGCGAGAAGACGAAACGTGCGACGGGCAGAACAGGGCCTTCTTCAGACCCTCCGCAAACGCCACACGTGCTCAACTTGCCAAGATAGTCTCGAACGCTGGAGGCTTCGTGGACACTGTAGAAGGCCAAACCTTCGCTGACGTGCCGCCATCGGACGCACCAAGCTCCTTCTACGTGTACGTAGAGCGACTGGCCCAGCGCGGCGTCATGGGCGGCTACCCCTGCGGAGGCGAAGACGAGGATTGCGACGGCCAGAACCGTCCGTTCTTCAGGCCCAGCAACCCTGTCACCCGTGCGCAGGCAGCCAAGATAGTGGCTAATACCTTCTTCCCCAACTGCCAGACCCCTTGAGTGGTGTGGACCTCATGACAACGAAATAGCGTTAGAACGAGGGGCGTAGGTTCCACACCTACGCCCCTCGCGCTCAATTCTGAGATTCCAATCACCACAAGAATTGGACAGTAGCACCCAAGAGTGCCCCTGTCATCCTGAGTATGCCCTTGTCATCCTGAACGCAGTGAAGGATCAGCCACCCATTCTTGACTCTCCCTAATACGGGGCCAATGTTCCTAATGCCGGGCATCATCCGCAACGTTGAAGACTCTCGCTTACCCGCCTGATCCTTCGCTGCGCTCAGGATGACAGGGGGAGGCTCAGGATGACAAGGCGGAACAATGGTCCCATAGCCCGATACGGACCTGGCACCCGTGTGTTATGCTCATAATGACATACCGCGAAGGAGAGCATTGTGGCACATGACACCGCAGCCCTGGAGCGCGTAGAGGACCTGGGCGATGGGCTAATCATGCGTAGGGCCACCGCCGAAGACGCCGAAGACCTCGCCCACTTCCACGCCACCCAGCAGGCATACCCCACCGGCACTTACGACGAAGGTATCTACCACTGGATGCGCGACCTCATGGGTGCCGGTAGCCCCCACCGCTTCTTCCCACCCTCCGACTTCCTCATTGTGGAGGACACCACCAAACACCAGATCGCTTCCTCTATGGGCCTCATCTCGCAGGAGTGGAGCTACAGCGGCGTGCCCTTCAAAGTGGGGCAGCCGGAGCTTGTGAGCACCCACCCCGACTACCGCCGCAAGGGCCTCGTTCGCAAGCAATTCGAGGTGATACACCGCTGGAGCACGGAACGCGGAGAGCTTGCACAGGCCATCACCGGCATCCCCTGGTACTACCGGCAGTTCGGCTATGAAATGGCGATCTCCTATGGCGGCGGTCGGGCCGGCTATACTCCCCACGTGCCCCCGCTGAAGGAAGGACAGGCCGAGCCATTCAACGTCCGCCATGCCACCGAGGCCGACATCCCCTTCATGTCGCAGATGCTGGAACAGATGTCGCGCCGCTACCAGGTTACTGCCCTAAAGGACGAGCAGCAGCTACGATACGAGCTAAACGGGCGCGCCGAAGGTACGCTGGTCCGCAAACTGCTCTGTGTTATAGAAACGCCCAACTCCGAAGCCGTGGGCATGTTAGTGCTCGACTACCGCATGGAGGGCACTCGCTTGCAAGCTCAAGTCTACGAAATCAAGCCTGGGGTGTCGTGGGCGGCGGTTACGCCCTCCGTTGTCCGGCATATGGCAGCAACGGGCCGCGAGCAAGCTCAGCAGAAGGAAGGCGAGTGGAATACGTTCATGTTCAACCTGGGCACCGAGCACCCGGCTTACAAATCCCTTCCCGACCGCCTGCCGCGCACGATAAAGCCCTACGCCTGGTACGTGCGGGTGCCCGATATATCGGCCTTCATCCGCCACGTCGCCACGGCCATCGAAGAGCGACTACCCGGCTCCGTGGTAGAAGGGCACACGGGCGAGGTCAGGCTCAACTTCTACCGTTCGGGCCTGCTCCTGGGCTTCGAGGCAGGCAAGCTCGCACGAATAGAACCCTGGAGATCGGGCCGCACCGAGGAGGGCGACGGAGGTTTCCCCGACCTGACCTTTTTACAGCTACTTTTCGGCTTCCGGTCGCTTGATGACCTGGAGTACGCATTCCCCGATTGTTGGGTAAGAGGCGACGAGGTTCGCGCCCTGCTCAATACCATCTTCCCGAAGCGGCCCTCCTGGGTGTGGGCCAATGGGTAGCAGCGGCAACGCGGAAAGGACATACATAATGCAAACAACCAACGAGCTTTCACAGGAACTGGTGGAGCAATTCGTAATCGCGGCCCACAGCGACGAGGAGAAGGTCCGGGAGATGCACGCGCAGCAGCCCTACCTGGTCAACGCCACCTGGGAGAAGTTTGACGAGACCGCCCTGCAAGCTGCCTCGCACATGGGCAACAGGTCGATAGCGCGCTACCTCATCTCGCAGGGTGCCCACGCCGACATTACCACTCACGCCATGCTTGGGGACGCCGAACAGGTGGCTCGCTGCCTCGAAGCCGACCCCTCGCAGGCCACCGCGAAGGGTGCTCACGGCATCACGGTCATGTACCACGCAGCCCTGAGCGGCAAGCCCGAGATCGCGGAGTTGCTGGTCGCCCACGGCGGCGGAGAGGGCATCAACCACGCTCTGCACGCGGCGGTCGGCTTCGGTCACCTCGACATGGTAAGGTGGCTGCTGGAAAACGGCGCGCAAAACGTCAACGTCCTCGACTTCGAGAACAAGACCCCCCTCAGCGTAGCCCTCGCGAACGGCCACACTGAGATAGCCGACCTCCTGCGCGAGCACGGCGGAACAGAGTAACCGACCGTTACTGATTTATTCACCGCAGAGGC
>JAXDKH010000044.1:0-13238 GCA_034667185.1 Chloroflexia bacterium | reverse complement strand
TAAACTATCTATACTGGCGCAACTTGGGTATTTTGCCTCAGAAAATCAGCTATAGCAGGCTTGTCCAGGTTACCTTGGGCTATTGTTAATACCATGTCATACAATGCGTCCTCCTCAACTCGGAGCCTAAACCCGTTCAACCGCAGAAAGGCAATGGCTGAAGCAAGACCAGCGCGTTTGTTGCCATCGATAAATGGGTGGTTCTGCACGATGTGGAAAAGGTATGCGGCTGCCATAGCATGCACATCCTCGTGGAGGAACTCGCCTCCAAAGGTAGCCTTCGGCATCTCGGAAGCGGAAAGTAACAGGTTCATATCCCGAACCCCAGTACTTCCACCGTAGCGGACGACCTGATCTTCATGCAACTCGAGTATATCTTCCAGGCTGAGGAATGTAGGAATCATCTACTCCGCCAATCGTTTGAAGACATTCCCATATTCCTCGTTCATTTCTTCCATTATTCGGTGAAGCCTGGCACGTCGCTCCTCATCACGCACCGTAACAATCATAGAGTCGCCATCAGTGACGATATCCAGCTTGCTATCGAGGTTGATATTCAGTTGCTCCAATATTTCAGGCTCTAACACCAAGGCCAGAGCCTCGCCATGCTGTACAAGTCGACCTTCAAGTGCCATAAGATTCTCCTCTCTAACCTTTGAAACTTAATTTTCGATACTTTAGAACCTCACCAACTCCTCCAGCGCCTTCTGTATCTTCCTGCTGGTGGGCATGACCTCCTCGAAGAGGTTGTGGTGAGCGGGGGAGGGCACGTCCTCGGTAGCTACCCGTTTAACCGGGGCGTCCAGGTACATGAAGGCTTCTTCGGCTACCTGTGCCGCTATCTCCGCGCCGAAGCCGCAGGTGATGGTGTCTTCGTGCACGACTAGCACCCGGCCAATCTCCCGCACAGCCTGCATGACCGCTGCCTTGTCCCAGGGCACTATTGTGCGCAGGTCCAGCACTCGTGTCTCGGCCCCCATGCTCTGGGCTACGGCGTTGGCGGCCTCGATGGAACGATAGACAGTGTCGCCCCAGGTAACTATCAGGGCGTCGCTGCCCTCTCGCGCGATGCGGGCCTTGCCGAACGGCACTTCATAGTCAGGGCCGGGGTAAGGGGCGTTGGCCTCACGGTAGCGATAGAGCAGGCGGTGTTCGAGGAAAACCACCGGGTTGTCGCCACGTAGAGCTGTACGCAGCAGGCCAACTGCGTCGGTTACGGTGGCCGGGTATGCGATCTGCCAGCCGGGTAGGTGGGCGAACACCGCTTCGCCGCACACCGCATGCCAGGGGTCGCCACCCATCACCTGGTAGCCCACCGGGATGCGCAGCACCATGGGCCCACCGAACCGCCCGTTGGTGCGCCAGCGCAGGCTACCCGCGTCGGTTATTTGCTCGTGCGCGGGATCGGCGTATTTGCGGAACTGGATTTCGGGCACGGGGCGCAGGCGGTTCATCGACATGCCCACCGCCCGCCCGATTATGCCTTCCTCGTTCAGGCTGGTGTCGAAGCAGCGCGCCTCGCCGTACTTGGCCTGCAACCCTTCGGTCACGCGATGCACGCCGCCAAACGCACCCACATCCTCGCCAAACACCAGCACGGACGGGTCGTGCGCCATCTCGTCGTCCAGAGTCTGCTTGATCGCCTGCTGCATGGTAAGGCGCGGGCCTTCGGTGATGGGCGTGGTGTTCGTAGCGGGGCGGGCGGGGGCGAACAGGTGCTTCAGGCCGTCGCCAGCCTCTGGGTCGGTGCCCTCTCTCCAGGCGGCTTCTGCCTGCTCCCTGGCGAACATCTCTGCTGCTTGCCGCATCTCCTCGATTCTGGCGGCGGGGACTCCGTGTTCCTCTTGCAAGTATGCGATCAGGCGGGCTAGCGGGTCGCGGCGCAGGTCGTCTTCCTTCTCTTCGGGGGCCTTATAGGCGGCGGGGTCCTGCCAGTTGTGCCCTGTAAGGCGCGGCACCTTCACGTGCACTAGCTGCGCTCCACCTCCCTGTCTGGCGCTGCTGATGGCCGAATGGAGCGTCCTGTAAAGCTCCGTAATGTCGCTACCCTCTACAGACTGTATGTTGAGCCCCTGGAAGTTAGCCAGGTTCTCTACGACCGAGGTGGCCGCCGACTGGTAGCGCCAGGGCACCGAGAGGGCGTAGCGGTTGTCCTCGATCAGCATGACGTAGGGGAGCTTGCGCGGCCCTGCAATGTTGATGGCGCTCCAGAAGCCGTTGGTGGAGGTCGCGCCGTCGCCCGCGTGCACCAGGGCTACCGCGCCGTCATACTCACTCTGTTTCATGACTTCCACCCGGTAGCGCACGGCCTGCGCCCAACCCACCGCCGGGGTGAATTGCGCCCCCACATCGCCCGAGGCCGGGAGCACGGTCACGCCGCCCGGCTGCTTGTGGTTGAACACGACGCCGATGTCGCGTCCGCCCGACACGCCTTCCAGCTTGTGCATGTTGCTGGCGAACGCCTCCCACGGAGTGAGGCCCACCCCCAACATGAGGGGCCGCGAGCGGTAATAGACCGTAGCGGCGTCGTGCGGGTGGTTGAGCAGGGCCGCCGCCACCAGTTGCGGTATCTCGTGCCCCTTTGCCCCGAACTGGAACTTGAGCTTGCCTTCGAGGGGCTTGTCGGGGTTGGGGCGGTAGTCCTTGGTGACTTCCAGATCGTCCATCGCCCGCGAGATGAGGGCGCGTTCCAGGATGGACAGCCACCAATCGCCGGAGGGGTTCGCCAGGTCCGTGGGGGCGGGCAGCGGCAGCCAATCGGCTCCAATGCGCGCGGGTTGCGTGCTGAGTGCCATTTCAACTCCTCATTGAGTAGAGAATATCTTTGCAGGAAAGCAGTATGCTGATGCAGAGAGCGGTCCTTTTGCGGCCTCACTCCACTCTATCATACCAGAAATGACTATACCTTCCGAGAGTAGAGCAGACCGGCCTCGTCGCCAACAGAATTGTTGTTTTTCACCGCAGAGACGCAGAGGACGCAGAGGTTACGCAGAGATTATGGTTGTTTAGATAAGAGAAGGAGCCACATCGTACTGTACGATGTGGCCCTCGTTAAGAACACCCTCAATTCTTCTCCGCGTAGCCTCTGCGTCCTCTGCGTCCTCTGCGGTGAAAAACAAGCCGGGGCATAGGGCCGGTGCTGGTTATTTGCGGCGGTGTGCGAGCTAGAGGCCCCTGGAGGTCAGGATGAGGATCAGGCCGAGGACCAGGGCGGCCACCAGTATCGCGAGGAAGACTGCGGACTTGAGTTTTGACATAGCGGGGGACAACATGGTAGCGATGCTTCCTATCAAGAGGTGTTACAGCCGGGCAGAATACAAAATATGTGCGCAACAGTGAACCACGGGCAGATATGCGCTGCCCGGCGACCTGGATAACTGATTGCATGGAAGTACCGGCTGGCTAGAAGCGAGTCTACCAACCTGGGGTGCACTGCCGCAAGTTCAGGGCAGCGTTTTTGGACGTCCTGAGGGCATCAGCCGATAGATTACGTACTATTACGTACTACAGGTTTGAATGGACGCTAACCCTTTGCGTCGTCGCCGGAAATGGGCTGCGTTGTGGGCGGTTTGGGCGGGGCGCTTTTGGTCTCGTCCTGCTGTGTCTGGGCGGGCATAGGCCTGGGGGCGGGGGTCCCGGCGGTGAGCGCGGCTTCGGCTTCTTCGGCTGTAACGTAGCCCTTGCCGAGAGGCTGGGTGAGGCCGGAACGCTTGCGGCTGCGGTACAGGCCCAGGCCCGCTATCAGGATAACCGCCACGCCGATGACCGCCACGGTTTGCTCGTAGCCCAGGGAGTCGGCCATGGCCCCGGCGAAGAAGACCGGCACGATGAGGATAGCGTTCGATACGGTGTAGAAGGCGCTGAACACGCGGGCGCGTATCTCTTCGGGGGCTTGCTCCTGCAAGGCCGTCTGCGCAGGCACCGATATGAAGCTGTTGAAGACTCCAAGCAGCAGAGTCAGGCCGCCGAGCAGGGCCAGCACGAGCCACTCCCACTGAGACGGGAAGGCATACTGGGCCTGCACTACGCCGTCACCCAACAAATCGGAGGCCCACCCCATGACGGTGCCCACCTGGGCAACATCTGTGGCGGTAGCGCTTACGGACGCCGGCAGGGCTGCGCTTGGTCCGAACACGCTGAATACCCAGCGCAAGGCGACCGGCACAAGGGCGAACAGCAGCAGCGTGCACCCCGCGAAGAAGAGGTTCCAGTTGATCATTTTCTCGCGGTTGCGCTCGCTGGCGAAGCGTCCTACCAGGAGCACCCCAGCCACCATGCCCACGCCGCCGGGGAGCAGGATGTAGAAGAGCTTGGTCTCGTCCACGCCCAGCACCAGCTTCAGGAAGTTGGGGCCGACCGTGCCGAGCATCATGAAGACCGCGATGGCTATCGACCAGTAGAGGATGGCGCTCATGATTACCTGGCTGCCCCTGATAAAGCGCCAGCCCTCGGTCAGTTCCAGCATCGCCTGCTGAAAGCCGCTCCGGGCGATTTCCCCTGTGCCGGTCGCCACCGACACGGCGTTTACTTTCTCGCCTCGCGCCCTGCGAGCAGCTGAGGTCGCCGCGGGCTGGTCGTTGGGCAGCAGGTACGTCATGCCCGCGGCGGCCAGGCACAGCAGGAAGCAGACGAAGTAGAGGCCGTTGTAGTTATTGTGGAAGACCGTGTTCAGCAGTAGCGGCCCGATCACCACGAAACCGCCAAGCTGGGTGGCTGACAGGGTCAGATTGAACACGCCGTTGGCCGATACCAATTCACGCTTTTTGACCAGCAGCGGGATCATAGCCGCTTCCGCCGGGTTGAAGAACTGGCTGACGGACGCGAATAAGAAAGTGGCTACGTAGAAAATGGGCAGCACAGCGCCCACACCCCAGCGCGGGTCGGCGAAGAGGAAGGCGAGCACCATCACCCCGCGCAGGATGTTGGTCATAACCAGCATCAGCTTCTTGGAGTTGCGCTCGACGAACACGCCCGCTATCGCCGCAAAGAGGATGGCAGGTATCGTGAACGCGATGATGATACCTGAGGTCGCGGTACTGGACCCGGTAATGGACGAAACGTGCAGTACCAGCGCGATATTGACTATCTGCTGGGCCGTCTGCGACAGGATTTGCGCGCCCCACAACTTCGCGAAATCGCCGTTCTTGATGACGTCCAGCAGCGAAGGGGGTTTCTGTGTGGTTGTGGCGACCGTTCCGGCCGCTTCTTCTTTCAACATAGTCATAGCTGGGTTCTGAAACGTAGTTCTGAAACGTGAAACGTGATGCGGTTAGTGCTATTTGGTCCTACGCGAGTGGCAATAGTGCTTAAAGTACCATCACGTTTCTGATACACTCTCCCTGGCAACAAGCTTTTTGACGCGGCGCTCGAACTCCGAACGGGGCATGAGCACCTTGTGGTCGCATTTCAAACAGCGGATTCCGATGTCGGCTCCCACCCTCACCACACGCCAGTCGTAGCTGCCGCAAGGGTGCGGTTTGCGGAGGGTATACACGTCTCCTATCCTGATGTCCATCGGTTGCATTTAACGTGCCCCGCCCCCGCGTTATCTCTTGCCGAAGAGCCCTTGAAGTACCGCTCAGAGCAGTACGCACCCGCCATTATAACACACGCACCCCTCTGGGAAACCCAGGATGGCATCCCGCGGAACCGGGACCGCGTGGACCAGGATGGACGAGATTGCTATACTAGCCTACATATGGCCGACAAAATAGTTGCGCGCATCCTGCGGGAGATTGGGAGCGACCACCTGCTCGATATGCTGGGTGAGAAACTGGCGCCGACTGACCTGCAATCGCTATTGCTGGCAGTCTTCCGCCGCCGCGCCTCACACCAGACGCCCCGCCTCGTGCTGGAGCAGTACGAGCAAAACGCGTTCGTCCGCCCCTCCCTGGCGGATGTAGGCGCGCTCCTGGAGCTGGACAGGCTGGCACTCAGCCTGGCGGTGCCTCCCTTCGAGGCGATTGAGCTTTCCCCGCTCGCGCCCCTTGGCAGCAGTTCAGCGCTGGCCCCGGTCGACCAGAACAAGGTAGTCACCACCACCCGCAACACGGAAGTGGTGTCCGACTCCACGAACGTGCTGGCTTTGGAGTGCGCGCTACGCCGCAGGGAACAACGTCGTGGAGCTACTTATTCGCAGGATGTGGTGAGGCTCTGCGCCAGCCACCGCCTAGTGCGCGCCCAGCGCTACACCGGGCCAAACATGAGGGCTCACTTCCGCATGTTTACCCTCTGCACAGCCAGCCGAGGCGATGCGGATGGAACCACCCAGACAGATGCGCTTACTGAACAACTCAGCTTCTATTTGCGCTTTCTTGTGTCCGTGGAGAAGCTTGGCTACAGGCTACCGGACGCGCGCGTAGCTTTCACGCCCCTTGCAGGCGACCGCGAGCGCGAACATCTTCAACAGCGGGTGATATCACCTATGTCGGTGCGGTTCCCGGCAATCCGCCTGGAGTTAGACCCCAACCCGACGACCACCCCTGGCTACTACGAGTGGGTGCGCTTCCAGATTTATGCGAGCGACCCACACGGTGTGGAATACATGATAGGAGACGGCGGCTTCAACGATTGGACACAGCAGTTGCTGAGCGACCGCCGCGAGAGGCTGCTTACAAGCGGTATTGCGACCGAGCGCATTGCCAGTCTCTTTCGCGCTGCCGAGACGTAGTGACATCTATGCTGGCCCATGCGCTACGGCCTTCGACCTATGCTCCCAGTGCCTTGTCCATGTTGAAGCGCACGGCGGTGACCTCGCCCCTGGCCGTCTCTTCGTCGGCGGAGTAGAGTGAGCACTCGATCAGGGCCTTGCGGGGCTGCAACTCGGTCACGCGGGCGCGGAGCGTGACGGGCCGGTCGAGCGCGGTCGGTTTCAGGAAGCGGACGTTGAGGGTGCCCGTCACGTAGCTGATGCTGGGAGAGGAGCCGTGCTCGCGGCCCTCCTCTCGGTAGGTCCAGGCGATGGCGGTCCAGATTGAATGGCAGTCGATGAGGGAAGCGACCAGGCCGCCGTACATGACGTTGGGGAAGCCCGCGTTGTACCGGGGCTGCGGCTCGAACCGGCACACCACCTCGGACCCGTCCTCCGACCAGTAGCTCTTGATCTGCAACCCCTCAGGGTTGGCGGGGCCGCAGCCGTAGCACGTGGCATCCGCCCACACGTCCTGCAGTGCCTGTCTCTCCTCGACCTGCTCAACTGCCATGCTCGCTCTCCTGGGTAAAATGCTGACAACAGGCCATTATAGCACGGGCTTACGTCCGCATGGTGTTCCAGCCTCCGTTGTTGGTACTCCAACACCCAAAGCACCCCCTTGTCATCCTGAGCGTAGCGAAGGATCAGTTGGGTAGAGGAGAAGCTGTATTGGAGTAGGAGAGTGGCCTTACTCCCTATATCCCTCATTTGCCACAAAGAACGACTGCCACCTGATCCTTCGCTACGCTCAGGATGACAAGGGTTTTGGTCCTGCTTGTTTGACAAGCCTCCGTGCGGCATCTATATTGGCGTCATTGCCTGATTCTTACGAGGGCGGGAGTGATTTGCCATGAGTGATACTAAGCTATGGGACACTGCTGATTGTGGTGCCTGGCACCGGGCGCTAGATAGTTATGCTGAGGTATTGAGGGCGCAGGGGGTAAATGGCCTGGAAGAACTGGACCGCTGGTACCGTGAAGAGTTGCCGGGGCTGATTGCCTCTCGCACGCCCCCGTACGTCACTGGGGAGGAGCTTGCGCAGGTCACACGCTGGAAGATGAAGCGGGGTGTGTGGCGGCAGCGCAACCTCTTGCTCGTGGAGGCGAATCCGGAGGCGGAGGTAGAGCAGACCTCCCGTGAGGCATTCGCCGCTGTGCCCGACCCACGCAAGCCGGTGAGTCTGCTGGTGCGGCTGAGAGGGGTTGGGCCTGCCACGGCTTCCGGGGTGCTCGCGGCCTACAGCCCGGAGATGTACCCATTCTTCGATGAGATGGTGGCGGGGCAGATGCCTGGCCTGGGGGAGGTAGCCTTCACTGCGCCGTTCTACTACAGATATGCTGAGATGCTCCGTACCCGTGCTGAAGAATTGAATGAGGTTTGCGGGCACCACGTTTGGACGGCAAATGACGTGGGGCAGGCGCTGTGGGCGGTATCGGGTGGTAAGGCCGCACGGGAGTCTTAGTACATCAGGCCGGGCAAAAAAGCGGAAACGGGGGACAAATAGAAAAGCACTGCCGCTAAAGAGAGCAACAGTGCAGCCACTGACAGGTCAAAAGGCTTATGGTACGCCCGGAGGGACTCGAACCCCCGCACCTGGCTTCGGAGGCCAGTGCTCTATCCGCCTGAGCTACGGGCGCGTAACATACCGCAAGCTAAATTATAGCCCATGAAGGCACCGTTTTCAAGGATTCGACCTACCCGAGACCATGCATGCACTCTACCGGCCAAACTCCCGCACCTCGTGCCGCACCTCTACATATAGCTGCCCAGGTCCATCTGAGGTGATGGTGACAGTCACGTACTCTTTGTCCAAGCCGGCGACCAGGCCTCCGGGTCTATGAACCAGGCGGTACTTGCCCTCGCGCAGGAAGGTGAGCACCTGCATTCCTTCGCCGACCTGTTCTACCCACCAGATCTTGAACCCGTACCGGCGTTGCATCAGGTCTTTGTAGAAGGCGAGCACTTCCTCCGGGGCGTCGGTGGTGCGAAAGTCGTAGTTGAGTAGACCCTCGACGGTGCTGTTGATGACAGCGGTGGCGGTGGGGCCTGCCAACCCTGGCGGCTTCTGAGTGGGAGTCGCTACACCAAAGGCGGAGGGGAAGACGGAGAGACTTTCTATGCTGGGATCGGCGGGAGGGGGCGTTCTGACCATCAGGCCCCACATTGCGCCTGAAAGTGAGCAGACGCCAAACAGCGCCACCAGGACAATGGTAGTTGAACGCTTGCTGCGGTGTGAATCGCGGCCTGCTCCGAGCATAAGTCGCCTCCTGGTTGTGGTGCAGCTATTATACATGTGAGAACCGGGATTCTACATGCTGGAACGAAACAAAGTACGAATCGAATACAAAAGGGAACGTGACTGCTCACGTCCCCTTGTTCCACCTTGATTTGAGATAGCTGCTGTACTAACCCTTGGCTGCGATACCCGCCTCCGACAGCGTCTGGGTGACATCCATGTGGATGCCGGGGCCCATCGTGCTGGTCAGGGTAATTGACCTGACATATGTGCCTTTAGCACCCGTCGGCTTGGCGCGCACTACAGCGTCCACCAGCGACAGGAAGTTGTCGCGAATCTGGTCCTCGGAGAACGACACCTTGCCGATGCCCACGTGGAGCAGGCCGGTCTTGTCGTTACGGAACTCGACCTTGCCGCCCTTAGCCTCCTGGATCACGCGGGGCAGGTCGGCGGCGTTCGCCACGATGGTGCCACTCTTGGGGTTGGGCATGAGGCCGCGGCGACCCAGCACCTTACCGAGACCCGCCTTACCGATCTTGCCCATCTGGTCGGCTACCGCGATAGCGATGTCGAAGTCGATCCAGCCGCCGTTGATGCGGTTGATCAGGTCGTCGCTACCGGCGTAGTCAGCCCCCGCGTCGAGCGAGATGCGCTGGCCCTCACCGTCCGCGAACACCAGCACGCGCACGGGCTTGCCGGTGCCGTGGGGCAGGTTGGCGGTGGCGCGTACCTGCTGGTCGGCGTGCCGCGGGTCGATACCCAGCTTCATGTGCACTTCAATCGTCGAGTCGAAGTTCACATACGCGGTGTTCTTGAGCAAAGTAACAGCCTCGCCAGGCACGTACGTCCTGTCAGCATCTATCTGCGCCGCAGCTGCCACATATTTCTTACCATGCTTCTGCATTGTATTCCTCCAATTGGGATTTCGGAATGCGGATTTCGGATTTAGTAGATATCGGAACAATTCCGAAATCCGAAATCCCAATTCCCAAATTAGTCTCTAACCGTCAGGCCCATGCTGCGGGCGGAACCTTCGATCATCTTGACGGCGGCGTCCTCGTCGTAGGCGTTGAGGTCCTTCATCTTCATGCGGGCGATCTCAAGCACCTGGTCGCGGGATATGCTGCCAACTTTGTTCTTGTTGGGCGCGCCGGAACCCGCCTGCACCCCGGCTGCCTTCTTGAGCAGGTCGGAGGCGGGGGGCGTCTTGGTGACGAACGTGAACGAGCGGTCCTCGTACACCGTGATCTCGGCGGGGATCACGTAGCCCACCTGGTCGGCGGTGCGCTCGTTGTACTCTTTCACAAACGCCATGATGTTGATGCCGTGACCACCGAGTGCGGGACCCACCGGGGGCGCGGGGGTGGCCTTGCCGGCGTTGATAGCCAGCTTCACGATTGCGCGTACTTTCTTTGCCAATTGTTTGCTCCTTGTTTAGCTGTCAGCCGTTAGTGGTTAGTGGTTAGTGGTTAGTATTCTGTGCCGTGACCCATAAAATAAGAAAAAGGCTTGAGAGTGTTCCCTCAAACCTTCACGACGCAACGCAGCCTCATGGCTACAATTGCATTCTGCTTGGTTGAGGTAATGGCGGGGACTCTTCGTCTCCCTCCCTCTGCTCTTTAGTTGTACCCTGTGTGATGCAACCTGTTAATTGTACGGTGTTACGCTCGAAAAATCAAGCTAGACCAGCTTCTCCACCTGGAGGAAGTCGAGTTCCACGGGCGTTTCGCGACCGAAGAACGATACGCGCACGCGCACCTTGCCTTTCTCCTGGTTGATGTTGTCCACGATGCCCTCAAAGTCGGCGAAGGGGCCGTCCACGATCTTAACTGCCTGACCGGGCTGCAAGGTGACCTTGAACTTGGTGGGGGCGGCGGTCTGCATCTGCTTGAGGATGCCGTCCGCTTCGTCCTGGGGGAGGGCGGTCGGCTTGTTGCCCACGCCCACGAAGCCCGTGACGCCGGGGGTGTTGCGCACCACGTACCAGGAGCCTTCGTCCATGACCATCTCAACCAGCACGTAGCCGGGGAAAATCTTGCGCTGCACCGGGTGGCGCTGGCCGCCCTTGATCTCTATCTCCTCCACCGTGGGCACTTCCACGCGGAAAATGCGGTCGCTGATGTCATGCGAGAGGATGCGGTGCTCCAGGTTCTTCTTGACCTTGTTCTCGTAACCCGAATAAGTGTGAATGACATACCAGCGGCGATCATCCTCCACACCTTCGAGGATAGTGCCTTCCAAGCCGGCACCGCCACTACTGCTGGTGGTGCTGGTAGTACTGGGGGCAGAACTGCCATCTGTGGCGGCCTGGGCTGTGATTGTCTCTTCGTATTCGGGCGTGTTCATGGGAGCTTCTTCCTCGAACGGGGCGGAGAACTAAGAATTTGGGAATTGGGGTTTCGGAATGCGGATTTGCTGTCAATCCTACTAAATCCGCAATCCGAAATCCCAATTCCCTGTTACGGGTTGACTGATGTATACAGGAATTGGAGAATAGCATCGAGCGCGCCGAGGGCGGTGCCGATTACCGCGGTGATGCCGATGACTACAATCGTGAGGTTGCGGGTCTCCTCACGGGTGGGCCAGGTGACCTTGCGTAGCTCGGACATGATGTCGCGAATGTTGCCTCGCAGCCTACCGAACCTGCCGTTATCGTTGTTGCCGGTAGTGGTCGCGGGGCGCGGCCGCATGCCGGGGCGCTCCGGGGTCTGCGTGGCGGCAGGCTGTCTGCGGCCAGTTAACGCCATTGTGAAATTTACTCCTTGTAGTGCTCAGCAGATAGCTGACGGGTTGTGTAGCCAGGTAACAGTAGGTGGAACGTGGAAAGGGTGGCACGCGCGGAGAGACTTGAACTCCCAACCGGCCGCTTTGGAGACGGCTGCTCTGCCAATTGAGCTACGCGCGTAAGCTGAGAAAAAAAATCGCCCCCTGCCTAAGCATGCGGACTGACCATCGTCTGTTATTATACGGCATGGGTGGAGGGCTGTCAAGGAATTTTGCGCACATCCAAACATCACCAATGGAGGATCAAAATGGCTCAAAACGACCAGTCGCCTTCGACGGACCTCTTGAACAGGTTCAACGATGCGTTCAACCGGCACGACGTGGACGCTATCATGTCGATGATGTCCGAGGACTGCGTCTTCGACAACACCTCTCCCGCCCCGGATGGCTCCCTCTTCCAGGGCCAGGCCAGCGTGCGGCAGTTCTGGGAGGAATTCTTCGCGAATTCCAAGCAGGCACATTTCGATACCGAGGAGATGTTCGCCCACGGCGACCGCGCCTTCCAACGGTGGGTCTATAGTTGGGTGGATGAGCAGGGGGTTGTAGGACACGTCAGGGGAGTGGACGTGTTTCGCTTTCGGGATGGGCTTATTGTGGAGAAGCTGTCCTATGTGAAAGGCTAGTCCGCGAAGCCTGGCTGGTATAAGCTGCTTGGGATTGGAGGCTAAGGAGCCTTCTCATGCAAGTCAGGCATGTTAGGGTTCATGTGCGTAGCCTCATGATAAAGCTTAAACAATAATGAAGCAGGGGAGGTGTAGTCCCTTCTGCTTCATTATATACGACTCTGAACCCGCCAGGCGCTTACTCAGCACCCGGCACTCAGAACTCGGAACTTACTTCGTCTCGCGGTGAATGCGGTGGACGCGGCAGCGCGGGCAGAACTTGTTGAACTCCAACCGCGTCGGGTCGTTGCGCTTGTTCTTCGAGCTGGTGTAGTTGCGGTTCTTGCACTCGGTGCAGGCCAGATAGATTATGATGCGGTCGGCTTTCTTTGCCATTGCTTTATCCCTCTAACACGTAACACGTAACTCGTAATGCGGCAGAGCGCATGACATGTTACGTGTTACGTATCACGTGTTACGTTTTAGCTTTCGCTAACTTACTCGATGATCCTGGTCACCACGCCTGCGCCCACGGTGCGGCCACCCTCGCGGATTGCGAAGCGGAGACCTTGCGTGATAGCCACGGGCACGATCAGCTCGACGGTCATGGTGATGTTGTCACCAGGCATAACCATCTCGACACCCTCCGGCAGCGTGATTGTGCCGGTCACGTCGGTGGTGCGGATGTAGAACTGAGGGCGATAGCCGGTGAAGAACGGCTTGTGACGGCCACCCTCTTCCTTGCTCAGTACGTACACTTCGCCTTCCACCTTGGTGTGGGGCTTGATCGACTTGGGAGTCGCCAGCACCTGGCCGCGCTCGATGTCGTTGCGCTCGATACCGCGCAGGAGGCAGCCCACGTTGTCGCCAGCCAGACCCTCGTCGAGCGTCTTCTGGAACATTTCAACGCCGGTCACCACGGTGT
>JAXDKH010000043.1:0-8852 GCA_034667185.1 Chloroflexia bacterium | reverse complement strand
TCCTTGATCCGAAATCCCGCGAGGTGGGAGTAGTTGGAGATTAGCAAGTTGGCAAACTGCTCAAGATCATGTACCTCGCAGATTATGTCAAGGTCGCTGTCGTCAAGGGCGAGGTCGAGGGGGATTGTGCCTGCAAGCACAGGGTCATATTGGGCAAGTGTGGAGAAGATGCCCAGGCTGTGCAGGATGGCGGCGGCCCGACGCTGTAGATTACTACCTCGGCGGAGGTATATAGGGTTGTGCCAATCAAGATAGCTGAACATTCTCACGAAATTAGCTATATTAGTTGCCGGGCTTGGTATATAAAGTGGAATGTCTAATACCATTTGTAAAGAATTATTGCCCCAAAAGTAGCTGAAAGTTGTACTTGACTAATAGAGACTTTATACTATAAAATAATCACAGGGACTATAGTCCATTAATCGCTCCATCTGGATACCTATTCAGGAGGAGGCAAATGCTTGCTCAACTTTAGAGAAGCTTGGGTTATCCGATCCTCCAGCACCTTGGTGCATGGTGAGTGTCCACATGGCTACGATGTCACAGAGTATCAACCGCAAAACGGTATAGAACCACACAGCGGCAGAAGCGTTATTATTTTAGATGGGAGAATTCCTATGTCCCAGTTCAGAAGAGGCCATCTATTACTATTCAGGCTAATTGCTTTGTTTGCGCTATCAGTGAGCATTATACTCATAGGTAGTGGCGGGTTGAAACCTCAGACTGCGTTTGCACATCATGTTGCTACATGGAGTGGTGGGTGTGTGAGCGGTATCAACGCGCCGTTCAAGGATTTATTGGCAGGTACGGACTTATATGATTATGTTCACTACCTTTGTATGAAGAGCGCCGTCTGGGGCATCCGCAACTCAAACGAAGGCACGTGCCCTAGCGGTTACCCAACAGGCTTTCCATGTTTTAGGCCATCTGATTACATGACACGCCTTGATTTTGTGCGCGCAGTAGTAGTCGCTCAAGAGACTTGGCAGTTGATACAACCATCAAGTCCGACTTTTGCTGATATTCCCTATGACAATTACATGTACAAATTCGTGGAAACCGCCGCGGGAAGAGGAATGATTGGTGGCTACCCCTGTGGCGGAGTGGGCGAACCTTGCGATGCACAAAGCAGACCTTACTTTCGCCCCAATGCGACGCTTACCCGTGGACAATCGGTTAAAGTGATTACGCTTGCGCAGAAATGGTCGTTGGCATATCCGCTACCTCCTACGTTCGCCGATGTGGATACCAACAATACGTTCTACCAGTACGTGGAGACTGCCTACCTTTACAAACTGATCGGTGGCTATACGTGTGGCGGAGCCAATGAACCGTGCGATGCGAACAATCGTCCGTACTTCCGTCCTAGCGAGCCTGTAAGGCGCAGCCAGGCAGCTAAGATGACTTATCTCATGGACCAAGGTAACCTGAGGCACAGCCAAGTCTATTCTGGAACCAACAACTGGGACTCGAATTCCAGTATATCTACAGAACCACGTGGATTCCTCATAGGCACGGTGCCAGCTACGTCGAACTACAAGGCTACCACCAAGTCTCTAATGTGGACGCAAGCTGCCAAGACTTGGTTACAAAATGGCTCCTATAGTTCTGATATTGTCTATCATGCTTTCCAGGCGAATTCTCAGAACTGCGGAAGCAGCAACTATGTGGGTAGTAGTGCGACAAACAATTTCTCAGATACATATCTACCAGAGCTTAAAACCTGCACGTACAATAGCACTACACGCACTTATGAGATTCGGTTCCGGGTAGCAGCACCTTACATCATAGGTAACGTACCTGGTTACTATGCCACGGTGCAATTCGACAACAGCAGCACCGAGAAAAGCGAGGTAGTGGTTAGCAACTACTACAACGATCCTTTAAACAGGAAAAAGGATGACATGCGTAAATTCTGCTTCTTCCAAAACGAAGTTGGCTGGGTAGAATTCGGCACCGCTCTCTGCCATCAGTAGAATATAGGAGACTGACTAGATGAAACGCATTTCCCCGCACCACAGACCGACAGCGCTCGTGAGCACAGGCATATTTTTAGCTGCCGTTCTGCTTCTGGTTGGAGCACTAAGTACGCCTCAGTCACATGAAAACGCATACGGAACTGCAGTAGAATCGCAAAGTGGAGCACCAGTTGCACTGCAGGCACAACCCCCAAGCGGCACTTCGGGCGCGACATCTGTGTCGAACGTGCCATCACTGCCAGATGCAGTGCCCACCACAGCCGCACCGTTTCCAACCCACAAATTGCCGTCCTCGCCGCCAGATGGTTGGCAAACACCAACTGCAGTAAAAGGCGGGCATGGGGTTCCAACTTCCGTGATTCCAGGAGTTGGACCTGATGCTGCGGACCAAGGACAACTGATGCGACGGAAAAGCTACAGTCATTGGTCGTATCTAGCCACCCGTGAGGAGGATGGCACCGTGACCGCTGAAGTCGATTTTGATCATCGGTCTGTGCAGGGTATTCGTAACTTCGTAACAGCCAATCAGCAATTAATAGCAGACCTTGCCAACACACGTGGGGAAGTTACTGTTGAAGTCACCTTCCGCGAGCCTCTTGACATCAATACTTACAGAGACCGGGTGCAGAAGGCGGGCGTAAGCCACTTTGACTACATACAGGTGTGGCCGGATACTCCAAATGTCAGCACTATGGGCCTGGTTGCGAGTCCAATCCAAATGATAATCATCTCCGACTCAGCCGATTCACTCCCACAGAAAGCTCTTGACGAGGCAATGAGTTCAAACAGGCAAGACCTTGGAGAATTTACCATCAAGGGTGTGGTTGCATTCAGTGGTAAGATAGATCCTGTAAAATTACCTGCCCTAGCTGCAGATCCGCAAGTATTCCTCGTAGATGTTTCGACCAACATCGTTAGGAAGGATCTAGTGGAGGCGGGTATGACAGGCGCTACGACAGCACGCATACGAAACCCTATCTCTATCTATGCAGCAATGTCGAAGCTAGGTTTGGAGAACTTTAGTAAGTAGGAAATGCGCCGCAGGCTGACCATCAAGACAGGAGCGAGTCGACTCGCTCCTTTTCTATTTCGCCTGCATCACCCTGGCAGTGAGGTCAGCCACCATCTGGGCTATAGGGGCAGACTCCAGGTTGCTCAGGATGATGACTGTGGCCTTGCGATCAACATAGCGGCTGATGTTGGACGCGAAGCCAGGCACGCCGCCGTTGTGCGCTATCACCGTGCCCCATTCTCCCTTAATGATCGTCCAGCCGTAGCCATAATCGCCCTGGTGCGGCGTGAAGACCGTATCGAGCGCCGACTTGGGCAGCAACTGTTCGGTGTACAGCGCCTGGTCCCACCTGTACAGGTCCTCCACCGTAGAGTAAAGGCCACCCGCGTAGGCAGCCAAGTCGATAGGGAGGTACTGCGCCCTTGCCGTGGGGCTGAAGTAGCCCGTGGCGCGGCGCTTGACCAGCAGGCTCTCGTGGTCCTGCCCCGTATCGTTCATGCCGAGGGGCGACCATATCTTCTCGCGCAGGTAGTCCTCGTACTTGCGGCCCGACACCTGTTCCAGTATATAACCCAGCATATTGTAGCCCACGCTACTGTACTGGTACGTCTCGCCGGGGGTGGACTGCAGAGGCCGCGTCTTTATCATCTCGAGGCCATCGCGCATGGGGTTGCGGGAGAGCGTCAGCGACATGAGGTCCTGGATGCTGAAGTTCTCCGGCAGGCCCGAAGTATGGGTGAGCAGGTGGTGCAGGGTAATCGGCTGCCATGCTGGCGGACAGTCCTCGATGAACTTGCACACCGAGTCCTGCACGTTCAGCTTGCCCTCCTGTTGCAGAAGCATGATGCCCATCGCCGTGAACTGCTTGGTGACCGAGGCGATACGGAACTTGGTGCGCGGGGTGTTGGGCACGTCGTTCTCTATGTCGGCCATGCCATACCCCTTACTCAACAGCACCTTGCCATCCCTCGCCAGCAACACCGAACCGAAGAACTCCCCCTTGCCCACCAGGTCGTTCAAATACGCATCCGCATCCGCCAGGAACGCACCGGACGCGGGGCTTTCGGAGCTATCAACCTGGGGAGTAATCGACGTATCGGGGGTGTTCGCCACTATCCGCGGTGTGGCGCTCACATCGAGCGTAGTGAGCATGGTAGGCGGAGGCAGCGGGGCGCTATCCCCGGACGTGGGCGATTGCTGCGGCCTCGGGGTAACGGGAGGTTGGGGCGAAAGATCGCATGCTGATAGGACGAATGCCAGCAATAAAAGCAGCAACAGGCTGGCGCGAGGGCGGGGTAGCCTACGCACGGGAAGCTCCTTACAAGGTCAGGGACAGGGAATCGTGTCAGCGGCGACATGGGAGGACTGCCTATCCGACCGGTGAGTGTCAATAACGCAGTATAAGAACGCGAGTTAAGGCCGGATAGTTGCAGGCACCATGCCAAACCGCAGCAGACTCACCGCCCCGTGACAGGGCGAAACGGTACCCACCACCACGCTTTTACCCGCCGCCTGAGGTTGCCGGTAAAGGTCCAGCAAGCGGTCGCGCTCCGCTATATATTGGCTGATGCGCAACACGTCCACTCCGGGCACGCGGAACTGCGGCTTGAACACCACGGCGGACGCAACCTCGCTCGCATGGGACGCCGCGTAGTCCTTGACGGTGTCCTCAAGGTCCCAGAAGCGCACGTCCCGCGTCATAGGGCAAATGTGTGGAGCGCGGCAGTTGGTGGGGCAAATCCAATCCGCTGCGCTGATGTAGCGGGTGCCAGTGGGGGCCAGGTGCTCAAAAGGCAAGCCGCCGAACTGGTAGTCCATCGGCTCGGTCAGCACGGCATCAGGCTCACCTGGCGCGCCCAGCCGCTGGTTCAGGCTCCACACCAGCCACTCAAAAGCGAGGTGCGGGGCTACAGGGGCGGGTATCACCTTCGTGTCAGGAGGCAGCAGGTCCCAATTGGCCTTCATGTACTCAAGCCAGTCGCTGCGCACGAAGCCGAGGTACGGGTTCTCGCATACTTCGGGCACGTTGAACGCGGGAGGGCGCTCGTTGCGATCCACCATGATGATGCGCGCGTCCGGAGCAATGCGACCACGCTTGCGGCCCTTCTCTAGGTGCCTCACATGGTGGGAGCCAAAGCACCCCCCACCCACTACTATAAATAGCTCGCTCGTCTGCGCGTCCATGCTTCTACTGTACCATAAAGCGGTTGGTGAGGCGAGAAACGGGGCTGCAGCAAACAACCTTAAACAACAAGAGGCGAGCAGCAGGCACATGCCCACCACTCGCCTCTACTAGCCGCTAACCACTCCGAAACGCCCGCACCCAATCCAGCAACAACCCCGGACATCGAGTGCTGTTACCCGCCTTGCGCAACTCGCCATGACCCCACACATCCGGCCTACCAGCCGGAATATCAGGCCTGTGGTAGCATAGCCTCAGCAGCAACGCCTCAAGCCCATCAAGCTGAGCGTCAGGTGGCCTTTGCCCCGGCCCCAGGTCGCAGCAGATGGCGAGGCCGTGCCAGTTGGCTGCTCTCGCGTGCCAGGTGACAAGCTCCTCCGGCTGCGCGCGCCACACCCTGCCATCGGCGGACACCCGGTAATGGTACATCAGCCCAAACCCGCGTACCACAGGGCTGGCCCCTTCGTTCCAGTTCTTGCGCATGTGGAAGCGCGCCTGTTCAACGTACCGCCGCACAGGGTCGTAGCCTGACCCACCCGCGTCAGGGACAGGCACAGGCACTGCATCGTAGTGCACCACTATGCGGGTAATATCCGACAGCCGCCGCAACTTCCAGTTAGGATCGTCCGGGTTGCGGGGTAGCTTCTCCACAACGTCTATTACCTCGAGCATGCCCCACCTCTCCCTTCTCATCCCCTGATGCTTCTAAACTGGCTGTACGACCCGGAAGACGCCAACCCAAGCAGCAGCCCCGCCACGATGAAGCGCACAACCGGCGTAACACCCGGCCAAACACTGACAGCCTCGATCATCCCGGCTACCGCCAGCCCCGCCAGCAGGGCCGCGACACCAGCCCACCTACCAGGCAACCCCAGCGCCTTCAATCCCTGCACCAGCACCGGCACAATCACCACAGCCGGTATGCCCAACAACGTCAGGCCGTTAAGGAAGTTCTCCATGATCCCTCCATTTGGGAATTGGGAATTCGGATTTCGAATTTAGTAGATGTCCAACAAATACGAAATCCGAATTCCCAATTCCCAAATCAAACCCTAACTCCTTCCAGCCGTGCAACCGCGGTCTTGCGGAAGAGGGCGAGGCCGCAGTACCACTTGATGCGGGTGCGCCAGGCATCCTTGGTCTCCAACGCACCCAGGGGCTGCACGGCTATACCCCCGTTTTCTAGACCGCACAGGCCGGTCTGGAAGCCGAACTGCACCGCGTAGATGGACGAGCAGTCGGTGCTGATACCGAGCGTCTCGTCGTCCGGTATGTGGTCGTCCACCTCCACAGGGATGCCGTCGTAGCTGAGCACGCGCCTGCCGAACATGTCGGTGGAGGTCTCAAGCACGCTGCCCGAAGCCCGGCGCAGGCTTGATAGCTGGCGGCGGGTGCGCTTCGACGTGAACAGCACGTGCGGAGCACCCGGCTTGATCATGTCAATAAGCTCGTCAAGGTGGTCGAGCGCCAGGGTGTCGCCGTTAGCGCCCTTGTTCATGGTGCGGGTGCCCGCCGACAGCTTCTTAACGCCGTCGAACTGCTTGGCGTTGACAGCTGAATCGCCGTTGAAAAAGGTGTCGCTGAATTTGCGCGCCAGCGACTTCGACTTGGCCGCCACCACCAGGGCTCGCAGGTCGTTGGGGTCCGAGTAGGTCTGCTGCAAGAAGGCGTCTACGTCGGCGTCGCCACCCAGGATCGCCAGCTTGGTCGAGACCTCGGTCACGGTCATAGCGGACTCGGTCCAGGTATCGCCCACCGTGTAGAAATCGACAGCCCCCGCCGACGCCTCCTGGTTGTAGCGCAGCGAGTTGCCCACTACCTGCACAAAAGGCAGGTAGCGCAACACCGCCGACTCCTCAATAATCGTCTCAACCACTCCCTTGAGCAGCATATCCTGGCTCAACTTGGTGGCTTCCGCAAGTGTCAATGGCATTTTGGTTCATCTCCTTCTCTGGGACGATGGACGATAGCATCTCCTACCATCGTCCATCGTCCATCGTCCATCGTCCAACTACCCTTTTCGCTTCAGCCCTAGCGCGATCTTGGCTTCGGGCTTGAGGTTGTCATATGCCGCCGTGCTGGTCGAGCGCGCCGGGTTGCCGGTGGGTATGTCGCGCTCGTACTGCTCGGCAATGCGGCGTGTGATATCTCCATACGAACGGCGGGCAAGCTCAGCCGACGCATCGATCTCCTCTATCGTATCGCCCCGTACCATCTCAGGCACAAGCCCCGGCATCGAGGCTACCAGCTCCCTGTAGCGCCGCACTGCCGCCGAAAGGGCGTCACCAGGCTCTCCCACCCCGCCACTCTGGTCTCCAGACGGTCCCTCGCCGCCCGTATCGCCAGGCCGCAACTCTACTTCTTCACTCTCCATCCTTCCTACCACCTCCCTCCTCGCATCACATGGCTACTAGCCTCAAGCAACGACTACCTGTACCAGTTCAACCTGGGCCAACCAGCCTCCCGTGGGGTGCTGGCTGTCATAAGGCTCGATATTCTGCTCCTGGTACCCGGTCGCTTTTACGTCATAGATAGCTTCATCCACGTCGCGCATCTGCACGATGGGCAGATCGATGAATTGCAGCAGGTCGGCTCGCATATCTGGTGCGCTACGCCCATCGGTGGGCGGTAGGGCGTCCAGGCCGCTGAAGCCCTCGAACAGGACCACCGACATGCGCCACTGCCATGCGCTCCAATCTCCCGCCGCAACATCGTGCGGGTCGGTAGCACTGGGCACCCACGGCCTCCGCCGCAGATGAGGCCGCGCGCTCAACCCACTTACGCCCGCCAACCCCTGCCACGCAAGCCGGAATCCTACCCAATCCGCGTCACGCACCGCCGCATGCCTCAAATAGAAGTCGTATTCTCCCATGACCCCTCCTGCGCAAGAGTTCCGAGTTCCAAGTCATTTTTGCTAACTCGGTACTCGCTACTCGGTACTCGCTACTCGGTACTCATAACCCGGCTTGTGGCTGCTCGCCGTCGGGCGGCAACCTCTCGCTCTAGCTCCTGGGCGTAGCGTGCCGTCATAGCTCCGGAACGGGCGGGGCGACCTCGCTTTTGGTCCTGCCCGTCGAGCCAGGCCCACGCCTCCACCGCCGACCACAGCACCAGCAATCGCTCGTCGCCTGCCGGTCCCTCCCACTGCTCTACCGCATCCAACACGGGCCAGGGCAGCAGCACTTGCATCACCAACCGCAACGTGCCAACTTCATCCCCGCTAGCTCCCCTGCCCAGGTAGAGGGTGCCACCCCAGACGCTCCAGCTTTGCCGCAACCCGCTACTCTGCGCCTCACCCACCGGGCCCATGACCTCGTGAGGCAGCACTCTACCCGGCGGGCACTCCACGCTCGTGACACCCAGCGTGCCCGACACCAGGCTGAAGGTCCGCTGCCCCTGGGCCACGTCCCGGTAGACCGCCTCCTGCCGGGGCCACAACCTGCTGTACCTCCCCACCGACTCCACCAGCAGCGCATCCAGCAAATCGTCGCTCCACACCTGCACGCCACCCGTATCCCCCAATTCCAGCCTCAAACGCTCCCGCAATTGTGTCCTATTGCTCATAGCTCACTCCGTTCCTGAAACGTAGTTCTGAAGCGTGAAACGTGAAACGTGATGGTGCTTCAAGTACCATCACGGCTTCCAAGGACCAGGGTTCACAAGCCGCATAACGTTTAAC
>JAXDKH010000042.1:0-2674 GCA_034667185.1 Chloroflexia bacterium | reverse complement strand
CTGACGGCAAGGAGTGGTTGCTGCTCACTCGCAAAAGAGAAGGTGAGCAAGACTACACTCCCAGGAGTGGCTCGACACATGAGGCGCTAAGGGCGGCGTTCGGGGAGTTCAAGGGCAAGCAGGTGATAGTTGGGGTAGCCCCGGTCTTTTCGGGGGCTGATGGGGAGGATGTGCAGTCGGCGTTGGTGCCGTTCCCGGATGGGACGGTGCAGCGGGCGGAGGCTTATTAAAGCGATACCAGATAGAACAGCTACTCAGATGGAGAAGGGATATAGAGGGACAGCCCTGTAACACGATCAAAATGCCTGGTGTTACGTGTGACTAGCGCAAGGTCGTAATGAATTGCAGTTGCTGCGATGAGGAGGTCGAAATCAGGAATGACATTGCCTGCGATTCGTAGCTGTCCTCTTAGCCTTCCAAAGTGCCTCATTATGATTTGGTTGACTGGGAGGATTGTAATGTTACGGCAGAAGCGGCGGAATACTTGTTCGGCGTGCTCCATGTCTCTTGCGTAGAGGACTCCCTCGTAGATTTCGCCGTAAGTAATCAGGCTAATAGCCAGCTCATCGAAATTCAGCGAGGTGAGCAGCGTAACAGCCTTACTCTTACCTTGCAGCCAATCAGCAACAACATCACTATCAACCAGATACTTCACAGTTGAATGGGTGGTCGGGAAGATATGCTCCGACTTTCGTAGATGTTCTCTATAAGTCTATCTGTATCGACCAGGTCTTTCCAACCTCCAGCAGTGGATAGGAAGGCCTCCCGATTTGCGGGAGATCGCCGGGATCTACGAACTTTTGTGGGCCTTCTCGTGGATGCTACTTTCAGCATGATGAGTTCGCCCTCCATCTTCTCAACAAGTAACGTTTCGTTACCGCGAACTATGCGCTCGAAGAAACCTGCGACATCCTTGGCGAACTCATCAAAGGGTATACGGCGTTTTTCTACTGACATAAGAATGCTCCTTTATTAGATTGTAGCACCGTACCGCAAGGAGGCACACCTTGAGCGACGGCAAATCCGGCCATAACCCGCAGCTAGATGCTCATCGTTGGGGGCAACCCGGCGCGCCCGTGCCCTCCGACATCCTGGAGCAGCTTGACCAGGACATCGCGGCATCCGGGGGCGAGTGGCAGGAGCCTGAGGAGTACCTGGGGGCTGTGGGCCGCACCATGTTCGACCTGCCCACCTCCGAGGATAACACGGTTACGGTGCTCCTGCCGAGGGAGGAAATAGGGCGGGTGCCGTCGCAGTCCATCGTGAGAGTGCGCAGCGTGGGCGACGGGCGGGTGTACCTGGGTATCGTGGTCAAGGGGCCGTTTGCCGAGCCGGACGGGCTGCGGGGCGATGCACCTATAGTGATTACCACGGCGGTGAGAGGTGGCATCTTCATGCCCCGGTACCACGGGCGGGTGCAGGTGGAACTTATAGGCGAGCAGGTGGATGGCGTCATCGTGCCGCCGCGCTTGAGGCCGTTGCCCAACAGCCCCGTCTTTATCCTGGACCTGGGCGAGACGGTGGACATTCTGCGCCTGGATGGAGACGTTACCCTGGGCGTACCGGTCGGATACGAGCAACTTACCGCTTCCGTGCCCTCCAACAAGAAGTCGGTGCTGCCCCGGCACCTGGGCATCTTGGGCACCACGGGCGGCGGGAAGTCCACTACCGTGTCGGGGCTTATCGCCGGCTTCCAGGGCGCAGGGCTTGCCACCGTCGTGCTCGATACCGAGGGAGAATACACACAGATATACCAGCCCACACCCGACCCTACTATGCTCACCTCCCTGGCGAAACGCGGGCTGAAGGCGCGGGGCGTGGAAGGGGTGAGGGTGTACCACCTGCATGGGCGGGCCACCACTTGCCCCGACCGCAGGCGTGTTACCTCCTTCTCGTTGCAGTTCTCGCAACTCTCGCCTTATCTGGTGATGGAGATACTCGACCTCAACGAGGCCCAGACCCAACGCTACGGCAAGGCTTACGACATAACCAAGCGTCTGCTCCGCCAACTGAATATATTCCCAGCCAACGCCGAGGAGCGCGAGGAGCTACTTGAGCTTGACGAGATGGAGACCGGCTACCCTCGCATGACCGCGGCCCACATGTACGACGTGGTGAAGACGTGCGTGGAGGTGGTGTCCGGCGAGGAGGGCGACGGCAGGTTCTTCAGCCCGGACTTCAAGCAGGCGTCCGCAGAGGTGGTAAAGGCCGTGAAAGCCGCCGACCTGCCTCGGCACATCGGGAGTTGGCGGGTGGTGCAGGGGCGGCTCAGCCAGCTACTGCGCCTGCACATCTTTGACAACCCCACAGCGGGACCGCTCGACTACGCCAGCCTCACCCAGCCCGGCGCTGTGTCCATTATCGACCTGAGCGACACCGACTCGCCCCAGATCAACAACCTGGTTATCGCGGAATTATTGCGGGGGCTGCAAGGCGCGCAGAACGACAACTACAGGCGCTCAGAGCATGGTGGGGAGCAGCGGAGGCTGATGATTATCGTGGAGGAGGCGCACGAATTCCTGTCCGACGAGCGCATCAAGCAGATGCCGGTGCTGTTCCAGCAGGTAGCTCGCATCGCCCGGAGGGGTCGCAAGCGCTGGCTGGGGCTGTGCTTCGTGACACAGCTTCCCCAGCACCTGCCCGATGAGGTGCTTGGTCTCATAAACAACTACAT
>JAXDKH010000041.1:0-8873 GCA_034667185.1 Chloroflexia bacterium | reverse complement strand
AGAAGCGGAGGAGGAAAGCAGAGATGCACGAGTTATTGCTAAAGAGGGCGGGCGTATTCGCTGCCGTCGCCGCCCTGGTATTGATGCTGGCGGGCTGCGGTGGGGGCGACACCGTTTCTCCGACCGGCACCACCGGAGGGGGCACGGGCGCGGGCAGCACCCCGGCGGCGGAAGCCACAAGCGGCGGGGGCGGGGCGGTCCCGGCAGGCTCTACCCCGGTGTCGGATTGGAAGGCAGGTACGCACGCTAACACGGTTAAGGCCCCTGACAAGCTGACGGCACCAGGCACCCTCACCTTCGGCAGCGACGTGGCTTACCCACCGCAGGAGTACGTTGGCTCAGACGGCAAGCCTTACGGCATGGACATCGACATCGCGGAGGAGATCGCGAGCCGCATGGGCCTGAAGGTGAATGTTGTCAACTTCAAGTTCGACGATATAATCCCCGCCTTGAACGCCGGGCAGTTCGACGCGGTGATCTCGGCCATGACGGTTACCGAGGACCGCCAGAAGGTAGTACAGTTCGTGCCCTACTTCGAGGCAGGCCAGTCGGTGCTGGTCAAGAAGGGCAACCCCAAGGGCATCAAGACCCTGGATGACCTCTCAGGCAAGACGGCGGCTGCGCAGAGCGGCACCACCGCCCAGACTACGTTGGACGACCTGAACAAGAAGCTCGAGTCGGGCGGCAAGCCGAAGGTCAACGTGCTCCTGTACCCGGTCGATACCGATGCCGTGGACCAGCTTCGCGTGGGCCGCGCCGACGCCACCGTCCACGACTCGCCTGTGGCTGCCTACTACACCAAGCTCAACCCCGACTTCGAAATCGGAGTGGAGAACTTCGAGTCGGCCCCCGAGGGCATCGCGGTCGCGAAGGACAACCAGGCAATGTTCGACGCCATCAACAGCGCCATGGACGCCATGAAGAAGGACGGCACCCTGGACGCCATCAAGGCCAAGTGGGGAGTGAAATAGGAATTTGGGAATTGGGAATTAGGATTTCGGATTGCGGGTTTGATGGAGTTCTTCTAAATCCGCAATCCGAAATCCTAATTCCCAATTGGAGGCATCCTTGGAATGGGGCTTTATTCCGGACCACTTCTTCGACCGCACGCTGATCGAAGGGGCGAAGATGACTATTCTCCTGTCGGTGCTGGCGCAGGTGCTGGGCATCGTGCTGGGGTTGGTCTCCGCGCTGATGAAGCTGAGCAAGGTGCGGGTGTTCAACGCCATCTCCGCCTCTTACGTGTGGCTGTTCAGGGGCACCCCACTGCTGGTGCAACTTATCGTGTTCGCTACGGGTCTCTACCAGATTGGTATCCAGCTTGACCTCTTCAGTGCGGCGCTGCTGGCCTTCAGCCTCAACGAAGGGGCCTATATGTCGGAGATTGTGCGGGCGGGTATACAAAGCATCGATCTCGGACAGAGCGAGGCAGCCAAGGCGCTCGGCATGACCTACGGCCTCTCGATGCGCCGCATTATCCTACCCCAGGCCGCCCGCGTCATACTGCCCCCTACCGGCAACGAATTCAACAACATGCTAAAGAGCACCTCCCTGGCCTCCACGATTGGCATCAAGGAGCTGCTGCAAAGCGCCGGCGACCTCAATCACCTCTACTTCCGCACGCTGGAGACGTTCACCATCGCTTCGTGCTACTACCTGGCGATGACCACCGTCGTCACCTGGCTGCAAGGCTGGATGGAGAGCCGCCTCGGAGAGCGCAAAGCCCAGTCCGGTCCGCCCGGCTTCTGGAACAGAATGCGCATGAACATCTTCAGCAGGCGAGGAGCAATATCGGACCATCGGTAGAAGTGGTTAGTGGTTAGTGGTTAGTGAATAGCAAATAACCAATAACCACTAACCACTAACCACTCCATCAGGAGCTTAGCCCATGACAGCATACAGCGCAGGCGAGGCACAGACTCAGGCACCACAGTCGGGGTATATAGTGCAAGCTGAGGACGTGCACAAGCGGTTTGGGCATGTGGAGGTGCTGCGGGGCATCGACTTGCTGGTGCGGCCGGGCGAGACGGTGGTGCTGATCGGGCCGTCGGGATCGGGTAAGACCACGTTTCTGCGGTGCATCAACCACCTGGAGAAGATCAACAGCGGCTGCATCTACGTGGGCGGGCAGCTAATCGGCTACCGCAAACAGGGCGACCGCCTGGTGGAGGACAGCGAGCGCAATATCGCCGCCCAGCGCGCCCGCATCGGCATGGTCTTCCAGCGGTTCAACCTGTTCGCCCACATGACCGCGCTGGAGAACATCATCGAGGCCCCAATACGGGTCAGGAAGCTGCCCAAGGCCAAGGCGGTTGAGAAGGCCAGGGCGTTGCTAGAGAAGGTGGGGCTGAGCGAGAAGGGCGACAGCTACCCAAGCCAGCTATCGGGAGGGCAGCAGCAGCGGGTGGCAATCGCTCGCGCGCTGGCTATGGACCCCATGCTCATGCTGTTCGATGAGCCTACGTCGGCGCTCGATCCGGAACTTGTGGGCGAGGTGCTCGTGGTGATGGAGCAGTTAGCCACCGAGGGCATGAGCATGGTGGTGGTCACCCACGAAATGAGCTTCGCCCGCGATGTGGCCGACCGGGTGGTCTTCATGGACATGGGCCGCGTGGTGGAGGAAGGTCCGCCCACCGACATATTCGACAGGCCAGGGCACGAGCGCACCAAAGCGTTCTTGAAGAGAATCCTATAGAGCCTTAGCTTGTCAGCTCTCTGTCAGCCCTTTCAGAGGACTCAATCCCCTCCAAAAAGGCAACGGGAGACCAGTACATGAGGTGGCTTTTGTCATTTGGAACGCAGTGAGAAATCTCGTCCCTCAGCACATGGTAGCACCTTTCCTACAGTGACAGAGTCTCAGGAGAAAAGAGGAAATGTCCAGGTAGAGGACGAGATTTCTCACTGCGTTCGAAATGACAAGGACGGGACTTGTATGCTCATTTTCCACGCTGCTATGTTCAGATAGCTGCCACTCAGAAGACGCTCCTGGCAATCACCGCCAGCACCACCCCAAGAAAGAGAGTCCTCACGAACCTGCTTCCCCTGGCGATTGCCAGCCGAGCACCCACAACCGACCCCAGGATGTTACACAGCGACATTGGGATGGCCGCCGCGTAGTAGATGTGGCCTGTAGCCGCGAAGAAGAGCATGGCTGCCAGGTTGGTGGCTGTGTTAATTACCTTTGCTGAGGCCGAGGCCACGACAAAACTGAACCCGAAGAAGCCCACGTAGGCGAATACGAGAAAGCTGCCCTGGCCCGGCCCGAAGAAGCCGTCGTAAAACCCAAGTGCCGCCCCGACTACCAGGCTAACCCATAACTGCGCTTTCCTGGACAGCCAGGGCCGGTGAGACGTGCCCAGCTCCTTTTTGACAAACGTATACACGGCGACCGCGATGAGCAGCACGGGGACAATTGGGCGCAAGGTTTCAGCGTTCATCGAGCTAACAGTCTGCGCGCCCAGTAGGGAGAACAACACTGCCGGTACTATAGCAGGCAGGATGGCCCGCCAGTCGAGGCTCACTCGGCGCACATACTGGCCCGCTGCTGCTGCAGTACCTGCTACGGAGGAAAACTTGTTGGTGCCCAGCAGGGTAGCCACGGGCATGTGAGGAAGCAGGATGAAGAGGGCAGGCACCTGGATAAGCCCTCCACCCCCTACTATCGAGTCTACGAGGCCCGCGGTGAAAGCCATGCCGCAGAGCAAGAGAACGTCGGTCGTCGTCATTCAGCCTGCGCGGGTTCTGCCACAGCGCCTCTCACGGCAATCGCCTCATGTCCTGGGCGGGTCGGCCTGTTGCCCTGCCGTGGCTTCTTATTAACCAGCACCACCCCCGCCAATGCCAGCGCGCCGCCGACTATTGATATGTAGGTGGGTACTTCCCCCAGCCAGAACCAGGCGATAGTGAAGGCGATCACCGGCACGACATAGAGGAAGCTGCTGGCGGTTGAAGCCTGCATCCGCGACAGCACGTAAGCCCAGGCACCGTAAGCCACCGCGCCAGGACCTATGCCCATGTACACCACGGCTAGGGTAGCATCCAGCGGGGCGGCCTGTATCTCCGTGACCAGGCCCGGCAGAAACACCAGCAGCATCAGGGTGCCCACCCACGTGACGTAGGAAACAACCTCTATCGCCCGGTAGTTGCGCAGGATGGGCTTCTGCACCACGAAGTAAGTACCCTGCGAGACCGACGCGAGCAACACCAGTCCCACGCCCAGGTTCAAACTCAACCCCTCACCCTGGTCCAGGCTTATCAGCGCCACGCCCAGGAAGCTGAGTGTTATGCCCGCCCAGCCGAGGAGCCTTAGTCGCTCACCCAGCAAAAGGGTAGCGAGGAGGGAGGTCCAGACCGGGGCCGAAGCCACCAGCAGGCTGGCCGCCCCTGCAGCCACGGTTCGCTCCCCCAAGTTGAGGGCTACATGGTACACCGCAATACCAAGGAAGCCCGCCAGCACAATCCTGGGGAGGTCCCGCCGTGCGGGCAACCGTACCCGCGTGACAACGGCATAGAGGGCAAGCGTAATCGAGGCCACCCCGAACCGTAGCAGCGCCATCGCAGCCGGGTCGTAGGCCGAGAGGCCCGCGCGAATGCCCGCGAACGCCGAGGCCCACAGCACGAGGGTCAGGGTAATGCAAACCAGGGTTTTGGTGTCATAGCGGGTGTGCATGTTAGGTAATAGCTCCCTTTCTGCGTCACGCATGAGCGTAGGGGCACGATGCATCATGCCCGTACAAGGTTAAGGCGCTTCAGGTAACAGCGTAGTCTTGGCGGCCCACAGGCTGTTGGGGTAGTCGGCTACTAACCGCCGCCAGATTACCCATAGGTCCTCCTTGTTCTTGCTTAGCCTGTACGCGGCGATGCCCTCCCAGTAGATCGCTTCCGGTATGACGTCGGCATCGGGCAAGTCCGCGTATAGCTGCCGGAAAATCTGCAGAGCGTTGCCATGCCGGGCGCTGCGCATCTCGTTGAGGGCGCGGATGAAGTGTAGATGCGCCAGCATCTCGCGGGGAGGCAGATAGCCAACTATCCGGTGCAGCGGGAACTCGCGGTGGTCCAGGGCCACCAGGATGGGCGACCACATCAGGTGGAAGCGACGCGCCACCTCCGGCTGGTCTTGCGTGTTGATGCGCACCGGGATGAACTCGGCGTTGAGCAGCCGCGCCACCTCGGCGTCAGGGTACGTCACAGCCTCCAGCTGCGCGCACCCTGCTCACCCATACGCCCAGAAGTCGATGAAGACTGGCTTAGAAGCATGCGCCGCCGCTGACATAGCAGCATCCAGGTCCGTATGCCAGTTTATGCCTTCAGCGCTCATGCACGTCACCTTGGTAAGTATTTGTCATTCCGAGCGTAGCGAGGAATCAGGTGGGTAGCCTGGCCGTTGAATTGAAGCACTTTAGCGGCCCTAATGTATCTGTTTGTGTCTATAGCTCTATTCACCTGTATTGCGATAGGCTACGACTGCCAACAGATTCCTCACTCCGTTCGGAATGACAATACCCTCTTTGGTCCTGTCCGCCGGAACACTTCGGCTCCAGCCAGGACATAAGAAGGTTGTCTCTGTTCAAGCATAAGGGCCTGTGTTATATTGTTCAAGATGAACTAAATGAACTTTTATTCAGTATTATCGAAATAACAGGGAAGGCGGGGCTATGGACTTCAGGCACATGCAGACCTTTCAGGCGGTGGTGAAGCACGCCAGCTTCGTGCGCGCGGCGGAGGAGCTACAGTACGCCCAGTCAACGGTGACGCTGCACATCCAGCAGCTAGAGTCGGAGCTTGGGGTGGAGCTTTTCACCAGGCAAGGTAAGAAGGTGAAACTCACCGAGGCCGGGCGCACGTTGCGGGAGCAGGTGGACCATATACTTGGCCGGGTCGATACGCTGCGCCAGAGCATGCAGGAACTTGGGGAGGGCGAGGCGGGGCACGTGCGCATTGGGGCTATCGAACCCACCGCCAGCAGGCGCTTGCCCCCGGTGCTATTCGAGTTCAGCCGCGACCGCCCGAAAGTGCGCCTCACGGTCGAGGTCGAAGGTACCGCCACAGTCAGCAGGCGAGTGGCCTCCGGCGATCTAGACTTCGGGGTTTGCTCAGCGCCCGCGCCGGACCTGGGTCTTGTATTTGAACCGCTGGTGCGCGAGCCTATGGGTCTGCTCGTGCCGGAGGGTCATGCGCTGGCCTCCAAGGAAGCAGTCTACGTAGACGACCTGGGTGGTTCGCAGTTTGTGCTGACCGAGCCGAACTGTGCGTACCGGCAGCTCATCGAGAGGTCGTTGCAGGAGCAGGGCACGAACGTGTTCGCGGGCGTCGAGATGGGCAGCATCAACGCGCTGGTGTGGGCGGTGCGCAGCCGCCTGGGCGTGGCTATCGTGCCGCTAGAGAGTGTCGTCCCCGCGCCAGGGGGCACCGTGCTGCGCGAGATCGAGCAGATAGACATCGCCCTTTCGGTGGGCATCGTGCGGCGGGCCAGGCACGAAATCGAGAGCCGCGCCGCCAGGGAGCTACTGGCCCTCATACGCAGTTGCCTCAGACGTTAGTCCGCGTCGGCGACAATCCCCAACAAGTATGCTTCTTCGGCGTCTATACCCTCGTGCAGCCGCGCTGCGGATACAGGCACCCTCCACCTGGCTATCAAGTCAGGGTCTGCGCCTGTGAGGGAGCAGTAGGCTTGCAGGTAAAGTTGTCGGAACTGGCTGATTGCTTCCAGCAGCGTGGCGTAATCGGGCGCGCCGATGAGAGAAATGTGGGCTGTCTCCAGCAATAGCGCCGAACGGGCCACGTCCGCAAGGCCGCTTCCGAGGCTGGCGTTCTCCCAATCTATGGCGACGGGGCCACGTGAGGACATCAACACGTTGGTGGGGTGCAGGTCGCCGTGGCAGACCACGTCGCCGTCCGGTAGCTCTTTGAGCAGCCGAAGCATCTTCTCCTTCAACTTGTCGGACAAGGGTGAGGCCTCTTGCACTTGTCGCAGCAGCTTGTCCCTCTGGCGGGGCAGATTGCTGTGCGGCGCGGGACGGTGCATGTCAGCGTGAAGTTGTGCGAATGTGAGGGCAAGCTCCTCCAGCCGGTCCGGGGTGGACATGAGGACGTCCGTCATGCTGGGGCCATCCACCCGTTCGTAGACGAGGCCCCGCCTGCCGTCCACCTCTACCATCTCTCCCACTTCAGGGGAAGGAATGCCCGCCGCGTGCACGACCCTACCTATGTGGGCTTCGTATTCGATGTTACCTGTGGGCCACCAACCGTAGTATAGCTTGAGCACATGACCTGGCCCCCAGGCGTATACATGGCTGGTACGGCCCTCACCCACGAGTTCACCTTTTTCGCTGAGACTCATGCTCGTTTCGTGCGTCCTTTTGCTGCGGCCTTCTCGCGATTCTCTGCCACTCTGAACTGAACGATTCTACTTATCAACTCCAATGGTAACGGTTCATTCATGGGGAATCGTATTGAGCCTTTCGCGGTTTGATACCTGGATAATTCGTCACTGAATGCCTCGAACACCCTGCCTGCCGCAGGATAAAGCCCAATGTGGCTCTTCCACGCAGCGAAGTACACCAAAATGCCATCCAGCTTGAATGTGGGCATTTGATAGCTCATTCGCTCCTCTGCACCCGGCGCAGCCGCCTTGACGGTGGCTCGTACTGCTTGAAGAAGTGCTTGTATGTCTTCAGGGAAGGTGGCAACGTATTCGTCAACTGAACGGAAGCCAGCTTTGTCGTTTTCCATGAGTGTTCCCTCTCCTCTTGCGCTACTGAGAATCAAAAGCCGGTAGTGCTGCGGTCGGTGACTTCCGAGTACAAGCACTACCGGCTCATTCGCTTCGCGTTGCTACTTTTTGCCCTTCTTGAGGGCAGGGGCGTCTTCGGGAGTGCCGCCACCCGTGGCGTCGCCCGTCTCCAGGGGAGAGCTGGTATCTACATCGCCTGTGCCGAGCAGTTCGGCGGCCCCACCTGCGTCTTCCAGGTCGCTTGCGGTGCCGCTGGCGTCTTCTTCGGGGCTTGTCGTACCAGCCTCCAGGTCGGCACCCGTAGCGCCAGCATCAGCAGCATCATTGTCCGCGGTCTCGGTGGGTGCCGGGGCGGGGGCGGCTTTGATGCGGCCCTCAGCGATGCCGGCTATGTGCTCCATCAGCTTGCGCTGGAAGATGCGGTCCTGCATATCGTGGCGGGCCTCGTGGCTCTGGAACACGGTCTCGGCCTGTGCGCGCTCCTCGCCCTCGAACCGCTCAAGCATCTGCTGGATCTCGGTGTCGATCTCGGCGTCCTCGACGGCTATACCCTCGCGGCGGGCGAACTCCTGCAGCACCAGGTTGTTCACCAGGCGTTCGCGGGCGCGCTCCCGGTTGGCTACACGCCAGTCGGCCTCGGTTACGCCGTTGTAGGTGAAGTACTGGCGTATGCTGAGCCGCTGCTGCTTGAGGCGCTCTTCGAGGTTCTTGAGCATCGAGTCAAGCTCCTCGGTCACCATCACGTCCGGTACTTCCACCCTGGAGGCCGCGATCATCTGCTCGATGACGCTATTCACTTGCTTCGACTCGACGCTCTCGTTGGACCGCTGGCGCAGGTTGGTCTCGACCGCCTCGCGCAATGCTTCCACGCTGTCGTAGCTGAGCTTCTTGGCGAATTCTTCGTCAAGCTCCGGCAGCTCCTGGGTCTTCATGGAGCGCACGGTGACGTGGTACGTTACGTCCTTGCCCCGCAACTCCTCGTTGGGATAGTCGTCGGGTAGGGTGTCGGCGATGTCCTTTTCCTCGCCAACCGACATACCTGTGAGCGCCTGGTTCACGACTTCCGGCACGCCCGCGCGGGTCACGCCGACAATCGTGGGGAAGTTATCACGGGCAGCTTCCTCTAGAGGGCCTGCCGTGG
>JAXDKH010000040.1:0-3570 GCA_034667185.1 Chloroflexia bacterium | reverse complement strand
CCATCATCAGCAAGTACGATATCGACTACATTTACCTGGGGCAACTGGAGCAGGCGAGCGCGGGGCCCACCGGCATGCGCAAGTTTGAGCAGCTAGCCGACCCCGACGTGAACATCCTGCGCGAGGTCTTCAGGACCCAGCAACCCACAGGCGTACCCGGCACCATCATTTATGAGGTGGTACAGGAGCCGGGGCGTTCTATAAGTTCGCTCGTGGGCGCACCCGTAGCCAATTCAGGCATTCCCGGCATCTCCATCACACCCATTCCCACGCCCACGGCCACGCCTATGCCCACCCCGCCAACCGACGACCCTGAGTTGAAGGCGCTGTTGGACGTGGTAGCGCAAGACCCGTCGAACCGCGACAATCGCTTCAAACTGGTAGATTGGTACCGCCAGCACAACTTCCCGTTGGACGCGGCGCGCGAGCTTGAGACCCTTGTGCAGCAGGACCCGCAGAATATTGCGCTTCGGCACATGCTCGGTGATGCCTACCAGCAGGGCGGGCAGCCTGACAAGGCGCTGAAGGCCTGGGAAGACGCACGTGACGTGGACGTGAACAACCCGGCGGGGCACAACAAGGTCGGGATAGCCTACCTCGACCGGAAGCGCATGGACGACGCCATTCGCGAGTTCCAGGCTACAGTCCAGGCCGACCCGCACTTCGTGGAGGCGTATTTCCACATGGGTGAGGCTTACCAGTTGAAGGGTGATGCCCAGAACGCAATTGCGGCTTTCCAGAAGGTAATCGACAACGCCCCACCGACCGGAGCCGAGGGCTGGATAGAGGCGGCCAGGCAACGATTGACGGAGGTTCGCTAGTCCGTCCATATTGGCATTAAATCTTTCGGCGCGGTTGTTGTAGCAAGCGGCGGGATGGCTGGCAAGAGCACACTGATGTCACTATGGGTATAAGGCTCTTGACAGGGTAAAGATAGGTACTCTATAATGCGCCTACTTCGTACTCCGCTGTGCATAGTCATACGCGGCTGTGCATCGAAGTATCCATCCTCTAGGTTTTGGACGGGGGTGCGAGCCATCTCGGTCCTCCGTGTACCAGCAACTTACGATGGGAGGTGATCGGCCTACATGGGTCATGTTCTTCGCTTGCAAGTCCTGGGTCCAGGCAACCCGGTTCGGCCATGATTATGGGCTGGCCGTCGCAGCGAAGCTCGGATTTTTGCAAACAGATTTCGGAGGAGAGTTCATGCTAAGAAAATCCAGTAAACTAAGTTTGTTGGTAGCGTCGCTATCGCTGGCGGGCAGCATACTGATGTCTGCCTGTGGCGGCCCCGCTGCCTCCACCCCCGTCCCGACCAACACAGCCGGCACTACCACCGACGCGGCGACGGCTACGACAGGGACAACCGATACCGCTACCGCGACCACGGGAACAACCACCGGCGGTACATTCGAAGGCGACACCATCAAGATCGGCATCGACCTGCCGGTGTCGGGCGGCGACGCCACAATTGGTCTCCCTACCCGCAACGGTATGGAGCTTGCGATCCGCCAGGCCAACGAGAAGGGCGGCGTAAAGGTAGGCGGCAAGACCTATAAGCTAGAAATGTACTTCCTGGACGACGTACCGCCCGGAGGTACATCTCACGACCCGGCACAGAGTTCTAAGAACGCCGACTCGTTCATCTCGGATCCTGCGGTACTCGCGGTGCTTGGTCCTTTCAACAGCTCCAACGCTCAGGCCATGATGCCCAAGCTGAATACAGCCGGCCTCTGCCAGCTCAGCCCCTCGAACACCAACGAAACGCTGACCAAGCCTGAGTACGGCAAGACCAAGGATTATCGCCCCACCGGTAAGGTGACCTACTTCCGCGTTGCCGCTACCGACGACATCCAGGGTCCCGCCGCCGCTGACTACGCCTATACCCAGCTCAAGCTGACCAAGGTCTACGTCCTCGACGACACCGAGACCTACGGCAAGGGCATCGCTGACAACTTCGAGCGTCGCTTCAAGGAGCTTGGCGGGACGTCCCTCGGGCACGACGGTGTACCGAAGGGCACGACGGACTTTAGCTCCATCATGACCAAGGTTGCCGCCGCAGCCCCTGACCTCGTCTACTACGGTGGTACTTCCTCGAACAACATCCCCCTGGCCCGTAAGGCCATGAAGTCCGCCGGCCTCGACGTGCCCTTGATGGGCGGCGACGGTATCCAGGACGCTGAGTTCCTGAACGTCGCGGGCGAGGATGCAGTCGGCAGCTACTCCACAGTAGCCGCTGTGAACGTCGAGACCCTGGCTGAAGCCAAGCAGTTCATCGCCGACTACAAGGCGGCAGGCTTCAAGGAAGAACTGGGTGCCTACTCCGGCCCCGGCTACGAGGTTGCCAGCATCGCCATCGATGCTATCACCCGCGCCACCGAGCCCAGCCGCGACGCCGTCTGCGCAGCTCTTCGCACCACGAAGGACTTCAAGGGCGTGCTCGGT
Source organism: Chloroflexia bacterium (assembly GCA_034667185.1). GTDB lineage: Bacteria > Chloroflexota > Chloroflexia > QHBQ01 > JADMIH01 > JADMIH01. The sequence continues at coordinate 1,125 of JAXDKH010000040.1, read as the reverse complement.
ACCACCAGCTTTGATGAGAACGGCGACACCACCAACAAGGTGATTAGCTTCTACAAGGCCGACAAGGACGCCGCGGGCAAACTCGCCTGGGTCTTCGTCGACCAGATCCGCTTCGGTGAGAAGTAATTCTTAACTGACACGGAAATACGGGGCCGTTCGGGGACTTTCCCCGAACGGCCCTCCACCTAGTTGAGCGTTTGGAGAGCAGATGGACTTGCCTTCTCTCGCGGAGTTCTTGCAGCAGATCATCAACGGGATTTCCCGTGGCTCCGTTTATGCCCTCATCGCACTTGGCTATACGATGGTGTACGGCATCATCGAGCTAATCAACTTCGCCCACGGCGACATCTTCATGCTGGGGGCCTTCACAGCACTCACCTTCGTGGGCGTCTTCGGCATCGACAGTAAGCACCCAGCCCTACAAGACCCCGTGATGCTTGTCATCGTCCTCCTACTGACGTTCATATTCACCATGACCGTCACGGGCCTCATCGGTGTGGTCATAGAGCGCTTCGCATATAGACCGTTAAGAAACGCCCCCAAGCTGGCGCCGCTCATCTCGGCGCTTGGTGTCTCCTACATCTTGCAGAACATAGGCCAGGTGTGGAAGGGGCCCAGCAATATCACGTTCCCAGATATCATACCCGAAGCATTTATTCGCATACCTGTGGGCGAGCAATTCCTCATCGTCCGCTGGAAGGCCATTATCATATTCGTAATCAGTATTACGTTCATGGTGTTGCTGACCCTCTTCGTCCAACGTACAAAGCTGGGGAAGGCGATGCGCGCCACTGCCCAAGACCAGACTACCGCCCAGCTTATGGGCATCAACATCAACCGGACCATCGCCCTCACCTTCTTCATTGGCGCTGCACTGGCGGGTGCCGGGGCCATACTCTACGGCATGTTCATCAAAGGGGTGCAATTCACGATTGGGTTCGTGATAGGACTTAAAGCCTTCACCGCAGCCGTGCTAGGTGGCATAGGTAACATTCCGGGGGCCATGCTAGGCGGATTTGTTATCGGCATGGTAGAAGCCATGAGCGACACGTTCCTGGAGACCCGCTGGACCCAGGCCGTAGTTTTCGGCGTGCTCATAATGATACTGGTGTTCAAACCCTCGGG
>JAXDKH010000039.1:0-8030 GCA_034667185.1 Chloroflexia bacterium | reverse complement strand
CGTTAGACCTGCAATCTTACTTGCAAGGTGAGGGTATCAGCCCGGAGCGGGTGGCGGTGGTGTGCGTGGATGTGATCGTGGGCTTTTGCTACGAGGGGCGGTTGTCGTCGCCGCGCATTGCAGGGATTGTGGAGCCGATTGCGCGGCTGTTTAAGAGGGCGCACGAGCTGGGGGTGAGGCATTTCTTGCTGCCCCAGGAGCACCACACGCACGATGCTGCGGAGTTCGAGCAGTATGGGCCGCATGGCATCAGGGACACGAAGGAAGCAGAGACGGTGGACGCGTTGCGGGAGCTGCCGTTCTCGGACAGTTACAGGGTATTCCTTAAGAACTCAATACATCCCGCGCTCGGCAATGGCTTTAGCGAATGGTTGGACGAGCATCACGATGTGGACACGTTCATTGTGGTGGGCGATTGCACGGACCTGTGCGCCCACCAGGCGGTAATGTACCTCAAGCTGCGCGGCAACGAGGTTGACAGGCGCGTGAACGTGATCGTGCCGGTGGAGTGCGTACAGACTTACGACTTGCCGGTTGAGACGGCCAGGCAGATAAGCGCGCTGCCCCACGACGGCGACCTGCTGCATTCTGTATTCCTGTACCACATGGCCCTGAATGGGGCGCAGGTGGTGGAGAAAGTAGTTTAGGAGGGTGTATTGAAGTTACGTGCTACAGTACCTGTGTTCTTGCTGATCGGGCTGCTTGTCCTGGCGGGATGTGACAACAGCCCTGCACCGGCAACGCCGACCTCGACGGCTGCCCCGGCGCGCAAGCAGCCTCAAAGCGGAGGTACAACGGAGGCTAGCGGCACTGCGACCACAGGCGGGACTGCGACCCCTGGAGGTGACCTGGAGCCAACACGAATGCCGCTCCCGGAGGCCACCGCAGTTATGCCGGCCGAGGGCACGCCAGTCACGCCCACAGGCACCATCGTGGACGCAGCGACGATGGTAGTGCCCACGAGCGTCGCGGACACGGTACCCACCGCCACGCCTGTCACCGCTACCAGCACGGGCGATGCGGTTACCGCCCTGCAGGCTCTGGAGGCCCTGAGGGGCAAAGCATTGAAAGAGATGCCGGACGCGCGACTCGCAATGCTGGTAAACTCAAAGCCCGCGCAGGAGAAGATACTGCTGGGCACCTCGTTGGGAGACCCCAATGTGCACGCTCCGACCCCCGGCGGCATGGGCCGTAACTGGACCCTGATAGCCGTCTCGCCTTCCCAGAAGCGAGCGATGGCCTTCAGCCTCGACGGGACGACAGTAGACCTGACCGCGGAGAACCAGGTGCCCGATGAAGTGCTTGCGAACTTCGGATCGCCGGGTGCGGCAGCCCTGGACCTGTCTACCCTGGACCTGAAGAGCCTGGCGGACTCGAGCGCTATAGCGCAGGCGGCGGGAGAGCGGGCGGCAGGCACAAGCCCCGGAATCGCCCTGTTCGCGCCGGAGGCCCTGGGAATCGGGCCGCTGCCTACACCGGAAGCGGGTGGACCCTCACCCCAGTTGGCTTACGAATTGTTCAGCACGGACCCTGCCACGCAGCTATTCGTCATCTTCGATGCGAAGACGGGCGATGTTGTGCTGGATAGCGGGACGTAGGGCATAGAGTTGGACCAGCTCATAACGGGTATCTGGGACCGGCTGCCCCTCAACCGGCGGCTGCGCAACACGTTGGTTTGGCTGTTCAACGCCAAGTTCACGGTCGGCGTAATAGCGCTGATACAAGACGAGGAAGGGCGAGTGCTCCTCTTCAAGCATACCTACAGGCGGGACAAGCCGTGGGGCCTGCCAGGGGGCAGCCTCAAGTCTGGGGAGAGCCTGGAGCGATGCCTGGTGCGAGAGCTGCAAGAGGAAACGGGCATGAAGATCGAGGTGGACAGGCTGTTGTCGGCAGCGGCGCACCCGGCGCGCAGACGCGTCGATACAATATTCGCGTGCCACCTGGCCGACGGCGAGGGGCTTGAACGCTTCAGGCCGAGTGCTGAGGTATCGGAGGCGCGCTATTTCGCGCTGGACGAGTTGCCCCAAGGCATGTATGCCGGGCATGGGCGGCTGATTGCGCGGGCTGTGGACTGGGCGGTTCAGAAACGTGAAACGTGAAACGTAATGACACATGTGAAACTTGGTTCGTGATTTGCACTTGCGTTCCTACTGTCGCATCACGTTTCACGTTTCTGATCTACGGCGCGTCCGGGGGCACTGTGAGGGGCCGCGCGGCCTTGGCTTCGGCACCTACAAGGCCACGCGATACCGCGTTAGTCTGAGGATTGAACTCAAGGCGGGCACGCTCGAAGTACTGCACCGGCAAGTTCACTCCATTGAACGCCTCGGTAACCTCCGGCTCTATGGGCAAACCGAATATATCAACGCCACCGTTGGCCGCGTAGAAGTTGGCGAAGCGTGGGGATATAGGCATGTTGGGTTGGGGCTGCCTGCCTTTAGCCGCCAATGCCTCCACCCCTACAAGGCCCAGTAAGACCTTATTCAGGTTGGGTTCGGGGTGCCATTCCATACGAGCCCTCTCGAACCACTGCACGTACGGGTACACAATTCCGCCGATCAACTCCTGCCTGGTGTTGGTAATCGGGTTGCCGAACGCGGCAACGTCGCCATGTGCCTCGAAGAACTTGCGGAACTCGCCGTACAGGATGAATTCCTGGAAGGGAGCGGGAAACCTGCGTACAGGGTCTACCGCCGGAGGATCTCCTACGAAGAGTCTGAAGGCTGCCATGTCTCCATTGAATTGGTCGCGGTCCACATGGCCCACGCCGGCCACGTTGCCGCTATCGGTGTACTGCCAGAAGGTGTACTTTTGCCACCCGCCCAGGAGCGCGGGCGAGTTCACGCCATACCTGGCTATCCAGAGTGGGTTGGTGTTTGCGAAGGCGTTGCTGTCTTTGAGGAGATCCCTCCAGACGTACTGGTAAGTGTATATGACACAGTTAAGGCCGGTGGCCGCATGTACAGTATCGAGGAATGTCTTGATACGGCTGACGATTTGGGCCGCCGGGTAGGTGATACGCCCGCCGCCATCACCGGGCGCTTCCACGTCTAATGCAGGAGGGATGTCACCCTTGTGCACCTGCCCGATAACGTGGAGGAAGTGCTCGGCCTGGGCCTTGGGGTCGATGTCGTGGTGATAGAAGTGATATGGCCCAGGAACGATGCCCGCCGCGCGACACCGTGCCATGTTGGTGCCAAAGAAGCGGTCGATGTAGGCATCCCCCTCGGTGGCCTTGATGAAGGCGAACGAGATACCTGCGTTTTTGACTTTTTGCCATTCGATGATTCCGTTGTGATTGGATACGTCTATGCCTTCAAGTGGTGGCATTGCCTTATCTCCTTCCGGGAGTAGCGAGGAACGCGCAGACAGGTCCTAGTGCGCGCCTGCATAGATATAGAGTCCCTCACGGGAAGGACCTGGGCGTTGCTGGGACCGGCGTTGCTTCTGAGGGGGGATGCCAGGAACTACAACTATCGCTAGTATAGCGACTGTTTTGCCGTAACGAGTGTCACAAAAAACGTCACAAAATGTGTGGGGCTGTAAGGTGCCCGTGTCGAGGGGTATTTGGTTGCTGGAGGGCGAGATTCTTCGCGGAGTTTACCCTGAGCGTAGCCGAAGGGCTCGGAATGACAAAGGGGAGCGTGATTCCACGTGAGAGGAGGGGCCGCATCACGTTTCCCGTTTCACGTTTCAGACCTAAGTTTCAGCCCCCACAGGCGCGAACTCAGGCAGCACGTCCAGCACGCTTGCGCATAGCTCGTAGCGGCCGAAGGAAGGCATTAGATAGGCCCCGGCGTAGCGGCTATAGGCGTACTGGAGGATCTCCTGGGCCATTTCGACGCCCGCCTGCCTGCCGTTGGCCCCGGCCTCTTCCATGCGCTTGAGAACGAACTCGGGGATGACTATGCCGGGCACTTCGTTGTGGAGGAACTCGGCGTGGCGGAAGCTTTGCAGGGGTAGTATGCCCAGCAGCACCTTTGCATTGAAGGCCTTGACGCTGTCGAGGGTGCGCTCCACAAGCGCCAGGTCGTAAACGGGCTGGGTCATGACGAAGTGCGCGCCTGCCTCCAGCTTCTGTCCCAGACGGTCGATTTCGAGGGGCAGGTCGCGGGCAGTGGGATTGAAGGCGCAGCCGATAAGGAAGTCAGTGGTGCCACCGATGCTGTTATCGGCCAGGTCTACGCCGTTGTTGAGGCGGGTGAGCAGCTTGATGAGGCCAATCGCGTCGATGTCGAACACGGCGGACGAGCCGAGGCGGTCCACCGGGTTGGGCGCGTCACCGGTGAGAGCGAGGATGTGGCGCAGGCCCATGGCGTGGGCACCCAGCAGCTCGGCCTGAATGCCCATAAGTGTGCGGTCGCGGGTGGTGAAGTGCACGATCACGCCCATGTGGGCTTGCTGCTGCACCAGGTAGCTCACGGCGAGGGCGCTCATAGAGGCGCGTCCGAGGGCGGAGTCGGTGACGTTGATCGCGTCAACCCCCTTGTCCTTCAGCATCTGCGCGCCGGCCAGCAGCTTGGAGGGATTCACGCCACGCGGTGGGGCTAGCTCGATGCTGACCACGAACTCTTTGCCCAGCTTCCACCCGAACGACCCCACCTCGGAGTGCACCGAAGCCTTCTCGTCGCTGAGTTCGAGGGGTGCGGCTTCGCGGAGCATGGGAGGTTCGGGTTCGGATATGCGCACCTGCTCGACGGGTTGCTGCGTGATGGCGTCGTTTGTCTGCCCGGTAGCGTCAAGCTCCTTCACCGTGGCGGCGATTGCCTGGATATGGGCGGGGGTCGTGCCGCAACAACCACCCAGGATGCGCGCGCCCGCTGCCATCATGCGGGAGGCGAAACTCGCCACGTAGTCGGGAGTGGAGACGTAGACGATGCGGTCGCCTACCATCTCCGGCCAGCCCGCGTTGGGTTGGGCGGAGAGGGGTGTGCTCACCACGGCGGACATCTCTGAAATGACCCGCGACATGCGCTGGGGGCCCGTGGAGCAGTTAGCGCCTATCACGTCGGCACCAAGCTCTGCCAGCGCCTTTGCCACCTCAGCGGGGGTGTTGCCCACCTGCGTGCGTCCGTCGCCATCGAAGGTCATCTGGGCGACAACGGGCAGGTCGCAGGCCTCGTGGGCGGCGATGAGGGCCTGGCGCATCTCCTCCAGATCAGGTATCGTCTCCAGGATAATGAGATCTACCCCACCCTCCAGCAGCGCCTCTATCTGCTCGCGGAAGACCGTGCGGGCCTCCAGCGCGGGAATAAGGCCCACAGGCTTGAGTGGCTTGCCCAGCGGTCCCACGGCACCCGCTACCATAACGGGCAGACCGCTTACCTCTCGCACCTCGCGGGCCAGCCTCGCACCTCGCTTGTTGATCTGCCCCACCTGGTCCGCCAGGTCGTAGCCCGCTAGCTTGAGGCGGTTGGCCCCGTAGGTGTTGGTCTCGACGATCTCCGCGCCTGCCTTGATGTAGGCCTCATGCACCTTGCGTACGAGGTCGGGCTGCGTCAGGTTGATCTCATCGAAGCAGCTATTGGCGGGTGCGCCCATAGAGTAGAGCATCGTGCCCATAGCCCCGTCGCACACGATGGGCCGCCCTTCGCGCAACCGCACAAGGAACGGGTGATTGCTCTTCGCCGCCGTAACTCCGTTACCTGACATGTTTTACTCCAATACCGAGTTCCGAGTATCGAATTCCGAGCAACTCAGGTGCCTACTCGGCACTTGGTACTCAGAACTCAGAACTTAAACAAAAAGGCCTCTACGCGGAGAGGCTTGAAACTTGCCGGACGGCCAAATCCTTCCCCATGGGGCTGGGTGGGGCACCGCGCTGTTGCCGGTTGCCGGGTAGGTCTCAGAGCCAGTTCTCTCGCTACCACTCTCGATTTTTATTTGGTTGTTGTGAGTGTACACGAGGTGGCGCGGGAGTGTCAAGGGTAGGTGCGTCTTGTTTCGGAGCGGATGCAGAGCCCAAAATGCCCTCAGCAACTGGACCAATTGGGTTTACATACTGACATTCCAGTCCTGAGACTTAGTATTAGGTCCTCGTGTCTTGCTGACGCATAGGCGATATAACATTCCATCAGCTATCTTGTGAAGGGGCTGGAAACAGGCAGGATACAGTCTGGCGTCTAAGAAGAGGAAATGGTTCGCTCAATAACAGCGAGATTATCTAGCCCCAAGCGGCAATCTACCTGTGGAAGATAGTGTTTTACTACCACGAGAATATGGAGTCCTCAGCCAGGGTCAGGATTCCTCAGGGGGACTCCACACAACCATATTAGCGGCTGAACCGTGCCTTAGCTCTCACGTAGTATTCAAGTAGATGGGCGTTAAAGCTCTCAAGCTTATCTGGATCATTGAACTTGTGACCGTACTGGACATTGTATGCCTGGAACCAGTCTTCATTTTCTCCCAGGAAGAGAATATCGTGTATGGCCATCTGCCTGATGGCCATAAGAGGGATCGGTGAACGGGATACTAGCAATGTCCGGTTGTACACGCTGGGTACGTCACAGTTTTTGTGAAATTGGCCAACCATCAAGCCTGCTTCAACGAACCGGCTCTTGATATTGGTGTGCGCTTGGTCAAGCACACGAGTTTGCTTATCGGGGACATTCGGGAAGACCACGAGCAGCGCCTTTTTCAGCTTGTCACTAGGCTCAAAGGGCCATAATCTAAGGAATTCAGGTATATACCCAATCATGATCTCCTCGATCAGGTGTTCAGCGTGCTGTGTGACCTCCGGGTGAAATGTGAAGTAGAAGGAATCGTTCTCGATGGATGGTCCTACAAAGGGGCATACTACCTGGTTTCCACGAGGTCGCTTCAGATTCTCGTTCTCGGAGGCTAGACTTTCCTTTGCCCAAACCAGGATATCGTTAGCTAGCTGTAATTCAGTTGGTGACAGAAAACTGGTATGCATTAGCTTTCTCCTTAAGCTTAGAAGGCTCACAGTACTCAGCGTGATGTTGGTTCCGACAAGACAGGAACTTTTCCCATTGGATGTTTAGAAATACTATCGGGAGCGTCACAGGCGACACGGAACCCGATAAGATAGTACCAGTTGTCGGCCATATCCCAGTGGCGAAACGCACAGCGTGGCAATACTTCAACATAAAAACTCCAATTCCCTCCGCGTAGGTGCCTATACTTAGAGCCCTCTAGATTCTCTCGCTCGTCCCGCATGTATGGGTATGGATACTCAGATAGAACAAAATTTGACCCCCAGGCAGTAGAGCACCATTGCCACATACCCAACATTTCAGATACACCGTAGGGGCTATTACCTTCCGAAGTATATCCAACAGGGTTGATAATGCGGTGTGTAGAGATCACTGATGCCAACAATTTCTGGGTCATCTGGTTACCCCAAGGCCACACACGTCCATCGGTGCCGCGTGCTGCTTTCTCCCATTCTGCTTCGCTAGGTAAGCGATAGGGCAGATTAGTTTTCATCCGTAGCCACTGACAGTAAGCTGCCGCCTCGTACCAAGTAATTCCGACTACAGGAGCATTACGGTTAGCATGTCCTAAAGTAGGATGATGCCAATAGGCTGGCAAATTTCTACGCGGCTTTGGGCGGTCGTGTCCTTCTCCTTCTCCCCGAATCCAAGCCCAACCACTCTCCGTCCACAGCTGACGAGATTTATATCCGTCATCCTGAATGAACAACTCAAACTGGGCGTTCGTCACGGGGTATTTGCCTATTAAGTAGTTGGTCAGTTCAACGGAGTGTTGCCCTCGCTCCGCCTCCAACCATACTTCATAGATGGCCCACAATTCCTCCCAAGCCATCTCAATGCTAGACTCATACGTGCCTGATTCGATGGCCTGTTTGACGACCGCCTTCCATGCATCTACTTGCTCATCAGTACTCCCCATCAGAAAGGGTCCAGATTCAATGAGAACCATCTCAAGCTCAGGGATGGTGGCGACAGTGTGCTGGCTACGTGAATCTTCGCCAGCCGATCTGCGATTACGCCTCTCTATACCTACTTGGAGGGCAGTCATCAGGCGTGACCAACCATCTTCTCTGA
>JAXDKH010000038.1:0-3942 GCA_034667185.1 Chloroflexia bacterium | reverse complement strand
TCACCGTGTCGCTGTTGAACTCATAAAAGGGATCGCGCGCTACCATGCCAAACAGCTCGCTGTTGTTATGGGCCACAAGAGGCGAAAGCGTGATGCCGGAACCAGCGGGGTCCACGAGAGTCTGGGCGCGGGCGGGCCGCTGCGCAGGACCTATGCCAGCTACCAGGAGCAGCGCGCAAGCGAGCATGGATAGGGCCTGCTTTTTTCGTCGTATGAGAGAAACTGCCATATTTATGTCTACTTACCTCGAAAACTACAAGGTTCCTGGGCGCGACAACAAGCCGCGCGACATGCGCCGGACGCACAACAATGGGCGGATGGGCAGGTGCCAAAGCGGCACCCTAAGTAGAAGACGTACCAGAGAGCAGCGGGTTGCGCTCTCCTAAACGCCCTGTGTAACAGAAGCAAGCCGCAGACTACAGCCTGACGGCCTGCTGCGCTCTCGTCTGCCTTAATTATACCAGCTTTACGCCTGGTTTTGTGTTGTTTATGTGGAAAACTTACCGAATCTGCCTAGTGCGTGCCCACTATGCCGGGTGACGTGATGGGCAATTTCTCCGCCTGCCAGGCCAGCATGCCGCCCTCCAGGTTGGCTGCATCGATGCCCACTTGCCGGAGCATGGCGGCGACATAGTTGGACCGGCTACCGCTAAGGCATACCACCACCAGCTTCCGCGCCGGGTCTAACTCGCGCCAGCGCGCCTGCAAGTGTCCCATCGGTATCCACTTCGCGCCCTCTATATGCCCCAGGTTCCACTCGTCGGGTTCGCGCACGTCGAGCAGGTCTACCTCGCCGCGCTCCAAATGCTCCTGCACAGCCTTTGGGTCCACCTGTGGAACGTCTGCAAACGGGTCTTCGCCGGGTCCGTACACTTCGTGTGCTCCTCGTTAGATTAGCAGTGTCGCAGATGATTGATGCGAACGCTCCTACTGGAAGTTCTTTAGCAACTCAATCGCCTTGAGGATGTGCGGGTCGTCTCGCTCGGAGTACTGGGTCCAATCTACATCAATCTGCGCATCGGGTATGACGCCTGTACCCTCAAGCGTGGAGCCGTCGGGTAGCTGGAAGCCTTCTTCGGCGAGCCACAGCCTCGACCCGTCGTCGAAATCGTAGGGATAGACCGTTTCAGTGTTGCCCGCGCTCGGCACGCCTACGACCTTAGCGCGCCCGGCGTACTGCAAAGCACCCGTCATCATCTCCGAGGCGCTCTCAGAGCCACCGTCCACCAGGATCACCAACGGTATATTTTTTAGCTGCTGGTAGTGCGAACCTCTGGGCGGGATCATCTTGCGGTCCTGGCCCCGAGACGCGTAGATGCCGGTCTGCCCGGTCTGGAACTGTCCTACAATGTGCTCCATCGTATCGAGCAGGCCGCCACCGTTCCCGCGCAGGTCGATAATCAGGCCCTTCAGAGGCTCGTCGCCCTTCAGCAGCGTTGTGAGTTCAGCGTCCACTTGCTCATCCATATCCGTAGGGTCGAAACTCGGAATTACCATGTACCCCACTGATGGATCGACTTCGAGCCTGCGGCTGATGGGCACGACCTTGCCCTTGATGGGCCTCCTGACCAGTTCGATATCACGCGGATCCTCACCGGGCGAGCGCACGGTCAGTGTCACTTTGCTGCCTTCCGGTCCACGGATCCGGCTCAGGTCCTCGTCCTCCGGCGTGATGGGCGTGCCGTCCACTGCCGTAATAACGTCTCGGCGCTGAATGCCACCTTCCTCGGCAGGGCTGCCGGGGAATACGTAGACCACCTGGATCTCATTCTCCGTGTACCTGCTGAAGATGCCGACACCCACGTAGCTGGTGTTCCCATTCATGAGGTCGTCTTCTTCACGGGCGGCCCAGGGCGAAAGATAACGGGAGTGGTCGTCGCCCAGCGCAGTGATCATGTCGTCAACGGTTGCGTAGAAGTCCTCGGCGGTGGTGACGTCCTTCACCTTTTGCTCGTACTCAGTCCGCAACGCATCCCAGTCGGCACCGTGGAAGTCCTCATAGAGGTAGTTGTCGTGTACCGTTTCCCAGACCTGCTGGAAGATATCCAGGCGGTCGGCGGAGGGCATGAGAGTAGCGATAGGGGTAGCCGCATTGGCCTCGGCGGTCGTTGTCGGGCGAGTAGTACGCGTCCGAGTTGGCGCTACTTGGGTAGGTGTCTGGTTGCCACCACCGCCCAGCCCCTTACGCGGGGTACGCGTGGGAGCAGGCTGTTCCTCGGGGGTTTGGGTAGGCTCTTCAATTATCACCTCATCGGTGGGGGTGGGCGCAACACGCGTTGGGCGGGGCGTCCTAGTAGGAGCCGCGGCAACAGTGGTTGGCGTGGCCTGGCCGTTCACGGGGAGGTCGCTGCAACCCCACAGGAGCAATACGGCCATGACGAGCAGCACGGCGTTGAAAGCAAGTCGCCTGGTTTGAGTCTGCGGCATCTTATCCTACTTTGCTGGTGAAGCCCACTGGGGCTGAAAATCCGAGCCGGGGCCGGGAGTGATGACCTTTACGCCGGAACCGTCAATGTTACCTACTACTATCTTGTATCCTGCCGAAGTATTCTCAGGGCGACTGCTCATCCAGGTGAGCCTCTTGCCGTCGGGCGACCAGGCCGGGAGGTAGTCGTCGGGACTGTCTGGAGTGACTACGGTGGGGCTACCGCCGTCCAACGACACCGTGAGAATGTCGGTGCCTTGCGATTCGGTAAGTATCCTATAATAAGCGAGCCTGGACTCTGTCGGTGACAGTTGGAGGCCCTTGATGGCCCCTGGTTCCGTGATGCCTCTCGGCTGCCCGCCGGCCACGGATACAACAGCAATTGTGTTATCGCGGTCGCCGCTACCCTGGATGAAGGCAATCGACTGGCCGTCATGCGTCCAAAGAGGATTCGATTTCACAGACCCGTTGGAGGTTATCGCCTTTGCCGCCCCACCGGACGCTGGAACGACGTAAATCTCGCTTGATGAGCTTTTACCATCGCTCAACATATACGCGAGGGTCTTACCATCGGGCGACCAGACGGGAGACCTGGCGAGCCCTTTACCATCTGTGACCATGCGCTTGTCGGAGCCGTCGGCCTTCATGACGTGAATTTGCCAGTCGCCACCACCCCGTTTCGACTGGAAAGCGATCTGGGTGCCGTCGGGCGACCACGCAGGAAAAACGCTCTCTGCCGTGTCGCCGTTCGTGAGGTTGAGGATCTCGACGGGCTTATTGTCCGGCCCTACTTCGATCCTCAGTATGGCCCCAAGCCTGTTAAACTGGGCCTGTGCGACTATGTACCTGCCGTCCTGGGACCATGAGGTCTGGTCGATGACGATATCGCGGGTAAGTTGCTGCTGGTTAGTGCCATCCGGATTGACCACGTAGACGCTGGGTACCTGGCCCTCGACCGTACGCACGAAGCTGATACGCCCCTCAGCAGAAGGTGCAGGTGCTGTAGGTCCAATCCCCCAACGCATGAAAGGTGGCAGCACGCCTGGGGCCGCGAAAAGCAGCACAACATATGCGAGCACCAGGGCCGTCAATATACCGGCGGCTATTAGCGCTGCTGCGGGCCTTGCGGCAACCTGCTGGGATTGTGGAGACCGGCGGGCGCGCCTGGGGGATGCGGCCTGCCTGGAACGATTGCTCATGTTGAAGAACGCTCGGGTACAGAGTGTAGCTCCGCGTAGGAAATGGGAAGGCGCGCGGAGCCTGCTATTATTATAGCCTACTCAGGTGCAGCGCCTCAATCTAAGAAGATGGAACCGCCAAGACGCCAAGAACGCCAAGGTTAAGGATTGTTATTATAGCAAAAGGACCAGAGTGCATCTATCGTACTCTGGTCCCCTTTCTATTCTCCCAACCTTAATCATCTTGGCGGGTTCTTGGCGTCTTGTCGGTTCCATCTCTTGCGCAGCTCAGGAACTGTACCGCGCCACGACTTCGGCGATCTGGTCTATGTCGAAAGG
>JAXDKH010000037.1:0-14608 GCA_034667185.1 Chloroflexia bacterium | reverse complement strand
TGCGCCGGCGGCCCGGCCTGGAGGGAGGTCGTATAAATGGAGTTGCCCAGCCATGGGGCGGGTTTGGAGCTGCTCCGGGCGCGGTTTGGAGGCATCCTGCGCGTCTTGTGGATAAGGACGCCAAAATTGTGCAAAGCTAGGGATGTCGTACCTGAGATGCTATAATTGCCGCACTGTATAAGTTGGAGGGCTATCCCCTCCAGGACCAAAGGACACCGAGCACCGGTTGAGGGCGTCACTACACTTCGCCCATACGCAGTGCTCACTACTCATCGAGAAGGGGCACCAATGAAGGTATCGTGTTTGCAGGAGAACCTGCACAAAGGCCTCCAGACCGTGGGCAAGGCCGTGGCTAACAAGACCACCCTGCCCGTGCTCAACAACATCTTGTTGCAGACCGACGGCGGCAGGCTGAAGCTCACCGCCACCAACCTGGAAGTGGGCATCACCCACTGGACCGGCTGCCAGGTAGAAGAGGAAGGCGCGATCACCGTGCCGGCCAGGCTGTTGATCGACTTCGTGTCTTCCCTACCTAACGACCGCATCTCCATGACGCTGGACGAGAAGACGCGCACCCTCAACCTGAAGTGCGCGCGCTACGAGGCCAACATCAAAGGCATCTCCGCTGAGGAGTTCCCCATCATCCCCGAGGTGACGGAGACGCCCATCGCCCGGATACCTGCTCCCCTGCTGAAGGAGATGGTCGGGCAGGTGGCCTTCGCCGCTTCCGGGGACGACAGCCGCCCGCAGCTTTCGGGTGTGTTCGTGCAGATAGAAGGTCGCGAGATGATCATGGCCGCGGCGGACGGCTTCCGGCTGGCCCGCAAGGTCGTACAAATAGGTACTCCAGTGGAGCATTCGATCAAGCTGATCATCCCGGCCCGCTCCATGGTAGAGCTTGCCAGAGCGCTGCCGGACGACGAGGGTGAGGAAGCGGAGCCGGTGAGCATCGTGGTCACCCCCAACCGCAACCAGGTACTCTTCCGGCACGACAATCTGGAAGTGACCTCCCGCCTGGTAGACGGCAATTACGTGGATATCAACCGCGTCATACCCGCCGACTGGGGCACACGCACGGTTATGGCTACTGCAGACCTGGTGAAGGCGGTGCGCATCGCCTCCATGTTCGCCAAGGACTCGGCCAACATCGTGCGTCTGCAGGTGGAGCCGGGCAACGACCTCACCCCCGGCGTGGTCACTATCTCGGCCAACGCTGCCGAGGTGGGCGACAACGTGAGCCAGCTAGATTGCACGGTAGACGGCGAAGGCGGCCAGATCGCGCTCAATGGCAAGTACCTGCTCGACGTGCTGAACGTGCTCAATACCGGACAGGTGGCGCTCGAAACGAAGACTTACCAGTCGCCCGCCGTGGTCAAGCCCGTGGGCGAGGACGGCTACCTGCACGTAGTGATGCCCATGTACCTGCCTAACAGGTAAGGTATACCGGGTCCTTTTTCTTAGGCATGGGAGAGATGTTTCACGTGAAACATCTCTCCTTGCGTGTAGCACATCCTATCCAGATTGTTTCACGTGAAACATCCAACGCTTAGCGGGGCGCAAGTCTTCGTGCTTCCTCCGCCCGCTCCAGCAGGTAATAGAGATGCACCGCCTGCCTTTGCACGTAATCCTCGAACGCGCGGCCAAACAGACGCTCCCACACCCCCTGACGGCTCTCATCCGGGGCATCGCGCAACGACACAAAGACCAGGAACAGGTGTTTGAGGGCGATAAAGGCAGTGAAGGCGAAGCGCACCATCTTAGCGTCTCCTCTCCAACCCGCCTCGCATAGACCTGCAACGTAGCTCTCGAATATGGCCTGGTCGAGTATTGCGGGAGGAGTGTCGCCAAGCTCCGCCAGGCAAAAGCTCTCCCCGAACAGGTCTCCAGCATCGGTGCCCACCGCAGCCAGCCCCGGATAGGCCCAGTCGATAAGCGTGAGGCCCGCCGAGCCATCGGCATCACCTTGGGCGAACATATTTCTCCGCCATGCATCCAGGTGGCCGAAAGTCTGTGGCACTCGGTCTATGCCCCTCAGCAGCCTCTCGCGCTCGTCCCACAGCTTCAACAGGCGCTCCCGTACCGGCAGAGGGAAGGCCGCCCGTATGATGGGGTGCTGCCAGGTACGCGGGTCCGCGATGACCTCGTGTATCCAGGCGTTGTGCTCCAGCAGGCCGCGTGGCGAGCCGGTCTTGATCAGCCACGGGTACTTTGGCATGGGGCGGCCGGCCAGGTAAGCTCCGTTGAACCGTCCCAGGCACTCGGCGGCCTGTGCGTACTGCTCAAGGCCCCACATGCCAGTGCCGGAATCCTTCACCTCCTCCAGCCAGAGCCAGGCGGTGCGTCCATCAATCTCTACGACACAGTAGCAGCGCGGCGCGCTTACACCACCCGGCAGATCGTCCAGCAGGCCCGACGTGTATGCCAGGACCTCGCGTTTCCAGTAGAGGGGATGGTCCTCGCCCTCGAAAGCCGCCTGAGTTCCAGGAGTGTCCAGAGCCACTATCTTTAGTATTGCGGACCACGACAGCCGCAACCCGGTATCCAGCGCGCTTCCCGCCAGCCTGTATATACCGCCCGTGGCAGCGCCCATGCCCCCTTCGATCGGATCGATCCGCCAATCTGCAACCTGAGGGGTCTCTCTGCCCAGCACCTGTCTCGCTATATGGGCAACACTTGTGCTTTCCAGGGCAGGAAATAGTGCCCGCGCCTCTACGTCTTCGGTCACCAAGAGTGCTCACCTCCACGCAAGCTAATACCCGAACGTCGCAGCAGCATACCAGGAAAGACTTTGCTGAAAATCGGGCGCAAGGTGGTTCTTGATTTGTGAAAGCGCTGGTATAATGGATGTGGGACAATAATTCAGCTTCCACGCCTCTCCTTCAACGTTGCAATTACAGGCATAGTAAAACCGGCAATAGCTGCATCTTAATGCCTTGTAGGGTCACTTGCCTTCGGCTATAATGCAAACGCGCTGCCGCGCGACACCCACTCACCGAGGAGGATGTAAAATATGCTTCGCTGGCTACTACGCCTGCTGCTGGTAGGACTTATTCTAGCCGCTATAGGCTTCGTCGTTTCCCGCCTGATGGGTCAGGACGAAGACTTTGACGATTTTGACGACCTCGACTCGGGCTTCGAGTTCGAGGAGACCCCTGTAGAGATAGATGTGCCCGCCGAGGACACAGCTACTGGCGGTGCCGGTGGCGCTGAGGCCGGTGCCACTACCGACCTGAGCGCCGGCGGAGATTCTGCCTCGGGCGATGGTGGCGGCGACGAGGGCGGAACCGGCACCAGGCTGACCGAGATCAACGGTATTGGCCCTGCCTATGAAGCTCGCCTCCAGGCACTCGGTATAGGTAGCTTTGAGGATCTGATGAACGCCGATGCAGCGAGCCTTGCGGAGCAACTGGGTGTGATCGGCGGCCAGGCCACAGTTGAGGATTGGATCGCGCAGGCCCGCCAGCTAACCGCAGGCGACGGCGATGCTGCAGACGGCGGCGCGTAACCCTCGCCTTTACCCGCAACTTTACCCCTAAGCCAACCGAATGTCAGTGCCCACACCGGACACCGTAGACGCAGCACGCCCTCGTCACTTCCGCACGCGCATGATGGGCGTGCTGCGCGTCTTAATAGCCTTAGTTCACCCGATCATCGGACACTGGATAGCCGACCGGTTGGGTGACGTTGTCATGCGCATCGCTCACAAGTCGCGCCGTGCCGTGATCAACAACATGCACCACGTGCTCGGCCCCGTCCCACGGGACGTGCTGAAGCGCAACGTGCGAGGCGTGTTCCGCAACCTCGTACGTGCCTATTTCGACCTGTGTCGCGCTCCCAGCCTCAGCAACGAGCAGATAGACCGCATGGTAGACTTCGACGAGAAGGGGTGGCAGCGCGTGGTGGAGTTGCACGAGCAGGGCAAGGGAATTATCCTGGTGTCGGGGCACTATGGCGCTTTTGATGAAATCACGCAGGTAATCTCGCGCCGTGGCCTCCCTTTGACCGTGCTGATAGCCCAGTTCAAGCCCGCCTGGGCCTCCGACTTCATCACCCAGCTACGTGCGGCACGGGGCCTGCAGATGGTGCTGGTGAGCGAAGAGGAGGGACACAGCCTCAACCTGGCTGCGCTGAAGGAGAGCATCAAGCTGCTCCGGCGTGGCGAGCTGCTGGGTGTGATCGCGGACCGCAACCTGGAGGAGCATGGGGTGTCCATCCCCTTCTTCGGTGAGGAGGCGGTGATGGCCGCCGGCGTGGCGAAGATGGCGCTGCGCACGAAGTCGACTATTGTGACCAGCTTCTGCACGCGGCTGCCCCGGAAACGCTACAGCGTGGTGTTTGACGAGCCTATAGAGCCGGTGGGCTCCGCCTCCAACGAGGAGGACATACGCAACCTGCTGATCAAGATATTCGCCCGCTTTGAGCACTATATCAGCCGCAACCCCGACCAGTGGCTCCTCCTCCAGCCGGTGTGGCCCGACGGCCAGGCCGCCATCAAGGCGATGAAGGGCGCGAAGTGAGCACAGCCCCCGTATTCCGCAAGCAGGCCTATGGCTAACCTGATCACCGTCGCACGCGTGCTGCTCCTGTTCGTTACGGTGGGTTTCATCTATCTGAGCCTGCCGCACGAAGGCGCGCCCGGAGAGCCTGCCTGGGCCTTGGTGGCGGTGGCGCTCACGCTCATCGTAATCATGGGAGACGCGGTTGACGGCGTGGTCGCCAGGGCGCGTGGGGAGGTCAACGATGCCGGGACGGTGGTAGACATAGCGGGCGACCGCATCGTAGAGAACGTTTACTGGGTGGTGTTCGCCCATATTGGTATGCTGTCGGTCTGGTTCCCACTTATCATGTTGTTGCGCTCGTTCACGGTGGACGCGTTGCGGTCGCTGGCACTCTCCAAGGGCAAAACCGCGTTCGGTGAGAGAACGATGATGCAGTCTCGACTCGGCGTGTGGCTGGCGGCCTCCCGGCTGCACAGGGCGCTGTACGGCGGGGCCAAGGTGGTCACCTTCGTGTGGCTGCTGATACAGCTTTCCATCCAGGTAGCTCCCCCTGGCTCTGATTACGCTCGCGTCCTCGATCCGTACCTGGCACCCGTCCAGGTGGCAGGTATCGTGCTCGCCGTGTTCACTCTGCTGTATTCCCTCCTGAGAGGCGCAGTGGTCGTGTGGGACAGCCGCGAGTACTTCAGGATTTGAGACGGATTTGGGAATTGGGATTTCGGATTGCGGAGTTGAGAATATGATCGTAGGGGTTGCGATGCATCGTGCCTGCCGTGCCTCTTTAATTAACTGTACGACAGCACCATAGAAAGGCCAACAATGACACAGGGTAATGACGTAGCTACCCCCGAAAGCCCAGACCCCGGTGCCGCAATGCCCACTCTCGTGGCTGCCGTCTTTGACGTGGACCGCACACTGGTACCCGTCACCACTACAGAGCGCATCTTCATCAGATACTTGCTCAGGCACGGGGTGCTGCGTTGGAAGGCACTCTGGAGCACTACCCTGCTAATCCTTACAAGCCTACCGAAGCGCGTCTCACCCTTTGAGGCTATAAGACGTGAGCGCGCATACTTAGCAGGGCAGCCCTATGAGAAGATGCGCAGGATGGCAGGGGACTGCTTCGAGACGGGCATCAAGCCGTGCATTTCGCGGGCAGGGCTGGAAGCCATCAAGGAGCACAAGGCGAAGGGCGAGGCGGTGGTGCTACTGAGTGGCTCCCTCGATTTTCTGCTGGAGCCTTTCAAGGAGTACGTGGGTGCCGATCACCTGATAGCCGCCAAAATGGAAGTGGTCAACGGCAGGCTCACCGGGCGCATTGTGGGCGATTGGCCCTTCGGCAGCTATAAAGCTATCCTCATCCGCCACTTCGCCGAAGACCACGGTCTCGATTTCACCCGTTCCTACGCCTACGCCGACCACCACACCGATCACGAGGTGCTCAGCCTGTTCGGCAACCCTGTGGTAATCAATGCCCGTACCAAAATGCAGGAAATCGCCCGCCGAGAGGGCTGGACGATGAAGGATTTCAGCTGAAAGGTTCCAGCGCCAGGAGAACACCTCATGAACACGTCCAACCTGCCTTACCTCGACACTCCCCTGCTCATAGCCCATCGTGGCGGCTCGCTTGAAGTGCCGGAGAACACCATGGCCGCGTTCCGGCACGCTATTGATGTTGGCATGCGCATGGTGGAGCTTGACGTGCAGATGACGCGCGATGGCGAATTGGTGGTCATCCATGACGAGACGGTGGACCGCACCACAAACGGTATCGGGCCGGTGGGCAGCTTCACGTTGGAGGAGCTACAGCGGCTGGACGCAGGCTTCAAGTTCGATGCAAGTTACACCGACGATAGGATACCGACGCTGAGAGAAGTATTCGACCTGTGCGTGCCCGCCAATGTTGGCGTGGTAGTCGAGATAAAGCACCCGGAGATGTACCCCGGCCTGGAGGAGAAGGTCGTTGCCCTCATAGGCGAGATGTGGCTGCGGGGAGCCGAGAACATCTGGTGCATCTCGTTCGACCACGAGTGCATCCGCCGGCTGCGCACACTGGACCCCGTTTTGCCCCTGGGCTACCTCTTCGAGCCATATACCACCCAGTTCGTGCGTCCCGACGATACCGTGCAGGCCTTCTGCCCTTACTACCGCACGCCCCTGCAATTCCCCGAACAGGTAGCCGAGGCCCATGAGATGGGAAAGCTCGTCCTTGTCTACACGGTGGACGATCCGCAGGAGGTTCGGGCGTTAGCGGATGTCGGCGTGGACGGGATGGTTACGGATGCACCAGCCGCTTTGCTACAATTCCTCAACAAGTAGATGCTCTGCTACAAACCCTCACAAGCCTGACGACCTGATACATATTGTAGCAGGACCTCTTCTGTTGTATATGGTCGGAAAGACTAAGGGGCACGGTGCATCGTGCCCCTACTGACAAAAACGTGACATCCTTAGCGTCCTTGGCGGTTCCGTTCTGCTTAGACGGTCTTACCCCACAGGTCGTACTCGGTGCTCTCGGTGATCTTCACCCTCACCACCGCGCCCTGCTCCAGCGTGCCGCTCTTGGGAGGCTTGACGAATACCATGCCGTCCACCTCCGGGGCCTGGCGGTAGGTGCGCCCGGCATAGATGGGCAGCACGCGACCTTTGCCGTCCTCCACGGTGCCCGCGCCATCGAGTAGCACGTCCATCGTCTGCCCCACCAGGCGGCGGTTCTTCTGGGCGCTTATCTTCTGCTGGCGCAGCATCGCTTCACGGTAGCGCTTCATCTTCAGCTTTTCCGGCACCTGGTCCGGCATCTCGGCGGCGGGAGTGCCCTTCTCCGGCGAGTAGGTGAACATGCCCACGTTGTCGAACTTCATCTCATCGAGAAAGTCGAGCAGCGTCCTGAACTCCTCGTCCGTCTCGCCGGGGAAGCCCACGATGAAGGTAGTGCGCAAGGCTATGCCGGGCATGGCCTCCCGCAGCGAGCCAATCAGGCGGCGGGTGCGCTCCACGTCGTTGGGGCGCTTCATCCTCTTCAGCATGTCGGGGTGGGCGTGCTGCAGTGGCATGTCGATGTATTTGGCGACTTGCGGGTAGCGCGACATCGCCTCGATAGTGGAGGGGCTGACCTGCGTTGGGTAGGCGTACATGAGCCGCACCCACATGATGCCGGGGGCCTGCTCCGTAATTGCCCCGAACAGCCGCGCAAGCCCGTCCTTGTAGCCCAGGTCGATGCCATAATATGTGCTGTCCTGCGCGATCAGCACTACTTCCTTCACGCCCTGCTCGGCAAGCTCCGCTACCTCACCCGCGATCTCTTCGACCGGCCTCGAAATGTGCTTGCCCCTGATCGCAGGGATGATGCAGAAGGCGCACTTGTGATCGCACCCCTCGGAAATCTTGACGTAGGCGCTAGGGCCCTTGGCCTTGCGGCGGAACCGCTTCAACTGTGACGTCATCTGCACCGGGGCGATAGGTGCCCACGCGATGCTGGCTGGTGCAATCTCTGTCAACAGGGACGCACCGGCGGACCTGGATGCTTCCAGGGTCTGAGACCCCTGCCCGCGCAGCTTCTCCACGAACGGCACGATCTCAGGCCAGGCACGGGTTGAAATCGTGCCGTCCACCCCAGGCACCCAGGTGGGCACGTCGGCGGCATAGCGCTCGCTCATGCAGCCGGCGGAGATGAGCACCTGCCCCTCCCGCTTGTTCTCGGCCAGCGCCTTTAGCTCGCCCACCGACTCGTCCACGGCTGCCTGCAAGAATGCGCAGGTGTTGACGATCAACAGGTCCGAGTCTTCGGCGCTGGTGCTCTGCTCGTATCCCGCCTCGACCAGCAGCGACCCCATCCCCTCGCTATCGACGTTGTTCTTCTCGCAACCCAGCGTGACTATGTTGAATTTCGGCATGGTTACTTTCTAAGGTGTTTTATTGAATAAACCGCAAAGACGCAAAGAGCGCAAAGGACACCAATCCTTCAATGATACCACATGGAGAACAAGACAGGTCGTCCCGTCTCACCATGAAGCATCTTGTGTCCCTTGCGCTCTTTGCGTCTTTGCGGCTTTATCTCATCTATAGTTCGTGAACTGTAGCGCCACCGGCAGGTCGGCTTCCTTGCCCCGAATGTGCTGTATGACGCGCTGCAGCTCGTCTTTGCTCCTGGAGGTGATGCGGAGGGCGTCACCCTGCACCTGCGACTGCACCTTGGGGAAGGTGCTCCGTACGTCCTTGGTTATCGAGCGTGCCAGGTCTTCGTTGATGCCCTTTTGCAGGTCTACCACCTGCCGGTAGCGCCCGCCGCTGGTAGGCTCTACCTTGCCGAACTTGAATATCTTGAGCGACAGCCCTCTCTTGATAGCGCGGCTCTGGAGTATGTCCTTGATCGCCTGCAGGTGGTACTCGCTATCCGTGCTAATCGTGATCTTGGTCGCTTCGACCTCCATCTCCGTCTTGCTGTCCTTCAAGTCGTAGCGCTGGTTCACCTCGCGCATCGTCTGGTCCACCGTATTGACCACTTCCTGCTTATCAAAATCGCTCACCACATCAAAAGAAAACGACTCAGCCAATTTGATCCTCCTAAGGGTGACGATGGACGATGGACGATGGACGATGGCTGGAAGGAACCACCTCCTATCGTCCATCGTCCATCGTCCATCGTCTATCTCTGAACAACCGTCTCAGTGCCGCTGTTGTTCCATTTCTTCTCGATAATCAGGTTGTTCGGCGTGCCCATGAAGCCACGGTCCGCGCCGTTTATGTGTACCCTCACCACGTCGCCTCGTCCCGTGCGTATCTGGATAGTGCTCTTGCCTGTCCATTGGCGCGTGGTGCCCGCCGGGAGCGTACCGCTGTACCGCTGCACCCCATCCACGAGCACGCGCAGCCAGGCATCCTTGGTGGTGATCTGCACGTCGGCCACGATACTGTTGCTCGCCTGGATCGGTGCGGTAGGCTGGGCGGCAACATCCGTGCCTGGCGTGGTCGTGAGCGAGCCTGTAGCGGTTATCGGCTGGGTCACAGGCGTGTTAGTGGGCACCACGCCCGGCGCCAGGGGCACATATGTTGTGGGGGTTTTATAAGCCCCGGCGTCCGGCCCCAGGTTGTTCAGCGCTACATTGGTGGCAATCTGGGCTGTGGCGTGGGCCAGGCTGTGGGACGTGGGGCTTATTTCCGGTATGGGTGCCGAGCGGCTGCCACCGCCTGCGTAGGCGCTGTACACGAAGTAGAAGGCGATAATGAGAGGCAGCGCCAACAGAGAGATCGCGATATAAGAGCTACCGTAGCGCACCCGCGTGTCTATCGGCTCAGGGCTGAGGGGCTGTATGCTGATTCGTTCGTTCTTGCGCTCCCTGGTGGCCGGTTTTGCCGCTGGGCCGCCACGTGCCGCCTTGATCCTCTCGCGGGTAGGCTGGCGCGACTCCTCGAACAACTCCAGCACCTCGTCGGCGTCCAGGCCCAGGTATACGGCGTAGTTTCGCAGGAAGCCGCGAGCGTATACGGGACTGGGCAGCGAGGAGATGTTTTCATCTTCGAGGGCTGCCAGGTACTTCAGGCGTATTTTCGTGGCACGCTCGGCTTCCGGGAGAGAGACCCCCCTCGACTCCCGCGCGTCACGTAGCATGTCACCAAGCATTCCCAAACGAGTAAACCCCCTGTTCTCAAGCGGCGGTGCTAGGAATAATAGCAGGCCACATTGCCCTCACAGCGAAAACTGACAACTAAAATTAGCTATTCAGCGTTACATTATAACCGAGGCATGAGCAGCCGGGCAAGAGTTTTAGTACTTTATGTCTATATCTCGGTGGACGATAGACGATGGACGATAGTAAGAGACGCAACCGCCAAGACGCCAAGGACGCCAAGTACCCGCCAAGTTAGATAAGGTTTGGTGTGTAGGGGCACGATGCATCGTGCCCGTGGTAGCTAACCCCTCTATTGAACAGGAGGACCAAAGCCCCTCCCTGTCGTCCTGAGTGTAGCGAAGGATCAGCCACCCGCGCTTGACTCTGCCTGTTGAAGTATCTTTGGCCCTACAGCCGCCACCATCCCGTGTGTTGAGGACTCTCACCTACCCACCTGATCCTTCGCTGAGCTCAGGATGACAAGGGGAAGTAGGGTCCTGTAACTTCAACAGCAGCACGTATCACGTATCACCTACCATCCTGGCATAGCACTTGCCCTCAGGTGCCATAGCGACCTTCCATGCAGGAGCGGTGGGAATGTTCATCCTGGTTGAGAATGGCGAAATATATGCGCCGGAGAGCCTGGGCAAGCAGACGGTGCTGGTGGTGGGCGACAAGATCGCGCGCATTGGTGATATCGATACGGTGGCGATCTCGGCTACGGGGCTGGAGTGCACCGCCGTGGACGCTACTGGCTGCCTCGTCGTGCCCGGCTTCATAGACCCCCACGAGCACATTGCAGGCGCGGGTGGCGAGGAAGGCTTTTCCAGCCGGACCCCGGAAGTGCAGGTAAGCGAGATTGCGGAGTCGGGCATCACTACCGTGGTCGGCATACTGGGCACCGACGCCACCACCCGCAACCTGCAATCGCTGCTTGCAAAGGCCCGCCAGCTTGAGCAGGAGGGCATCACCACTTACGTCTACACCGGCAGCTTCCAGGTGCCCGTGCGCACTATAACCGGCTCTGTCACAGATGACATAGTGCTCATAGACAAGGTTATAGGCGTGGGTGAGCTGGCTCTCTCGGACTTCCGTTCGCCCGAACCAAGCGTACACGAGCTGGCGCGGGTAGTGTCCGAGGCCATCACCGGCGGCCTGGTGGGCGGCAAGGCGGGGGTCACCCACTTTCATACTGGGCCTGGCAAGGGCCGCCTCAACATCCTCCACCGGCTGCTGGACGAATACGAAATCCCGCCCCGCTACCTCTACCCCACCCACATCGAGCGTAGCGAAGGTCTCATAGACGACGCAATAGCCCTTGCCAAGCGGGGGGCCTTCGTGGACATTGACGTGGTCGAGCCAGGCCTTGGCAAGTGGCTCACTTATTATCGCGACAACGACGGGCCGCTTTCCCAACTTACCGTCTCCTCCGACGCCCATGCCAGCACCCCTGCCAACAGGCTGCTGGAAGACTTCGCCTCCTGCTTACAGGCACACAAATTGCCCATTGAGGAGGTACTTCCACATTTCACCGCCAACACAGCCACTGTGCTAGCCTTGAGGCAAAAGGGCCGCATACACGAAGGCATGGACGCAGATATCCTCGTGCTGAAGAAGCGGTCCCTGGAGGTAGTGCATCTCATTGCCAGAGGTAAGCAACTGGTGAAGAACGGCAAGGTACTTGCAAGGTCAGAATACGAAAGCTTGGCGCAAGGGTAGTGCCGGGCGTTATGACTTCAACTACGGGGGGCAATCAGGAGGTTAGGTATGAGTAGGAACAATGGCAATAGCGACCATCCTAGGGGCTCCCTCATAATCATTGGCGGACATGAGCAGAAAGAGGGTAACACCGTCATTTTAGAGGAGGTAGCGCGCCGGGCTAAGGAAGGCAAAGGGCTGATCCTCGTAACCGTCGCCACCCACGAGCCGGAGGAACTTGCTAAGGACTACAGGAAAGCGTTCAAAGAGCTTGGCCTGAATAAATTTGACGTGCTGGATATACGCACCCGCGAGGAGGCCCACGACCCGAAGAACGTCGAGAAGGTAATGAAGTCGTCGGTTGTCTTTTTCACGGGTGGCGACCAGCTACGCATAACCAGCCAGATAGGCGACTCGCCAATATTCACCTGCCTGCACGATATCTACGCGAACGGTGGCACGATAGTGGGCACGTCCGCCGGGGCCGCCGCTATGAGTGGCACAATGCTCATATCGGGCGGCAGCTATCAAACGACGGAGATTTCCGCGATAGGCATGGCCCCTGGCCTGCGACTTATGCCAGATGTTGTAATAGACACGCACTTCGCCGAGCGTGGCCGCATTGGCCGCCTGGTGGGTGCGGTGGCCCAGAACCCTGCTAACCTGGGCATCGGCATAGACGAGGATACCGCTATCCTGGTACATGACGAGGAAGGTTTCACGGTGATAGGCTCAGGTGGCGTGTACGTGGTGGATGGCCGCGACATTGCCTACTCCAGCCTGTCGGAATCCAGGCCGGAGGGTAAGCCCTCTATCTTCGGGGTGAAGTTGCACATATTGGGCGAAGGTGACGTATTCGACCTGGTCAAGCGCGAACCTGTAGTTTCGGCGGAGGCTCTCCAACCGGAACCTGAGCTTGTAGGGGTAAACGAGGACGAGAAGTAAAGGCCAGCCCTCACATCATGCCTTGTAGCCTATCTCAAGCCCTAGAGACCGAACCGCTGAAATTATATTCACCGCAGAGACGCAGAGAGCGCAGAGGTTACGCTGCGCAGGGTAGATGGTGTTCTAACAGGGGCAACACTATACAGGAAGATGTTGCTCTTAGCCCCACCTAAACAACCCCAATCTCAGCGTAACCTCCGCGTCCTTTGCGTCTCTGCAGTGAATAAAGTCCCTAGCAGAGGACCAATGTTTCGGCGCGACAGTACCTGTTACCCTCTTGCGTAACGTTTGACAGGGATAGTATGATTAGATACACTATCAGTACGCGGCTGGTCTGTGTTTGCCGTGCAGTGTTTCTGCCTCCGTCGTAGACAAGAGGTATAAGGGTATGAGCAATTCGACACACGTGCCTGTTCGCAGGATCAGGACAGTATCTGCATATAATGGGGCCGCTACAGAAGCCGCGGCCTTGACCGTAGACGCCGAAAACCTCGAGGATTCCGACGCCGCCGAGCAATACCAGGCATACGAAGGTCACCAGGGTTATGAAGGCTACGACGGCGACGACCAAAGCGAAGAGTACGACCAGGAAGATCAGCCTCAACGCGCCGGCCTTTTTAGCAGCCCGGCACGCGCGCTTGCCCTCGGCGGCTCGATAGTGGCTCTGCTGGTGGTTTTTGCGGTTGCGATCTTCATCGTGATCGGACGTGGTACCCCGCAAACAATCGTGCGCCCCACGGAAGGCGTTACAGACGTACCTATCGTCTCCAGCATCTCGCAGAGTGGCGCGCTGAGCAAAGGCTCGGTGCCGCCTAACTTCCAGTGGACCGACCCGAAGACCCAGCAGACGGTATCGCTGGCTAGCCTGAAGGGCAAGCCGGTCTGGATCAACTTCTGGGGCACCTGGTGCCCTCCTTGCCGGTCCGAGATGCCCTCGATGGAGAAGGTCTACAGCAAGCACAAGGACGACTTGATCATCCTGGGTGTCTCAATGGCCCCTCGCGACGATCCGGGGATCGTGAGCGAGTTCCTCAAGCAGAACTCCTACAGCTGGACCTTCATCCACGACAACGACCAGGCGCTCGCGCTCCGCTACCAGGCCGGCAGCATCCCGATGTCATACTTCATCGGGGCCGATGGCGTGGTGAAGGCCGTCAGCGTAGGGGCCATTCCCGAAAACATGATGGAAGATTTCATCGCCCAGGCCAAGCAGTAAGCGGACGATAGACGACGGACGAGTAAGCCCTAGCTCGTTCACCTATCGTCTATCGTCTATCGTCCAAACCATAGCATGGGAGGAAAGTAGCACACCTAATGAGTCAACCTCCAAGAGAAAGAATGCCGGTACGCTCCGTGTCCCAGGGCAGGCCGCCTGAGCGTCCGAGTGGGAGACCGGCAGCGCCTCCGCCCGGCAACGGTGGTTCAGGCGCAGGCCGGCCGGTTGGTCCCAGTGGTCCTGGCGGTCCGCAGAGGCCCCGCACCACTCGCAATGTAGCTCCGCCCCCGCCTCCTCAGCGTACCGATCCGTTCCCGTACATCATGGGCGGCATCATCGGCGCGCTGGTCGTAGGCCTGGTGCTGGTGATATTCCTGCTGCTGAACAACAACCAGAACAACGGCTCTACGGGCGCTGTTGCCACCAACTCCGGCAGCTCTCCAAACACTTTACCCACCACCGACGCGGCCTCGCTGACCCCTGAGCCTACCGTGGAGCTTGCGCCTCGCATGCCCCTGGCGGAGTTCAAGGCCCTCTACGACGACCCGGCCAAGCGCCCACTAATAGTCGACGTGCGCGCGGCAGAGGCTTACCAACAGGGCCACATCCAGGGTGCGGTCAGCATCCCGGAGGCCGATGTG